>NZ_JASITC010000002.1:66767-214202 GCF_030063405.1 Rhodococcus sp. H29-C3 | reverse complement strand
GATCTGGTACTCGATCCGGGCACGACTGTCGACAAGAACGCAGATGACTTCTAGTCAGATCGGTCGGAAGACTGGGTCTGCACTTGTCCCTCTGCCTTCTGCGCATGGCCTTCCGCGGAGTCGACGAACTCCTGAGAGTCGAACACCTCTCCACCGAGTGGATCGCGTCGTGCCTCGCCGGGTGAGTACTCGACGGCACCGGTGTCCGGGTGGATTCCGATCTGGTCGGACGAAAGCTGGTGGACAGCGACGACTACGTGCCCCGCGCTTGGTGTAGTGAGATTCTCCCGAGACGGCGCGAGACCGGAGAAGGTCGAGGAGATTCCGGCACCACGCTTGCGACGCCCTGGAACGTCGGACTTACCTTCAGCGTTCACCAATGCGCCATTCGAGGTCTCGCCAGTCGCGGTGATTCGGACGTAGTTGGGGGTAGTGGCAACGTCGTAGTGGAAAGCCTTGAGCATCGAAATGCACGCAAGGACAAGGACTATCGAGAACGGCACCGCCGTCGCGATCGATGCTGTTTGCAGTGCGGTGAGCGATCCGGAACCGCCGATCAGAAGCAGAATCGCTGCGGCGACGCCCTCGAGAACTGCCCAGTACACCCGGGTGATCTTCGGGGTGTCGAGATCACCACCCGTGGACAGGATGTCGATCACCAAGGACCCTGAGTCCGAAGACGTGACAAAGAAGAACACCACCACCAAGATCGCCAAAACACTCGTGACCGTGGCAAGCGGAAAACCGTCGAGCAAGGCGAACAGGGTGGTGTTGGTGTCGACCTCCCCGGCTGCGGTGAGCATGTCGCCGTCGTTGCGTTGCCGCAGGATACCTGCGTCACCGAAGATGGTGAACCACAACGAACCTATGATGGTCGGTGCGAGCAGCACTCCGAAGACGAACTGACGGATGGTGCGCCCACGCGAGATGCGGGCGATGAACATACCCACGAACGGGGCCCAGCTCATCCACCAGCCCCAGTAGAAGATCGTCCACGCCCCAGCCCAACCATCATCGGCGAATGGTGAGGTGCGCAACATCAGCTCGGGCAGGGCTTGGACGTAGCCACCGAGGTTCTGCACCCAGGACTGCATCAAGAACAAAGTAGGTCCGAGGATCAGTACGAATACTGCCAAGCTGGCAGCGAGCACCATATTGATGTTGGAGAGCCATTTGAGACCCTTCGACACGCCGGAGACTACCGAGAATGTTGCCAGTCCGGTGACACCTGCGATGAGGATGATCGTCAACCAGTTACTGCTCTCGATCCAGCCCAGGTACTCGAGTCCCGCTGAAATCTGCTGGACACCGAAGCCGAGCGAGGTCGCGACACCGAACATAGTCCCGACGATTGCAATGACGTCGATGACGTGACCGATGGTGCCTTCGATGCGCTTACGACCGAGCAAGGGCTCCAGGAGCCATCGAACGGAGAGTGGGCGACCCTTGCGGTAGGTCATATAGGCGAGGCCCAGTCCGACGACCACGTAGATCGCCCACGCATGCAAACCCCAGTGGTACAGCGTGAGTTCCATGGCCTGGTTCGCGGCACCGTCGGTGGAACCTTCGATTCGTCCGGCTTCCGGCGGATTGACGTAGTGCGAGAGAGGCTCCGCGACGCCGTAGAACACCAGGCCGATGCCCATCCCAGCGCTGAAGAGCATCGCGAACCAGGAGAGGACACCGAACTCGGGCTTCTCGTCGTCGCGTCCGAGGCGGATGTTGCCGATTCGGCTGATGCCGCAATACAGGGCGAACAAGACGAATCCGGTGGCACTGAGGATGTACCACCAGCCGACACCGTTGGTAATTGCAGTGTTCAGGGATTCGAACGCATCGGACGCGGTACTGGCGAAGACCACCGAGAAGATGATCATTGCGAAAATTATCAGTGAGGCCGGTATGAACACCGGTTTGCGTAGGCCACGCCACGCTGAGATCACAGAATTCATATCGAGGAAGATCCCTTGCATTGCTTGATGGAAATGTAGAAAAAGTGATATTGATTCCAACTTACGGTAATGCGACCGGTGAACCTCCACCAAATCGACAGGTCTCGTTTGCGGTCGGGCAATAGATCTGCAGCGGTGGCGATTAACCGACGGGACGGTATCCGACGCCGCGCCAACCTGCTGTGAGTGGCGATTGCATCTGTTCGATTGTCGTTCGGTCGATGTAACCGATAAACTAACCACCGGTGCGCCGGGAAGTCTGGTCGGCATGGTTCGACCATGCTCAAATGCTTGCCGATTCAGCCGGACGTCCCGTCAGTAGAGCGTCGTTACGGTGGCTGGGGACGCTCAACGAAAGGCTCGCCACATATGTCGTCCAACTCGCAACGGCTGCCACTGTTCTCTCGTGGATCCTGGTCCGAAGCGGACCGTGTCGCCGCGATTCTCCGCAAGGAAACCGTCGGCGGCATCTTGCTGCTCATTGCCGCAGTCGCTGCGTTGACGTGGGCGAATTCGCCGTGGTCCGACGGTTACGAGTCCTTGATGAACGTCAAGTTCGGGCCGTCGGCGTTACATCTGGATCTCACGCTGTCGACGTGGGCGGCCGACGGTCTCTTGGCGATCTTCTTTTTCGTCGTCGGTCTGGAACTCAAGCGCGAATTCGTTGCCGGTGATCTGCGCGACCCTCGGCGTGCGGCACTGCCCATTGCAGCCGCGGTGGGCGGCATGGTCGTTCCGGCGCTGATATTCGTCGCGCTCAACAGGACTACCGGTGATGGCGCCCTACAGGGTTGGGCAATTCCCACCGCGACCGATATCGCGTTTGCGGTCGCGATCCTTGCCGTAATCGGTACGCATTTGCCCACTGCGCTACGGACATTTCTGCTCACGCTCGCTGTGGTCGATGATCTTCTCGCGATCACCGTGATTGCGATTTTCTATACCGACGAGGTGAACTTCGTTGCTCTCGGATTGGCGTTGATTCCGCTGGCATTGTTCACTCTCGCGGTGCAGAAGCGGGTCCGTTCCTGGTGGATACTCATCCCGCTCGCGGTGATTACTTGGGTGTTGATACACGACTCTGGCATTCACGCCACTGTCGCCGGTGTCTTGCTCGGATTCGCCGTCCCAGTGGTGCGTAGTCGCGCAGGTGGTGGGCCGGATGCCGGCCCAGGTCTCGCGGAACATTTCGAGCATCGAATCCGTCCGTTGTCGGCTGGAGTGGCTATCCCTGTCTTCGCGTTCTGCGCCGCGGGAGTCACCGTTGGCGGGTTCAGTGGTTTGACCAGTGCACTCAGTGATCCGATTGCTCTCGGCATCATCGCCGGCCTTGTGCTGGGCAAAACAATCGGCATTTTCGGAACGACGTTCGTGTTGTCGAAATTTACGCGCGCATCACTCGACAAGTCTGTGCAGTGGATCGATGTTGTCGGAATTTCGATGCTCGCAGGCATCGGCTTTACGGTCTCGTTGTTGATCGGTGACCTTGCCTTCGGGCCCGGCACCGAACGCGATGATCACGTCAAGATCGGCGTCCTGGCGGGATCGATCCTGGCCGCACTGCTCGCTTCTGCCTTATTGCGCATTCGCAACAAGGTGTACAAGCGGATTTACGAAGAAGAGACCTGCGACGACGACAACGACGGTATCCCCGACATCTATCAATCGGACACAGTTGGTCGAGACAACTAGTCGGGACAATGACCGCCTGTCGATCCAGATAAACCTGCTGTGGCCAAGGTAGACATCGTTGCAGCGTGAACGGTATTATTCCACTGATTCGACCCGGGGCGTGGGACGCTCGTGTCGTTTCAGGTAAATGGACCAGGCTTGGCGCCTTGAACGGTGTTGCTCGTGTGTCGGTCTCCAGGTGCCGGCCAGTTGCGGGCTCATCCGGAAGGTGTTGTGAACCAAAGTAATAGCGATGTGAACGAAACGTCGGCAAGTGACAAGTTCGACGATCAGCATTACCCGGCGTACAACATCGGTACTGCCGCACAGATGTTGAATGCGACTCCCGGATTTCTGCGTAGCCTCGACGAGGCGAACCTGTTGATTCCTCACAGATCCGAGGGCGGGCACCGGCGGTATTCTCGCTTCCAACTCAGAATTGCGTCGAGGGTCCGTGATCTGCTGGACCAGGGGACTGCGCTCGACGCCGCGTGCCGCATCGTCGTTCTCGAGGATCAGCTTTCTGCCGCTCGCCGTGCCAATGCGCATCTTCAAGAAGTCATCGACGGTACAGGCGGGGCACCCGAAGCCTGAGTCATCGATCCGCTGCACACGCGGTGGGATGACTGTTGTGGTGTAAGCGAAGACGAAGGGCCCCGGTGCATGATCGCACCGGGGCCCTGGTGGGGAATTACTACCATCTATTTCCACTTGCCTGATGACACTGCGGTGTTCGCCCGAAAACGACAACAGGGGCGAACTGACGATGCAACTCCTCCCTTCTTCCAATTACCAACTAGACCTGCTCGTACTGCACCTGCACCGGCGGTGACGCGAGAACTGAAACCGACGTTCTCGGTATGCATCGTCTTCCTGCCGTTCTTCTCGCGGGTAGTTCGTCCTCTCCCGCGCTTCTCGATCTCTTCTTTCGTGTACGAGAACTACTGTAAACGAACGAAACCACAATGTCTACCCCGACCACCATAGATTTTTAGGAGTGTTCACCCGAGCCTCCACTGCCGGTCTATCTTCGATGACTGGACCCGAAACTTCGCGAGGAGAACCATCCATGTTTATGACGCCGTCTGCGCCCAACCCGGTTCACCGCAGTGGTCGCGCTTCATGATCGCGCATGGTCGTCCTCGAGTGTTGATAGTCGGCGGCGGATTCGGTGGTCTGTATGCCGCACGCGCACTACGTCGCAGCGACGTGGATGTCACGGTGCTGGAGCGCGGAACGAGTCATGTCTTTCAACCGCTGCTCTACCAATGTGCGACGGGATTGGTGTCCGAAGGATCCATCTCGAGTCCACTCCGGCATCTACTACGCAAGCAAAAGAATGCTCGCGTCGCGCTCGGCGAGGCCACGACTGTAGATCCCGACGCGCGGGTGGTGACCGCGAGCAGGTTCGACGGCTCGACCTACGAGTTCACCTACGACTACCTCGTCGTGGCTGCAGGTATGCGGCAGTCATACCACGGTCACGATGACTACATCCAGTACGCGCCGGGCATGAAAACGCTCGACGACGCTTTGACCGTCCGGCGCAAGCTGATCGCCGCGTTCGAGATGGCAGAGTCACTGCCCAATGCGGAGGACCGTCGACCTTGGTTGACGTTCGCCGTTGCAGGCGGAGGACCGACGGGCGTGGAGTTGGCCGGACAGATCCGCGAGCTCGCAATCAGGGCGCTGGCTCACGAGTTCAGCTCCATCGACCCAGGCGAGGCGCGGGTGCTTCTACTCCACGGCGGCGATCGGGTCCTGCCCTCGTTCGACAAGAAGCTGTCCGCTGCGGCGCAGAAGACCCTCGATGCCGTCGGCGTCGAAACGCACTTGGGTGTGCACGTCACCGATGTCACCGGCGGTGACGTGGAAACCACGTCGAAGGCGGAGCCGAAGACGGTCACTCGTTACGACACTCGAACCGTGCTGTGGACGGCGGGCGTCGAAGCAGTTCCGTTTGCTCGGCAACTTGCGGGAGCGCTCGGTGTCGAGCAGGACCGATCGGGACGAATTGCTGTCGAGTCGGATCTATCGGTGCCGGGCCACCGCAACGTGTGGGTCGTCGGCGACTTGATGTCCTATCAGGATCTCGCGGGCGTCGCCGAGGTCGCCATGCAGGGTGGGCGTCACGTCGGTTCGCTCATCGCCACCGATCTGGGCGACCCGACTGCCTCACGACAGGCGTTCCGATACCGAGACTTCGGCACCGCGGCCTACATCTCCCGCGGGCACGCGCTCGTACAGGCCGGACCGCTGCGGATGTCCGGGTTCCTCGGCTGGGTGTCCTGGGGAGTTATCCACATCGCGTTTCTCTCGGGGGCCCGCAATCGCGTCGGCACGCTGATCAACTGGGCTGCAACTCTGGCGACCGGTTCTCGCCGCGAGCGAGCGATCACCTTCGGCGACCCGGAAACTGCGCGCAGGCCCTACCGCTAGCGGGGCGATAGTGAGGAGTAGTACTCCGCCTGGGCAGGGTAGTAGTCGTCGAAACTCGGCAGTGGCTCCTCGTTTCGAGAGTTGACGAGCATGTCGAGGTAGTACTCCCATCCGGGACCTATTTCGCCGATCCCTTCGGTGTCGCTCAGATGTTGGATCAGCGTCACTAATGTGGTGCCCTGGGACTCGGTCAGGAGCACTTCCATGCTCCAGCTTCCGGCATCGTGGATCATCGAGACCGCCAGTCGCGACGGCGCCTCGCAGGCGTCGATGCGCATCACGGACCAGGGTGTACCTTCCTCGAAAGCCATCTGAACACGAATCATGTTCTCCAGCAATCGTTCCCATGGGCCGAACCATAACGCGGTGCGGTCGGATTCGGTGAGCGATGCCCAGACGTCCTCTCGGGAGGCTGCAATCTCTCGGGTCAACTCGAGATCGATACCGTCGGCCGCCCGGCGGAGGATTCCGGTGGGATTCATCGGCCAATTATGCACCGTTGCCAGTTGATCGAGTGACTTCATCGCTTGACCCTGACACTGTGACAAGGAGTGGAGTAGTCGAGTGAAGGAGGTGGTTGTCGTGAACCCGACCAACCAGGGCGAGCCGCATACTCGCCTGCTCGACGCTCTTGCCGCTACCAATTCCTCGACGCGACTGCGGGCGGCCCTCTCGGCCGGAACGCTCGGTGATCCTGGCCTGGCTCAGGCTTTGCTGGCGCGGTGTGCCGTCGAACCGGACTTCTTCGTTCGGGACATGCTGACGTGGGCTTTGTGCCGACTTCCGTCGGAGATCACGGTACCGAGGTTGCTCGAGGAGCTGTCCTCGGCCACGGCGCAGGCTCGTAGCCAAGCACTGCACACTCTGTCCAAGATCGGTGATCGGACGGCATGGCCGGCAGTATCGGCACTGCTGCACGACGCGCACGACGACGTTGCGCTCAGCGCATGGCGAGCCGCCGTGGTCCTCGTCCCGTCGGGCGCCGAGGGTGAGCTCGCGGCCGACTTGGTCGAGGCGCTCGGACGGGGCGACCATGATATGCAGCTCAGCCTGGGCCGCGCGTTGGCAGCGCTGGGGTCGGACGCGTCGCCGTCTCTGCATGCCGCTGGAGCGAGCCGTGATCCACGTGTCCGCGCTCATGCGGCGGCCACGGAAAGGCTGGTGAACGACCCCGAGAGTAGTTTCACCCTATCCGTCGAGATGGCCAAGCGTGTCGCGGTGACCGGACCGGATTCATAGGCGGGAGGCGTGAAAGATGTTGATAGGTGAAGTGTCCCGGCGTTCGGGAGTCAGCACCCGCATGCTGCGTCACTACGATGCCATCGGGCTCGTGCAGCCGACGGCCCGCACTTCCGGTGGATATCGCGAATACGCCACCGCCGACATTCGTCGCCTCTTCCAGGTCGAGTGCCTCAGAACGTTGGGGTTGTCTCTCAGCGATGCCAAGCGTGCACTCGATGAGCCGGACTTCGCGCCCGCCGAATTGGTGGGGGCGCTCATCGAGCACACGAAGGCGCGGATCGCTGCAGAAGAGGAACTACTCAGAAAGCTCGAAAGAGTCGACACTGCTTCGCACTGGGGTGACGTCATGGGGACCATCGCGTTGCTACGTGAGCTCGAATCGGAATCGGGCGCCCGCCGTCAGCAAGCGGTGTTGGCCCAGCACGAGCGCACGCCGCTTCCCGTCGATGCGCTCGTCGAGGCTGCACTGTCGGAAGATGACCCGAATGTAGCTGGAGCACTGCGGTGGTCGCTTGCGAGGGGAGCTGGTGAGGGGTTGGCGGCTTTGGCCGGCGGTCTGGCTTCGGAGTCGGTCAAGGTTCGGCGCCGTGCAGCCGCCGCAATCGCGGAGATACCCACCACCGAAGCCACGGCGCTGCTGAAGACTGCACTCACCGATTGTGATGTCGCGGTGCGAGACCGGGCTGCGTTGGCCATCGGCATGCGGCGCGTCGCCGAGGCTGTTCCTGCCCTTCTCCGGATAGTGATCGAGGGACGCTCCGACGTCGAGGCTGCCGAGGTGCTGGGACTGTTGGCCGACGACCCGACCGTCTCCGAAGGCATCATGCGAGCGATGCAGGACAATCTCGACGCTACGGTCGATGCCTCGATCCGTTTGCGAATTACTCAGGCGCTCGCCGAGATTCCGGGAGCCCGGGCGCGGGACTTACTCGCCGAGTTGGCCCGCGACGGTGACCGGACTGTTGCAGGGACTGCGGCGGCAATCCTGAGTCTGTGAGACTTGCACCTACGCAGCGCTTACCGACACGCGCAGCCGAGCGGGTAGCGAAGCGGATGCGGGAGAACAGAATCAACATCTGCCCGGTGATCGAACTGCGGTGCGCCCTACGCTGCGAGGTTTTCCGGTGGTGGGTTCGCGTCGGCCCAGTGGTGTGCGAGATCTGTGAACGCGCAGGCTGCGGCGCTTTGATAGGCGCTTTCGCGGCGCAGTAGGGTGACGGTGCGCGAGGGAAGCGGCGGGTCGAGGTGGATGACCCGAAGGTCGCGATGATCGACGGTGACGGCGGCCGGCAACACGGTAGCGAGGAAAGTCCGTTCGACTATCTCGGTCAGTGCGGTGATCGAGTTGGCCTCCACCGATATCAACGGCCGCACAGCGTGTTCGGTGAGATAGGTGTCGATGTGGCCACGGGTGGCGAAGTCGCCGCGCAACAACGCCAGTGGGCATTCGGCGAGGTCGCTCACCGGGAGCGACTCAGCGCGGTCCGCCAGCGGATGGCCCGTGCTGACAACAAGGCTGAGGTCCTCGGCGAACAGTGACGTAGCGCCGATTCCGGGCAGGTGAGGTCCACTGAAAGCGATTCCGAGGTCGAGCTCGCCAGCCAGCAACTCCGCTTCGATGCGGTCCTGCGTCATCTCCCGCACGTCCAGCACGATCGCGGGATGGTGGGTGTGGAATCGAGCGACGAGGGGCCCGATTAAGTAGGTGGTGAAAGTCGGCGTCATCGCCAGACGCAGGCCACCTCGGGTCAGGTCCTGCACGTCGAGGACCGCTCGTTCGGCGGCGGCGAGGTCCTGCAGGGCACGGCGAGCGTAGTGGACGTAGGCCTCGCCGGCGTCGGTGAGGCGCACTGTGCGGCCCGTGCGGTCGAGCAGCTGGACACGCATGGTGCGCTCGAGCTGTTTGATCTGCTGCGACAGGGTCGGCTGTGAGACGTGCAGGTCTTCGGCGGCGCGCGTGAAGTTGCCGTGCTCAGCGACTGCGAGTAGATACCGGACGTGACGAAGTTCCAGGGCCATCGAACAACTATAGATGTCATCAATCATGATCATAAATACCGCGTCTTGGACACTATAGATGCTGTTCATGCATGCTGGATCTCGTCCGCCCGACAGGGCCGAAGTCCAGAAGGGAGTGAACCCCATGCACAACCTCACCGAAGGCGTCGGGCGTTTTCAGCACGAAGTGTTTCCCGCCAAGGCGGCGCTGTTCGCGCACTTGGCTACCACCCACCAGCCCACTGCGCTGTTCATCAGCTGCTCCGACGCCCGCGTCGTGCCCGAACTGATCACCCAGCGCGAGCCGGGCGAGCTGTTCGTCATCCGCACCGCCGGCAACCTCGTCCCCGCTTACACACCAGGCTCCGACGGGGTGGCGGCGAGCATCGAGTACGCCGTCGCGGTCCTGGGCGTATCCGACATCATCATCTGTGGACATTCCGGTTGCGGCGCGATGACCGCCCTGGCCGACGGGCACGACCTCACCGGTCTACCCGAGGTCGCCGACTGGTTGCGTCACGCCGACGCTGCCCAGGCCCGAACAGCCTCCGCAGGGACCGACGTGGACAAGGTCAGCGCCCTGGTCCGCAACAACGTCCTCGCCCAGCTTGCCAACCTGGCCACCCACCCATCGGTGGCCCGGTCCCTTGCCGATAACACCCTCACTTTGCAGGGCTGGGTCTACGACATCGGCACCGGAACGGTCGAAGAGACCGATCCCGCCACCGGCCGATTCGCCGCCACCGCAGCCTGACCTCCCGCAGTCCGGATCTCCACGCAACCGCGCGGGATCCACAAATCCGCTGCTTCGTACCGCTTCATGGAGTAGCCCGTATGAAAGGAACACCCCTGATGATTCACGCACATTTCGATCCGACCGTCCGCCAGAACCTGGCAGTCGCCGCCGTCGACGCAAAGATCCGCAAGGACCTGAGCTGGCGGCAGATCGCTGATGTCACCGGACTCTCGGTCGCCTTCGTGACCGCCGCCGTGCTCGGCCAGCACCCGCTGCCCGCCGATGCCGCGGATGCCGTCGCCGAACTCCTCGGCCTCGGCGCCGACGACGCGATGGCACTGCAGGCCATCCCGTCGCGAGGGTCCATTCCTGGCGGCATCCCCACCGATCCCACCATCTATCGCTTCTACGAGATGCTCCAGGTCTACGGCACTACCCTCAAGGCCTTGATTCACGAGCAGTTCGGCGACGGCATCATCAGCGCAATCAACTTCAAGCTGGACGTCAAGAAGGTCGCCGACCCCGACGGCGGCGAACGGGCAGTTATCACCCTCGACGGAAAGTACCTGCCCACCAAGCCTTTCTGATTCCACCGGGCAGCGGAGGCGCGCCGGAACACTCCCACCCCGAATACCGCGAGCCTTGCCGCTCGGGGTATTCGGGGTGGTCTGCGCTGTGCAGCGTCTCCCGTTCGAGTGCCGCGTTGAACGAGTCGGCCACGGCAATGCTACTGGGCCGGCGCGGGCGTATGAGGCCGATGACACCGAACCGCGCGAGCTCGTCACTTTCGCGTCATGACTGTCGGTGGAGGCATAAAGGAACCGTAAGGATCTTCGGCGGGGTGGTTTTGTCGGCGTAGACATATCCATGAACGTCGGGCGATGTGCCCGTCGACCAGCGCGTATAAGCGTTGACCCCACTATGTCGAAGAGGCATGAACATCCATGGCTGATCTGGGCTATCTCGCCGTCACCGCCGTGGGATTCGGTGTATGTGCACTGATCCTGCGGTTGTTGGCGAACACTGCAACCTCGAAGGGGAAGTCGAAGTGACCACCGACGGAATCATCAGCGTCGTCCTGGTGGTCATCGCTGCTTTGACGGCGATCTACCTATTCGTCGCACTGCTCGATCCAGAGAGGTTCTGATCAGATGAATGCCGCTCTGGCTGCCGGACTTCAGATTGCCTTCGTCGTGGCTGTTCTGGCTATTGCCTATGTTCCACTCGGCGACTACATGGCGAAGGTTTTCGCCACCGAACACGATACCGACGAGGAAGGTGCCGGCTCCGGCCACGCCGCAGGAGGTCGCACTGCGACACTCCAGCGGACCCGCGGCGGCACGACCACGGCCTGGGCCGACCTGCGGGTCGAATCGTGGATCTACCGGATCTGCCGAATCGATCCCCGCTCACAGCAGACCTGGGTGGGTTACTCGCTGTCGCTGCTCGGCTTCTCTGCTGCGAGCGTCGTCTTTCTCTATACGCTGCAACGTATTCAGGGAGTGCTGCCGCTGAACGGCGGTTTGTCGGGAGTGAGCCCGTCGGTCGCCTTCAACACCGCTGTCTCGTTCACCACGAACACCAACTGGCAGTCGTATACCCCCGAAACGACGCTGTCGAACCTGACCCAGCCGATGGGCTTGGCTGTACAGAACTTCGTTTCTGCCGCGGTCGGCATTTCCGTCGCCATTGCCGTCATTCGCGGATTCGTACGAGTCCGCACCGGTGGGGAGATCGGCAACTTCTGGGTCGATCTCGTTCGCGCTTCGCTTCGTATCCTGCTTCCGCTGTCGTTCATCATTGCTCTGATCCTGTTGACGCAAGGCGCTATTCAGTCCTTCAGCTCGGGATTCGCCTCGACCGGTCTCGACGGTGTGACAGTGAGCAATGCGTTGGCACCGGTTGCTTCTCAGGAAGCGATCAAGGAACTCGGAACCAACGGTGGCGGAATCATGGCGGCCAACGCCGCGCACCCGTTCGAGAACCCGTCCCCCTTCTCCAACGTCGTCGAAATCATTGCGATCCTTCTCATCCCGGTCGCTTTGACGCGCACCTTCGGAACGATGGTCGGCGATCGCAAGCAGGGTCTGACGCTGCTCGCAGTCATGGCTGCACTGTTCGCAACAATACTCACCGTCATTGCGCTCGCTGAATCCGGTGCTCGCGGCGTTGCCGCTCAGGCCGCGGGTTCGATGATGGAGGGTAAGGAAGTTCGCTTCGGAATTCCCGGATCGACCCTGTTCGCGGTAGCGACTACCGGAACATCCACGGGTGCAGTCAACTCCGCGCACGACAGTATGTCTCCGCTCGGTGGTGGCGCCGCCATCCTGAACATGTTGTTCGGCGAGATCGCGCCCGGTGGCGTGGGCACCGGCCTGTACGGACTGCTCGTGTTGGCGATCATCGCAGTGTTCGTCGGTGGACTTCTCGTCGGCCGCACTCCCGAGTTCCTCGGCAAGAAGATCGGTCAGCGTCAGATCACACTCGCTGCCTTGTCCGTTCTGGTCATGCCGGCCCTGGTGTTGGTGGGAACCTCCATCTCGGTGATTCTCTCGTCCACCACTGGCTACCAAGGCAATTCGGGCGACCCAGGAACCCCGAGTTCGATCCACGGGTTCAGTGAGGTGCTCTACGCCTACACCTCTGCCTCCAACAACAACGGCAGCGCATTCGGTGGCCTGACGGTGACCAGTGACTGGTTCCAGACCTCACTCGGCCTTGCCATGTTGCTCGGGCGATTCCTGCCGATCATCTTCGTTCTGGCGCTCGCCGGATCACTGGCTACATCGAAGCGAACCGCACCCAATACCGGCACGCTGCCGACCAACGGCCCGCTCTTCGGTGGACTGTTGCTCGGAACTGCCGTACTCGTTGCGGCACTTACCTTCTTCCCGGCCCTCGCTCTGGGCCCGATCGCAGAGGCATTGCAATGACCGTCACATCATCTCGATTGATAGACAACGAAACCGACGTCGTCGACTCGTCGACACCGGTGAAGGCCGGTTACTTCAGCCCACGGCAGATGTGGACCTCGCTCCCCGCAGCCTTCGGCAAGCTCGACCCACGACACCTTGCCCGCAACCCGGTCATGTTCGTGGTACTCATCGGGTCGGTCATCACTACCGTTCTCGCAGTGAGCAACCCGTCGGTGTTCTCCTGGCTGGTCACAGCCTGGCTCTGGTTCACGCTGCTGTTCGCGAACCTGGCCGAATCCGTTGCGGAGGGTAGAGGTAAGGCGCAGGCCGCGAGCCTGCGTGCCGTCAAACGCGACACCATCGCGCGCCGACGGACATCCTCGGGAGCTATCGAAGAAGTACCGGGCACCGAATTGCGGATCGGCGACGAGGTAGTCGTCTCCGCCGGCGAGATAATCCCCGGCGACGGTGACGTCATCGAAGGCATTGCCACCGTAGACGAATCGGCGATCACCGGCGAATCCGCGCCGGTTGTGCGCGAATCGGGCGGCGACCGCTGCGCAGTGACCGGCGGAACCGGTGTGCTGTCCGACGAGGTCGTCGTAAAAATCACCTCTGCTCAAGGTGAGTCGTTCGTCGACCGCATGATCGCACTCGTCGAGGGCGCATCGCGCCAGAAGACGCCGAACGAGATTGCGCTCAACATCCTGCTCGCCTCGCTCACGATCATCTTTCTTCTTGCGGTAGTCGCAATCGGTCCGATGGGCGCCTACGGCGGCGAAGCACAGGATCCGATCAAGTTGATCGCCCTGCTGGTGTGCCTCATCCCCACGACCATCGGCGCATTGCTGTCCGCTATCGGCATCGCCGGTATGGACCGCCTCGTGCAGCGCAACGTGCTGGCGATGTCCGGGCGCGCTGTCGAAGCCGCAGGCGATATCGACACACTGCTGATGGACAAGACCGGGACGATCACCTACGGCAATCGTCGCGCCACCGGGTTGCACCCAGCTCCCGGCGTCACAGCCGGAGAACTCGCAGCCGCTGCTCGGCTGTCGTCACTGGCCGACGGCACACCGGAAGGACGCAGCATCGTCGATCTCTGCACCCGCGACTACTCGTTGCCTGCGCAGGCCACCGACAGCGAGAAGACCGGCGAGTTCGTGGCGTTCACTGCACAGACGCGGATGAGCGGTATCGATCTCGACGGCGTCCAGGTCCGGAAAGGCGCAACCGACTCGGTACTCGAGTGGGTTCGCGCCAACGGCGGACCGCTGATCAACCCGGAGGTCGATGAGACCACACACACCATCGCCCAGATGGGTGCAACTCCGCTCGTCGTCGCATCCGGCCCGATCGGCGGGCCGGTACGTGCTCTGGGCGTCATCGAACTCTCCGACGTCGTGAAGCCGCATATCGCCGAACGGTTTGCACAGCTGCGTGCGATGGGCATCAGGACGGTCATGGTCACCGGTGACAATCCGTTGACAGCCAAAGCAATTGCCGACGAAGCAGGTGTGGACGACTTCCTCGCCGAAGCGACACCCGAGGACAAACTCGCCCTCATCCGCAAGGAGCAAGAAGGCGGACGGCTCGTCGCCATGACGGGTGACGGCACCAATGACGCACCCGCACTTGCCCAGGCAGATGTCGGCGTAGCGATGAACACCGGCACGTCGGCGGCCAAAGAGGCCGGCAACATGGTCGATCTCGATTCCGACCCGACCAAGTTGATCGAGGTCGTCGAGATCGGCAAGCAGTTGCTGATCACCCGCGGTGCCTTGACCACGTTCTCCCTGGCCAATGATCTGGCGAAGTACTTCGCCATTCTGCCGGCCATGTTCAGTGTCGTGTATCCGCAACTGGGTGCACTCAACATCATGGGTCTTGCGACTCCGGAGTCCGCGATCCTGTCGGCGGTCATCTTCAATGCACTGGTGATCATCGGGCTGATACCTCTGGCACTCAAGGGTGTTCGCTATGTTCCGTCGAGTGCTTCGACGTTGCTCAGGCGCAACCTCCTGCTCTACGGAGTGGGTGGTGTCATTACGCCGTTCGTCGGTATTTGGCTCATCGACCTCGTTGTTCGATTCATCCCAGGGATAGGCTGACATGCGGTTCGTACAAAGGTTTTTCGGTCAGATCGCGGCAGGATTGTCGGTTCTGTTGGTATTGACGGCCATCTTGGGTATCGGTTACCCGGCGGCAGTCTGGGCAGTGAGCCGTATCGGCTCGAACTCTGCCGAGGGTTCGCCGCTGACCGACGCCAACGGTTGCGTCGTAGGTAGCAGCCTCGTCGGTGTCGACTCACAGGTCGACCCCGGGCAACCGGATCCCTTCTTCCATGCTCGAGTCACCGGGTCGGTATCCGAGAAGGATGCTTTCGCAACGGGTGATCCGGCAGCGGGATTGCCGACCAACCAGGGACCCAGCAGTGAGGCTCTGGCGGCATTTGTGGAAGAGCGTCGCGAGGTGATCGCCGAGCGCGAGAACGTCGACCCCGCTGCTGTACCGGTCGACGCGTTGACAGGCTCGGGATCGGGCATCGACCCCGACATCAGTCCGGCGTACGCGCAGATTCAGATCGAACGAGTCGCGACGGTCAACGGAATGAGTAAGGACACTGTCGTCTCGTTGGTAGCCGAACACACCGACGGACGTCAGTTCGGGTTCCTCGGCAGTGAGACAGTGAACGTAGCCGAGCTCAACCTTGCGCTCGGTTTGACCGCGCCGGGCTGCGGCACACGCTAAGCACCGAGCGGACAAATGCGGTAGGACGAGGAGTATGAGCAACACGGCAGGCAGGCGCGGTTCTGTTGGACCCGACCGCGGTGATCTGCGGATCTACCTCGGTGCGGCACCGGGCGTCGGGAAGACCTTCGCGATGCTCGGTGAAGCGCACCGCAGGAAGGAACGCGGCTGCGATGTGGTCGCGGGCGTGGTGGAAACCCACGGCCGCGCCCGCACTGCCGGGTTGCTCGAGGGGATCGAGCAGATCCCTCTCCGTTCGATCCAGTATCGGGGATCGACGGCCCACGAACTCGACGTGGCCGCGATCATAGAACGAAACCCGAGCCTGGTACTCGTCGACGAGCTCGCCCACACGAACACGCCGGGGAGCACGCACGAGAAGCGTTGGCAGGACGTCGAAGAGCTCCTCGACGCCGGCATCGACGTCGTGTCGACGCTGAACGTGCAGCACCTGGAAAGCCTCAACGATGTGGTCGAGCAGATCACCGGGGTACCGCAGCGCGAAACCGTCCCGGACTCGGTGGTCCGCGGTGCGGAGCAGATAGAACTGGTCGACGTCGCACCGGAGGCGTTGCGGCGTCGACTGTCTCACGGAAATATCTATGCTGCAGAGAAAGTCGATGCAGCGTTGAGCAATTACTTCCGTCAAGGGAATTTGACCGCGCTGCGTGAGCTGTCCCTGTTGTGGATAGCCGATCAGGTCGATGCGGCGTTGGCGAAATACCGAAGTTCACACGATATAACCGACACATGGGAGACGCGGGAACGTGTCGTCGTCTCGGTCACCGGCGGGCCGGAATCGGAAACCCTGCTCCGTAGGGCCAGCCGTATCGCCTCGAAGTCGAGCGCGGAACTGATGGTCCTGCACGTCATCCGTGGTGACGGTATGGCAGGTGTTTCCGCGCCACAGATGGGTAAGGTGCGCAAGCTCGCGGCCAGCCTCGGCGCCAGCATGCACAGCGTCGTCGGCGACGATGTGCCCTCCACGCTGCTCGAGTTCGCGCGCGGCGCGAACGCCACCCAGTTGGTCATCGGAACTTCGAGGCGGTCCCGCTGGGCCCGCATCATGGATGCGGGCATCGGCGCGACAGTAATTCAGCACTCGGGAAAGATCGACGTGCACATGGTCACGCACGCCGAAATCAGCCGTGGTTGGCGAATCAAGCGACTGGTACCGACGCAGCGTCGCATCCTGTCCTGGGCTGCTGCGGTCATCGTCCCCTTCCTCTCCGCGCTGGCGATGCTGCTCGTGGATCCGTACCTCGACCTCGGCGGCGAGAGCGCTCTGTTCTTCATGGTCGTACTCGGAGTGGCGCTCCTCGGTGGTGTTGCGCCCGCAGCATTGTCGGCACTGATTGCCGGCTTGCTGCTCAATTACTTCTTCGCGGACCCGCGACACAGCTTCACCATCGCCGAACCCGACAACTTCGTCACCACGATAGTGCTGCTCATCATGGCAGTCGCCGTGGCATTTCTCGTCGACTCCGCAGCCCGTCGAACAGTCCAGGCGCGCAGAGCATCTCAGGAGGCAGAGCTGCTGACCCTGTTCGCCGGAACCGTTCTGCGCGGCGGCGACATCAGGACGCTGCTCGAGCGGGTCCGTGAAACGTACTCACAACGAGCGGTTTCGATCATCAGAGCAGAGGGCAGCGTCGTGGAATCCGTCGGAGAGGACCCGCCGGCCGAGCCCGACGACGCCGACACGGCAATCGAGACCGCAGACGGTACCTTCACTCTTCTTCTGTCCGGATCGAAGACCGGCGCACATGACCGCCGTGTCCTCAGCGCCGTCGCCAATCAAGCGATGGGGTTGATCAGGCAATCCGAACTGGCACTCGAAGCGAGCAAATCCGCCGGTCTCGCCGAAGCGGATCGCCTTCGGCGCGCCCTGCTTTCGGCCGTCAGTCATGACCTTCGCACGCCCCTTGCCGCAGTCAAGGCATCGGTGTCCAGCCTGCGCAGTACCGACGTCGAATTCTCACCGGAAGACACCGCCGAACTGCTCACTACCATCGAAGAATCGACCGACCAGCTGACCGGACTGGTCGGGAACCTACTCGATTCGTCGAGACTGGCTGCCGGGGTGATCACACCGAGCTCGACGGTGGTCTATGTCGAGGACTCGGTGTCCGCTGCCCTCGCCAGTTCGTCCGCCGCCGCCGGTAGCCGCGAGCGGGTGATCGTGGACGTCGGTGACGTGGCGGTTGCTGCAGATGCGGGGTTGCTCGAGCGGGTATTGGCCAATCTGATCGACAATGCATTGCGTCACGCCCCCGGAACGCCGGTGCGGGTCGGCGCAACCTATGCGGGGGGTCGAGTTCTGATCACTTTGTCCGACAGTGGACCTGGAATTGCGAGAGGTACCGAAGAGGCAGTCTTCGAAGCGTTTCAGCGGCTGGGGGACAGTGACAACACCACAGGCGTAGGGCTGGGCCTGTCGGTTGTACGTGGATTCGTCGAGGCAATGAAAGGCGCGGTCACCATCTCCGAGACCGCCGGTGGGGGAGTAACGATGACCGTAGAGTTGGCGTCAGCGGCATCGCTGACCAATAAAGCTGTGGCCCATGATGTTACCGATGCAGCGTCCCGTGGATGAGGTTGTCGGTAGGACAAGGGTTCTCGTCGTCGACGACGAACCGCAGATCGTGCGGGCGCTGCGTATCAATCTCTCGGCGCGGGGGTACGACGTCGTGACCGCTGACACCGGAACGGGAGCTTTGCGCGCGATTGCCTCCGAGCGCCCGGATGTGGTGGTGCTCGACCTCGGGCTACCGGGACTCGGCGGACTCGAAGTCCTCGCCGGGTTGAGAGGGTGGAGTGATGTCCCGGTGATCGTGTTGTCCGCACGGACCGACAGCAGCGACAAGATCGAGGCGCTCGACGCAGGGGCGGACGACTACGTCACCAAACCGTTCGGGATGGACGAGTTCCTGGCCCGGTTACGGGTTGCGGTGCGTAGGAGGGTTGCCGCCGGTGGACGAGTGGATCCGATCGTCACGACCTCGACGTTCACTGTAAACCTGGCGTCGAAAACCGTCATCCGGGAAGGGCTGCGAGTACACCTCACCCGGACCGAGTGGGGTGTACTCGAAATGCTCGCCCGCAACAACGGAAAGCTCGTCGGGCAAAAAGAGCTACTCAGAACGGTATGGGGCCCTGGTCACGATCACGGATCCAACTATCTTCGGATCTACATGTCTCAACTGCGGCGCAAGCTGGAGGTCGATCCCGCGCGGCCGCGCCATCTGATCACCGAAACGGGGATGGGGTATCGGCTCGTCGAATGAATTCCATGCCGGCAGCCGACACCGGCTATCCTTCCCCCGTTTACTGTTACTGAAAGACTCGGATAACAAGGGGTGGGCGATGAGCGTCGACAGGGACAGCGGCGAAACGCCGTTCTCGGCAGAAGAATCGCCACGGCCTCGACGGGCACTTCGGCCCGCTGAAGACGCGTTCTACATCCCGCGAGTGGGTTTCGAGGTGACGGAACCGGGGACGATCCTTCGGACACGTGAAGTGGACTTGGCCCTCTTCGGCCGCATTACCCAGCAGGTCGACGCCTGGCAATTGCTCTATCGCACCAACGACCTCGACGGTAGAGCGCAAGCGAGCGTGACCACGGTATTGCTGCCGCGTGGAAGGAGCGTCGGCGATTCGCCGTTGCTGTCCTATCAGTGCGCGATCGACGCGGTGTCGGATTCGTGTTTTCCGTCGTACGCGCTGCAGAAGGGTGCGAAAGCGTGGGGCGCGGTGCCGCAGTTCGAGTTCGTACTCATCCTGCATGCGCTTCGTCGAGGGTGGGTCGTCTCGATTCCGGATCATGAAGGGCCGCATGGACATTGGGGATCACCTCGCGAGCCGGGGTTCTGTACGCTCGATGCGGTGCGTGCGGCACTGAGCTTCTCTCCACTTGCACTGACAAGCAACAGTCCGGTCGGGTTGTGGGGTTACTCCGGTGGCGGCCTGGCGTCGTCGTGGGCGGCGGAGATGGCGCCCGACTATGCGCCGGAGATCAATCTGGTTGGAGCAGCCCTCGGATCACCGGTCGGCGACCCAGCCTCCGCCTTCATCCGGCTCAATGCGACAGTGCACGCCGGCCTACCCACGCTGGTGGTCGCGGGCCTGCGCCGTACCTACCCGGACCTCGACCGCTTCATAAGGCGACATGTCAGTTCGGCCGGTCTCGAGCTGCTCGACTCGGTGAACGAGCTCACCACCGTCTCAGCCGTGAGGAGACTTGCGCGGCACGACTTGGACGAGCACATCGACATGCCCCTTGCCGACCTACTTGCCAGCCCCGAACTGCTCGACATCTTTCAAGCTATCCAACCTGGGCAAACAGCACCGACCGTTCCGATGCTCGTCGTCCAGGCGGTGCACGATCAGATCATCGCGGTCGACGACGTCGACGGCCAAGTCGATCGTTACCTCGACCACGGAGCGCACGTGACCTACCTTCGAGACCGGCTCAGCGAGCACTTGTCGTTGCATCCGCTCTCGGCTCCGCTGACGCTCGACTGGTTGGAAGATCGATTCGCCGGACGGCCGGTGCCGCCGTCTGGAGTCACCACCGTTTGGTCGACGGCGTTCTCGCTTCGCGCAGCGTTCGGTCTCCTCGCGCTGGCGTGGTCGGCGGTGTTGGTTCTGTTCGGTCGCCGACTGTGAGCCAGAAGCCCGGGTGCCGAGCCGAGGTCTTCCGGTTCAGTCAGATTTTTGCAGGCCGAGCTCTACTGCGCTGTCGTAGTCGTCGTAACTGATGAAGTAACTGCGGTCGCCGAGGCTCGTGGTTTCGATGATGGCGATGTCCGGTTCGGTCACGTTCATGTGTGAGTGCTCCTTCGGGGTCGTTTTCGGAGTGCGGAGAGGGCCTCGATGCCACCGACCGTCATGAGAGGAAGAGGGTGTCGACGAGCACGTAGCCTGCGACGGCGAACACCAGGTAGGCGAACCATTGCCGGAGCTTGTCGGCATCGACACGGTTGCTGAAGCGTCCGGCTACAAGGGAGCCGACAATCGCGGCGGCGGCGAATATGACGGTAAGGGTCCAGTTCCCACCGAGGCCTCCGGCTTGGGCGAGAAGACCCACGGCGGAGTTGGCCACGATGACCACCAGTGAGGTCCCGACGGCAACACTCATCTCGATTCCCAACAGCAGCACCAAGGCCGGAATGATGAGGAATCCTCCGCCGACGCCGAACAGTCCGGTGAGAACACCGACACCGAATCCTGTCGGTATGGACCGCGGTGCGCATCGCCTCCAATCGATCCCGGAATTGTCGGTCCTGCAGGCAGTTCCGAGGTCGTCGTTGGTGCGCAGCATGCGTGTCCCCGCGACGATCATGACGATTGCGAAACCGATCATCACGGCGGTATCGGGCAGATGCCTGCCTACGGCCGTACCTACCAGGGTGCCGATCATGCCGGTGGCCGCAAAGATTGCAGCCAGTCGCCATTCGATGAGCCGTGCCCGCACCTTGGGGATGGCGCCGGTTGCGGAGGCGACGCCGATCACCAACAGCGAGGTCGGTATCGCCTCCGACAGCGGTAGTCCGAGGGCGTAGACGAGTACCGGAACAGCCAGGATCGACCCACCGCCTCCGAGGAGACCGAGCAGGATGCCGACTGCGACGCCGAGAATCAGAGCCAGGACCAGTGTCATCAGCGCTGCATTGCTGCCTGGTCGCCGAGTGTGTCGATGGTTGCGTGGAGAGTGATGCTCATGGTGGGAATCCTTCCGGCCGTCGAACTGCGGCAATGAAGTCCGGCGCTGGTAGAGCTAACGGCGAAACAGTGAGCGGAAGATTTTGTTCCCCATCGGCACCGCCGGTTCGGGTGCACACGTGCACTGGCGAGATGCTGGAACGTCTCTCATGACGTCGTCGACGTGGCGACCGCAGCCGGCCCAGGTGGTCTTGCCACACTTCGGGCATTTGACGGGGTGACACATGTCCAGTCCTGTCTGTCGGGTTTCCTCGAGGCTGCCACATACCAAGGGGGGCATGCAAGTACCCCCTGGGGTATACGGGCGGATTCATGAAGCGGTTGTATCTGCCATGCTGCTCAGGTGCCCAAGAAGAGTGCAGGTCTACTGCCGTTTCGACGACGGGGCGATGTCCTCGAGGTGTTGATCGCGCATCCCGGGGGACCGTTCTGGAGCCGAAAGGACCTCGGCGCATGGTCGGTCGTCAAGGGTGAGTACACCGACGAGGATCCCCGCGACGCCGCGCGACGCGAGTTCACCGAAGAGACCGGCTACGAGCCACCGGTAGAGCTGTCGATCGAGTTACCCGTCATCACTCAGCGCGGCGGCAAGATCGTGACTGTCTTCGCCGTCGAAGCAGACTTCGACCCGGCCGGCGCCGTCAGCAACACCTTCGAGATGGAGTGGCCGCCCAAGTCCGGCACGATGACTTCCTTTCCAGAGATCGATCGGGTCGAGTGGTTTTCGGTCGCCGAGGCCCGTTCGAAGCTCAACGCGGCACAAGTGGTCTTACTCGACCATCTCCAGGAAAACGTGGTCGATTGACACTTGCGCCCCCGCCAGGCAATGGCGTCGGGCAAGTTGGTCACGAACATCGTTTGTGTCTACGCTGCGCACGCACCAAGAGGTGCTCTGTGAAAAAGGGGGAGCGACGATGCACAATCCTGGTTCACCCACATGTTCTCGATACGCCGCCGCTGCCGCAGTGATGGCACTGTTGCTGACTGCCGGCTGTACTGCCGGGGCCACCGAACCGGCTCCGAGGACGTCGGACGCCTCCGCTGACAGTCCCGATACACCCGCGGCCGCGGTGCCTGAACCAGCAGCGGTGCCTGAACCAGCGGAACTACCTGGTGGTGGAAGGCAGCTGTTTCCGGGTCGTCGTCTGGTTGCGCTCTACGGTCATCCTGGTTCCCCCGGGCTCGGTGCCCTCGGTGAGCAGGGGCCGGATGCAGCGATCGACCGGGTTCGGCACTTGGCAGCCCAATACCAAGAATTCAGTGATGTACCGGTCGTGCCGACATTCGAGCTCATCGCCACCGTCGCTCACCAAGAGCCTGGACCGGATGGGGACTACTCCGGTGAGTCCAGTGTGGAGATGTTGAGGCCATGGGTCGAGAAAGCGCAGCAGGCGGGCGTCTATGTGCTGTTGGATCTGCAGCCCGGTCGGGCCCGCTTCGTCGATCAGGCAAAAATTTATGCAGAGTTGCTCGAGTTTCCCAATGTGGGAGTCGCACTCGACCCGGAATGGAAACTCGAGCCCGGCCAGTACCCACTGCAGCGGGTGGGTAGCGTCGATGCAGTCGAAGTCGAAGAGGTGAAAGCCCTGCTCGACAGTATCGTGACTGCAGGTGACCTACCGCAGAAGCTGTTGCTACTGCACCAATTTCAACTTCAGATGGTGCGGGGCCTCGAGCGTGTCGACCTCTCCCAACCTGGAGTTCAGGTTCTGGTGCATATGGACGGGCAGGGTGGCCCGGCGGCGAAAGAGGAAACCTGGGCTGCCGTCCGAGACGCGCTGCCCCTGGGAACACCATTGGGCTGGAAAAATTTCTACGACGAGGACACGCCGATGTTCACGCCCGCCGAAACGATGCTGCGACAGCCGCAACCACTGATGGTCTCGTACCAGTGATGAAGTAGAGACTGGAATGGATATGCCCTGACAACGGGTTCCTGTGGGCATACACCAACGACAGGAGTCTGTATGAGTTCATCGACGTTCGTCGACGGAATCGAGGTCATGTGGAGACCCGGGTGCCCGTTCTGCACGAGACTCCGCAGCTCGTTGCGCAGGCGCGGTATCGCCACCACGGACATCGATATCTGGTCGGTGCCAGGTAGTGCCGCCCGGGTGCGTGCGGCGACAGGCGGCGACGAAACTGTGCCGACGGTATTCGTCGGAAATCGTGCTCTTGTCAATCCCACTGTCGGACAGATCGTCTCGGCAGTCGAGAGCGAGCTTCCCGATCGGTCGGGGGAACTGATACCTCAGTCGACCACGGGAATGTGGAACAAAATTTCTTCACTGTGGAAGCGTGGTCAGTCGTGAATACAGTCCCGTCTGGTCACGGGCCCATCGACCAGGTACCCGGTCCCGGCCCTCGTCGCCCGCGGGTGGTGCGTATCCCGACTACTTTCACGCCCCGGATCTGGAAGTGACTTCACTCGTGCGGCTGGCCCAGCATTGTGGAAGAGACGTCGCATCTTGACGGACCCGGCCGAATCATGGGAGCGTGCTCCTTACCGAGCGATCGCTCGGTCGGAGTTTTCGAGGAGCATATCTGTGGCTATCGATCTGACCTACTCACCCCACGTCCAGGCCCTGATCGGCACAACGCGGACCTTCATACGGGAAGAAGTCCTCCCGATCGAAGACGAATTCCTCGGAAACTTCACCGACGCAGGTGGCGATGAGCTGCGGATTTCGTTGCAACAGGCGGCGAAGAAAGCGGGCGTGTTCGCGCCCCACGCACCCGTCGAGTACGGCGGCGCAGGCCTGAACATGAGCGACCGCGCACCCGTGTTCGAAGAGGGCGGATACTCGCTCTTCGGACCTGCTGCGCTCAACATCGGTGCGCCCGACGAGGGAAACGTGCACATGCTGGCGCACATTGCCTCCGGCCCACAGAAAGAACGGTTCCTGGCACCGCTGGCAGCAGGCGATGTCCGATCGGCATTCGCGATGACCGAACCGGCACCGGGTGCAGGCTCGGATCCCTCGGCGTTGAGGTCCACCGGAATCAAGGTCGACGGCGGTTGGCGCGTCGACGGGCACAAATGGTTCATCACCGGCGCCGACGGCGCAGGATTTTTCATCATCATGGCCCGCACCGCAGGCAAGCCCGGTGACCGAGCAGGAGCGACGATGTTCCTCGCGCCCGCCGACACCGAAGGCATCAAGGTCGGCCGCCACATCGGCACGCTCGACCAAGCGACTATCGGAGGCCACTGCGAGGTCTTCTTCGACAATGTCTTCGTCCCCGACGAGAACGTGCTCGGTGCTGTCGACGAAGGATTCAATTACGCGCAGGTGCGTCTCGGACCCGCCCGCATGACACACGTCATGCGCTGGCTCGGTGCAGCCAGACGAGGACACGAGATCGCTGTCGCACAGGTCGCGCAGCGTGAAGGGTTCGGCTCGGTCCTCGGCGATCTCGGCATGATCCAGAAGATGGTCGCCGACAACGAAATCGACATTGCCGCGACGCGAGCCCTGCTGGTCCAGGCCTGCTTTGCGCTCGATCAGGGCTCGACTGCCAGCAACGAGACATCGATCGCGAAGACATTCGCCGCCGAAGCCGTCTTCCGGATCGTGGACCGCAGTATCCAGATGTGCGGCGGCCTCGGAGTTTCCGACGACCTTCCCCTCGCGCGGCTCTCGCGTGAAATCCGTCCGTTTCGGGTGTACGACGGCCCGTCCGAGGTCCATCGCTGGGCCATCGCGAAGCGGGTTGTCGGCGCAGCGAAAAGAGCAGCACGAGAGGCGAACGCATGAGCGAACTGCCAGGCATGGACACCCCCGCGCTGAAAAAGTTCCTGTCCGACAGTGGCGTCGAACTATCTGGTGAACTCCGTGTCGAGTTGATCAGCGGCGGCCGCTCCAACCTGACCTTCAAAGCCTACGACGACACCTCGTCGTGGGTGGTTCGACGCCCACCCACCAGCGGGTTGACGCCGTCGGCGCACGATATGGCCCGCGAGTGGGCTGTCACGAATGCGCTGCAGAGCACCGAGGTTCCAGTGGCGAGGACCGTTGCCTTCGACGCCGAAGGGGTGGTTCTCGGCGCGCCCATGACCATCGTCGACTTCGATCCAGGCCGGGTCATTCGGACGCGCACCGATCTCGACGATCTGTCCGACGCCGACATTGCCGCCAACACAGCGGAATTGATCCGGGTGCTCGCACTGCTTCATTCGGTGGACTTCGAGGCCGTGGGGCTCGGGTCGTTCGGAAAACCGGACGGTTTCGTCGGCAGGCAGGTCAGGACGTGGGCACGGCAGTGGGAGTCGGTCAAGACGCGCGATCTCGCTGACGTCGATCGGTTGCGAGACAAGCTGCAGGCCGCGATTCCATCCAGGTCTGCGTCGAGCATCGTGCACGGCGACTACCGGGTCGACAACGTCATTCTCACCGAAGGCGACACCAGTGCCATTGCTGCCGTGGTCGACTGGGAAATGTCCACGCTGGGAGATCCGCTCACCGACGTCGCTTTGATGTGCGTTTATCGTCAGCCGATTTTCGACGACGTGCTCGGCGTCAACGCGGCATGGACCAGTGACCGCTACCCGTCTGCGGATGAACTGGCACAACTGTATTCGCAAGCGAGCGGAGTCGAGCTGACCGACTGGAACTTCTATGTCGCGCTGGCGAACTTCAAGCTCGGTGTCATCGGCGAGGGCATCACCCATCGCGCGCTGGCGGGCTCCGATACCGGCTCGGGAGCGGCGGCCGCAGCGGAAGCGACACACGAGTTCATGGCAGCAGGCTTACGAGCGATCGAAGGGAAGAACTGATGGCCGGAAAATCTGCTCTCGTCACAGGCGGATCGAGGGGGATCGGTCTCGGAATAGCTACCCACTTAGCCGAATTGGGATACTCGCTCACCATCACTGCACGAACCCAGGAGGCTCTCGACACCGTCGAACCGGCGTTGCGCGCGGCAGGTGCACCACACGTCGTGACAGTCTCCGCCGATCTTGCCGATCGGGAGTCCGCAGACAAGATCGTCGCTGTACACCGTGAGCACTTCGAGTCCATGGATGCCCTGATCCTCAATGCCGGTGTGGGAACAGCTGGTTCGATTGCCGACTACCCGATGCGTCGATTCGACAAGACGCTCGACGTCAATCTGCGTGCCCCGTTCGCACTGCTGCAGAGTTCGATGTCGTTGCTGCGTGCCGCGGCCGGGAAGAGCCCGGACAAAGGCGCAAAAGTGATCGCACTCGCGTCGCTGGCCGGCGTCTACTCCGAAGCCGGACTGGGCATCTACGGTGCCACCAAGGCCGCGATGCTCTCCCTGATCGACACACTCAACTCGGAGGAAAGCGGTAACGGCATCACCGGTACCTCGATCGCACCCGGATACGTGAACACGGACATGAGCGACTGGACCAAGGACAAGATTCCGGCCGACAAGATGATCCAGGTCGCCGACATCGTCGAACTTGCCACGAGCATTCTGAACCTCTCCTCCCGCGCTGTGGTTCCCCGCATCGTCGTCACGCGAGCCGGAGCGGGCCTCGGCGCCTGAGGCATCAGGCATACCCACTTCCGCTTACGCCCAATTCCTTTGATTCAATGGCCCTTTCGTACGAAACAATCGTATGAAAGGGCCATTGAAGCGATCAGGGGCGCGGAATCCTTCCCGAACCCACTCATCGGGCTCGACCAACACTGACCAAGACATTCAGCAACGCGTCTACTGCAGCAGGGAACGTGTGCTCCGCCGGAGCGGAGTAGCCGACGAGAATGCCGTCCACTTTCTTGCCGGTTGCCTCGGGGTGCCGGAACCGTGAGAGTCCGTCGACGGCGACTCCGACATCGCCGGCCGCGCGGAGCACCGCCGATTCCGTGCCCGGTGGGAGTGTCACCACTACCTGCAAACCGGCGGCGATTCCCATCGTTGCAGCGTGTGGAACGCGTTCTCCGAGAGCATGAATCAGGTGAGCGCGGCGGCGCCGATAGCGCGTTCGCATCGCGCGTACATGGCGGTCGTAACCGCCGGTTGTGATCAGATCAGCGAGAGTGAGTTGGTCGATTACGCCCACGGTCGATTCGCGAACACCCTTGGCCTCGAGGACCGGATCCAATAGTCGCTCCGGAACGACCATCCAGCCCAACCGAAGTGCGGGAGAAAGACTTTTCGACACCGAGCCCACGTACATCACTCGGTCCGGGTCCAGGCTTTGCATTGCACCGACCGGAGTTCGGTCGAACCGGAACTCGCCGTCGTAGTCGTCCTCCACCACAAGTCCGTCGGTCGTGCGTGCCCAGTCGATGGCGGCAGTGCGCCGTCGTGGAAGTAGTGATGACCCAGTGGGGAACTGGTGACTAGAAGTCAATACCGCCACCTGCGCATCCGTGGTCGTGAGTTCATCGGTGACGCAGCCGTTTCGGTCGACCGGAAGTGCGATCGTCGGGCCGTGCTTCGCGTAAATGGCTCGGTGAAACGGGAGTCCGTACGATTCGACTGCGAACGGTGGAGCCGCGACCACGTCGGCAATTATCTCTGCGGCGTGAGAAAAGCCGGCACACACCACAATCTTGCGTGGATCGGTGACCAACCCGCGCGTGCGCGACAAATAGTCGGCCAGTGCTCGACGCAACTCGATCCGGCCGTGCGGATCACCCGGACCGAATGCGTGCGTCGGTGCAGCAGTTACGGCGCGTCGAGCAGAGGCAAGCCATCGCGACCTCGGGAAGGTTGTGGGATCAGGCCTGCCGGAACGAAATTCGAACTGCGGACGAATCTCGGCTCGGACGACAGCTCTAACTTCTTCGTGCGGCAATCCAGGGCGATGTGCGACGCGGGTGCCGGAGCCTTGGCGTGCCTCCAGCCACCCCTCGGAGACGAGCTCGGCATAGGTGTCGGCCACCGTGTTTCGCGCAATTGCGAGGTCCTCGGCCAGTGCCCGGTAGGACGGAAGTTTGAATCCGGATTCGAGACGACCCGAAGTGACCGCCTCGCGCAGCGCTTCGGACAGCGCTGCTTTACGAGAGCCGTCCGGAGCGAGATCCAGATGCAGGTCGACGGCAGATGGATGTCGATTGACCAGATTTTCGACCACGGAACTGAACCATACCCGCGGTCACCAGGCCTCGTAGTGTTCCTCGTATGACAACACGAATCGACTTCGCATCTTCCGATCCTGCAGTCCGCAAGGCACTGGTCGCACTCGATGCCGCCACCAGAGCGGGAATCGATCCGTCCCTAGCCGAGCTGATCAGGATCCGAGCATCGCAGCTGAACGGGTGCGCGTACTGCCTGCACATGCACACATCTGACGCACGCAAAGCTGGGGAAAGCGAAGAGAAGCTGGCATTGGTTGCGGTGTGGCGGGATGCGAGAAACTTCTTCGACGAGAAGGAGCAGGCCGTCTTGGCGCTCACTGAATCGGTCACCTTGATCTCGCAAGGTGGTGTCCCCGACGACGTGTACGACCGCGTCGCCGAGTATTTCGACGACCACGGCATTGCCCAGTTGATCGCGCAGATCTTCACCATCAACGCGTGGAATCGCATCGGCATCTCAACGCACCTTGTCCCAGGCGTCGACAACAGAACTGCCTAGTCTTCGAGCACAGATCAGGTCCCGCAGAACGTCCGGAAGCTCTCCGCGAACAGTTGCGGTGCAGGTTGCGCATAGTCCGAGAAGCCCTCGCGGAGGCCGAACGGATGGGTCACGACGTCGAGTAGCTTCTCGAACGGCTCGAGGTCGCCGCCCGTTGCGGCGCGCAGAGCAGCGTCGACGAGATGGTTGCGTGGGATGTACAGCGGATTGATGCGGTCCATCGCCTCGGCTGAGTGGTGATGGTCGGTCAGGACGGACCGCCAACGGTCGAGCCACGGCCGGCTGTGTTCGCGCGGGATCAGAGCGTCGAGGGGCTCGGGGTTGCCGCGCAGTTCGCCCGCGAGAGCGCGGAAGGTGCCGGTCCAGTCGGCGCCGTGGGTTTCCATGAGTTGGAGCAGGTCGTCGACCGATACTCCGTCGAGTTGCTCCTCGGTCAGGCCGAGCTTGGCCGCCATGCCCGTCGCGAAGTGGCGTTCGTACCGATCGAAGAAGGTATCGAGAATGTCCGTCACAACCGGGATCGCTTCTTCGGGAGTAGGTCCGATGAGTGCGAGTAGCGTTTCGCCGAATCTCGCCAAGTTCCACTGCAGCACGGTGGGTTGGTTTCCGAAGGCATAGCGACCACCGTGGTCGATCGAACTGAATACCGCAGACCGATCGTAGGCATCGAGGAATGCGCAGGGGCCGTAGTCGATGGTCTGGCCGGAGATCGTGGTGTTGTCGGTGTTCATCACGCCGTGTACGAATCCGGTGAGCATCCATCGCGCGACCAGCGACGCTTGTGCTTCGACGACGGCCTCGAAGAATGCCGAGTAGTCCCCGGTCAGATCCGGATAGTGACGGGCAATGGTGTAGTCGGCGAGTAGTTGCACCTGGCCTTCCTGTCGAACCGCGAACTCGAACGTTCCGACGCGAATGTGACTGGCGGCGACTCGGGCGAGTACCGCGCCGGGCTCGGGGGCCTCGCGCATCACCTCGCGGCCGGTGGCAGTGACCGACAGTGCTCGTGTGGTGGGGACGCCGAGGGAATGCATCGCCTCGCTGATCAAGTATTCGCGCAGCATCGGTCCCGTTGCGGCCAAGCCGTCGCCGCCGCGTGAGAATGGCGTACGGCCAGATCCTTTGAGGTGCAGATCGACCTGGCCCTGGTCGGTGTTCAATTCACCGAGCAGCAGTGCGCGCCCGTCTCCGAGCATGGGAACGTATCCACCGAATTGATGCCCGGCGTAGGCCATCGCCACCGGGGTCGAACCCTCGGGAGCTGCCGATCCGGACAGGATTGCTACACCGTCCTCACTGCGCAGCGCATCGACGTCGAGCGTCAACGACGTCGCCAACTCCTCGTTGAGGACGAGCAGTCTCGGCTCGGGCGCGGATGCGCCTTCCCAGGAGACCGCAAGGCCCTCCAACTGATCGGCAAAGGTGCTGGTGAGGCCTGGAATTGCGCGGAGCTTCGGATGTACGGCCATAACCGAGGGTAACTGGGCGCGGACTCCTTTTCAGGCGGGGTATGTCACAGCCTGGCCGACGACACGGACGCACACGCGGTCCCCAGGGATGAGGGTGGTGGCACCGAAGCGCCGGACCGTCACCCGTTCGGTGTCCGTTCCAGTTGCGGTATCGAGGCGGATGCCGAGCAACATCTCCGATCCGAGGTACTCGACGTCGATCACTCTTCCGGATACGCCGGTGCCGTCCGGAGTGAGTTCGATCTGCTCTGGACGCACCATGATGCGTGCGTCGCCATGAATGCCGTTCGATGCCACCGCGATGTCACCGAGGGCGCATCGGGCCGTACCGTCGGCGACAGACGCTGCCAACACGACGGCGTCGCCGATGAATCGCGCAGTGGGGACGTCGATGGGCGTGGAATAAATTTCGCTGGGGGTTCCGATCTGCGCGAGGCGGCCGGCACTCATCACAGCCACGCGGTCAGCGAACGAAAGAGCCTCGGGTTGATCGTGAGTGACGAGAATCGTGGTGATTCCGGCCTTCTCCAGGACGCCGGCGACGATCCGACGTGTATGCGCCCGCAACCCGGCGTCGAGCGCGGAGAACGGTTCGTCGAGCAGCATCAGTTCCGGTTCGCGCGCTAGTGCCCGCGCGAGGGCTACGCGTTGCTGTTGCCCGCCCGAGAGTTGGTCGGGTCGACGGGTAGCGAAAGATGCGTCCAGCGAGACCATTTCGAGCAGTTCGGTAATTCTGGCTGCGGTCCGGCCTCGTCGGGGCAACCCGAATCCGACGTTGGCGCCAACAGTGGCGTGCGGGAACAATGCCCCGTCTTGGGCGACGTAGCCTATCGACCGTCGGTGCGCGGGCGTCCAACTTCCGCCGGCAACGACACGGCCGGCAAGTGCGATCGTTCCTGCATCCGGTCTTTCGAATCCAGCAATCAGACGGAGCAACGTGGTTTTGCCACACCCTGATGGACCGACGATCGCGGTGGTGGACCCACCTTCGACGGTGAGCCCGATCTGGTGAAGGACGGTCGCAGCTCCGAACCTCTTGTCGAGGCCGTGCACTTCGAGTGCGTAGGTCATAATCCGGCTACCTTCTTCGACTGAGTGAAGAGTACGTAGGTCATGGGCAGTGACAGTACGATCATCATGAATGCGTACGGCGCCGCCCCGGCGTAGTCGATCTCGCTGCTCAGCGACCAGAACTGTGTGGCAAGGGTACGAGTACCGGTCGGTGCCAGCAGCAGAGTCGCGGTCAATTCGTTGACGATTCCCAAGAACACCAATGCTCCACCGGCCGCCGTGGCTGGGGCAGCGAGCGGCAACGTCACTCGGATGAAGGCCGACAGCGGTGAGATACCAAGCGACTGTGCCGATTCCTCCAGACCGATCGGGGCTTGCGCGAGTCCGGCTCTCAGGTTCACCAGCGCACGAGGCAGAAAGAGCAGCGCATAAGCCGCGATCACCACGGTGACGGTTTGATAAAGCGGCTGCAGGTAACGGATGGATACGGTGATGAATGCCAGTGCCACCACGATTCCTGGTAGCGAACTCGAGATGTATGTGCAGGCTTCGAGGATGCGACTGAGTCGCCCGCGGCGGCGGATCGAAATCCAGGCGATCGGGAAGGCGAGCACACAGGTCACAACCGCGCCGGCAACGCCGAAGCCGACGGTCTGGACCACCGCGGAGCCGAGAAAATCGAGCTCCCAGACCGCGGTTCCGCCGATGACGAGCCAGCGCAGGACGCTGACCACCGGGACACCGACGGACAGGACGGTCAGCGCCGCGAGGAACAACAGCGCGACCATCGAGTTCTTCCAACCGAGTTCGGCGGGGACTGCCCGACGCGCGGCGCCGGCGCCGATGCGGGCATACCGCGCGTTGCCCCTGACGACCGATTCGATCACCAGCAGCGTGAGACAGAGCAACACCAGGACACTGGCGAGCATCGTTGCTGCCGACCCGTTGAACGTCGACTGGTACTGATCGAAGATCGCGGTGGTGAACGTGTCGAATCGGATGAAAACGAACGCGCCGTACTCGGCGAGCAGGTGCAGGGAGACCAAGAGTGCCCCGCCGGCGATGGCCAGCCGTAGCTGAGGCACCACGACCTGGAAGAACACTGCCCACGGTCCGGCGCCGAGCGCGCGCGCCGATTCCTCTACCGCCGGGTCGAGTCGACGTAGCGTCGCGGATACGGGAATGTAGACCAGCGGAAAATACGACAGCGTCGCAATGAGAACGCCGCCGTGCAATCCACCGAGGGAAGGGACCGTGCTCACCCACGAATAACTGTTCACGAACGCCGGTACGGCAAGTGGTGCCGCCAGCAGCACAGCCCAGACCTTGGCTCCGAACACTCGGGTGCGTTCGACGAGCCAGGCAGCCATGACGCCGACGACGATGCAGATCGGCACTGTGATGACGACCAGCAATACCGTGTTGGTGAGTAGTTCCCCAACCCTGGGTCGGAACAACAACGACGACGCAGTATCGAAGCCCGTGTCGATACTTTCTACGATCACGTACCCGAGCGGGATGATCGATGCGGCCGCCACGACGAGCGCGGCGACGGCCAAGGGCAGCGAGATACGGCGTCGGGATCTCCCGCGACGCAACGTATTCGACTCCCTCGGCCGTCGCCGGCCGATCAGTTCGAGATTCAGAGCAGGCCGGCTTCGGTCATCAGTTCGGAAACCTGTGGGCTGTTGAGCTTCGCAGGGTCGACCTGTGGGGCCTGGAGATCAGCCAGCGGAACGAGCTCCGGGTTCGCTGCGACTTCGCTGCCCACCGTGTACTCGAACGACGTTCCGGTCTGCAGGACATCCTGACCCTGTTTGCCGGTGATGAACTTCAGGAATTGTTGTGCCGCATCCTGTTTCGAGCTGGACTCCAGGACGCCTCCACCGGAGACGCTGACAAATGCACCTGGATCCTCGTTCTTGAAGTAGTGCATTGCGACGTTCTTGCTGTTCTCGCCGGTCTTGGCCTGGTCCCCGAACCAGTAGTAGTGGTAGATGACACCGCCCGGGATTTCACCGGCATTGACGGCCTTCATCACCGTGCTGTTGCCCTTGTAGGTGCGGACGTTGTCCTTCATCCCCGCCAGCCATTGCCGAGTGGCGTCTTCGCCCTTCAGTTCCAGCAGAGCGCTGACGATAGCCTGGAAATCGGCGCCCGAGGGTGAGGCGGCCCAGCGGTCTTTCCATGCGGGATCCTGCAGATCGAGCAGTGACTTCGGCAGCTGATCCTGCTTCAGCATGTCCTTGTTGTACGCGAAGACGGTGGAACGTGCTGCGATGCCGGTCCACTTGTTGCTCGACGGACGGTAGTCGCTCGGCACCTGATCGAGGGCGTCCTGGTTCACGTCGGCGAACAGCCCGGCGTTTTCGACCAGCGTCATCGCGGGGGAGTTCTCGGTGAGAAACACATCTGCGGGTGACCTATCGCCCTCGGCTACGAGTTGGTTGCCGAGTTCGGAATCGCTGCCGTTACGCAGTTCCACCTCGATGCCCGACTCCGCAGTGAAGGCATCGGCCCATTCCTGCGTCAGCGACTCGTGTTGCGCGTTGTACACGGTGATCTTCTCGGCCGCGCCAGAGTCCGTCTCGTCGTCCGATCCGGAATTCGAGCACCCCGCCATGGTCAGCACAGCGGCAGCGGCGAGCGCAACCGCAGACGTCAGTCCGTTTCGTCTTTTCATCGAATGTCCTTTGTCGGCGCAGCGGGACTCTCCAGCCGTCTACAGGAAAATGATGCCATACACAGGATTGGCAATCCTAACGACCGGGGGTGATGGACGCTGGATTCGCGATGTGGTGGTGGTCATCCGAGCGAGGTGACGCGGAGGGGCCCACGCGCCCTGGTCAGAGCCGGCTGATCAGACATCGAGCGCAACATCAGCACTCCTGTCCAGGCTGTAATCGTGCATCCTGCTCAATCAAGAAACGAACTATTGCGCTAGCTGATGATTGCGAGTTGTGTCGTAGGTAACAGTGAAGTTGGATTGGAGGCGAGGTCATGAACGCGAACAGCAGTGCCGACACGCTCATCCAGATCGTCACACCGGAGGGCAAGCGGACACCCCAGTCGGAGTACAGCGAGGCAATTGCTGACGTCACGATCGACACCGTGCGTGGGCTGTACGAGGATCTCGTCGTGGTTCGCCGCATCGACGCCGAGGCGACAGCGTTGCAGCGTCAGGGCGAGCTCGGACTGTGGGCGCCGCTGCTCGGTCAAGAAGCCGCGCAGGTGGGTTCGGCTCGCGCTCTGCACTCCGAGGACTTCGTATTCGCCAGCTACCGTGAACACGGAGTCGCATATTGCCGGGGCGTCGACCCGACGGAGATGCTCCGATTCTGGCGCGGTTCGACACAGTCGGGCTGGAATCCCTACGACTACAACATGACGACGCCGGCCATTATCGTCGGATCGCAGGGGCTGCACGCCACTGGCTACGGGCTGGGGATGAAGTTCGACGGCGCGGAGGGCGCTGTCATCACCTATTTCGGTGATGGCGCGACCAGTCAGGGCGACATCTCCGAGGCACTTGGATTCGCTGCCAGTTTCAGTGCACCGGTGGTGTTCTTCTGCCAGAACAACCAGTGGGCGATCTCGGCGCCGGTATCGGTCCAAACCCACATCACCATTGCCGAACGAGGTCGCGGATTCGGGGTTCCGGCCCTGCGTGTGGATGGTAACGACGTCCTGGCAGTGCTGGCGGCGACGCGCATTGCGTTGGCCAGGGCACGTGAAGGAAGTGGCCCGACGCTGATCGAGGCCGTCACGTATCGCATGGGTCCGCACACCACATCCGATGACCCGACGCGGTATCGGTCCGCTGCACTCGACGACGAGTGGAAGCGTAAAGATCCGATCGAGCGGATCCGGTTGCTGCTCGAGCGTGCAGGCGCCCTGGACGAGGAATTCGAGGCTCGAGTCCGGGACCGCGCGGACACGACGGCCGAGCAGCTGCGAGCGGGATGTCTCGGCACGATCGAGCCGTCGCCGATGTCACTGTTCGACCACGTCTATGCCGAGCCGCACTCGCTGATAACCGAAGAGCGGGAACACTATTCCGCTTACCTTGCCGGATTCGAAGGAGCACGGTCATGACCGCAACACTCGCCGCGCCCAGGACGTTCCCGATCGCGCCGAAGACGCTTCCGCTCGGAAAGGCGCTGAACGCCGGATTGCGCCGAGCCATGGACGAAGATCCGAAGGTGATCCTTCTCGGTGAAGACATCGGCAAACTAGGTGGTGTCTTCAGGATCACCGAGGGGCTGCAGAAGGATTTCGGGCCGAACCGGGTGATCGACACTCCGCTCGCCGAGTCCGGAATCATCGGCATGGCAGTAGGTTTGGCCATTCGCGGTTACCGCCCGGTCTGCGAGATTCAGTTCGATGGCTTCATCTACCCTGCTTTCGACCAGATCGTCTCGCAGGTGGCCAAGCTGCACTATCGAACCAGCGGCAACGTCAAGATGCCGATCACCATCCGCGTCCCCTACGGAGGTGGTATCGGCGCCGTCGAGCATCACTCGGAGTCCCCCGAGGGCTACTTCGCCCAGACCGCAGGCCTTCGCGTGGTCAGCTGCAGCAACGCGGCCGACGCCAACACGATGATTCGGCAGGCCATCGCGTCGGACGATCCGGTGTTGTTCTTCGAACCAAAGCGTCGCTATTGGCAGAAGGGCGAGGTCGACGTCACGGCTTCACTCGACGATGCTTATCCGCTGCACAAGGCTCGCGTCGTGCGCGCAGGCACCGACGCGACGATCGTCGCGTACGGACCTCTGGTGACCACCGCGCTTCAGGCAGCGGATATTGCTGCAGAGGAGGGACATTCGATCGAAATCATCGACTTGCGCTCCCTCTCCCCACTCGACATGGACACGATCAGCGCCTCGGTACGCAAAACCGGCCGACTCGTCGTGACGCACGAGGCCGCTACGTTCCTCGGCATCGGTGCAGAAGTTGCTGCGCGGGTGCAGGAGCAGTGTTTCTACAGCCTCGAAGCGCCGGTACTGCGAGTCTGTGGATTCAGCACTCCGTACCCGCCGGCGAAGCTGGAGGCGCACTTCCTTCCGGATGCCGACCGGATTCTCGACGCCGTCGACCGCGCACTCGCTTTCGGACAGACCTGACATGGCGACCGTCAAGAGCTTTCTGCTTCCAGACCTCGGGGAGGGCCTCACCGAAGCCGAACTGATCACCTGGTTGGTGAAGGTCGGTGACACCATCGAACTCAATCAGGTCATCGCCGAGGTGGAGACCGTCAAGGCGTGTGTCGAACTGCCTTCCCCCTACGCGGGCATCGTCACCGCTCTTCGTGCAGAAGTGGGAACCACCGTCGAGGTCGGCACCGCACTGATCGATATTTCCCAAGCAGCCGAGGTCGATCCGGCACCGGAAGAACCGCCCCAACAGGATGACCATGTTCCCGTCCTGGTCGGATACGGGGTTGCTGGGGTGGCGCCGAGCAAACGAGCGAACCGCAGACAGCCCGCGCCTCCTGTAGCCCTTTCGGCCGTCGCCAAGCCGTTGGCGTCACCGCCGGTTCGGCACGTCGCGCAGCAGGAAGGCGTCGATCTGGCCGAGGTGCCCGCCACCGGAGTGCATGGCGACGTCACTCGTGCAGACATTGCGGCCTATCTCGACCGGGCTCCCGAGAAGGTCGATGCTGGGAGGAATGAGACTCGCACTCCGATTGCAGGCGTCCGAAAGCACACGGCCGCAGCGATGGTCGCCAGTGCCTTCACGGCTCCACACGTCACCGAGTTCATCACCGTCGATGTCACGCCGACCGTCGAACTACTGGACTCGCTGCGGACCACCGATCATTTTCGCGAGGTGCGGCTGACGCCGTTGGCGATGGTTGCCAAAGCCTTGTTGGTTGCGCTGCGGGGCAATCCGAGCTTGAACTCCGAGTGGGACGAGGACCGGCAGGAAGTTGTCACCAAGCACTACGTCAATCTGGGTATCGCCGCTGCCACGCCGCGCGGCCTGATGGTGCCCAACATCAAGAACGCGAACATGCTCGGCCTGAAGGATCTTGCGTATGCACTGGCCGCGTTGACCGGGACGGCAAAAGAAGGCAAGACCGGGCCCGGCGATCTCGCCGAAGGAACTATCACGATCACCAATGTCGGTGTCTTCGGGGTGGATTCGGGGACACCGATTCTGAATCCGGGTGAGGCAGCGATCTTGTGCTTCGGCGCAATCCGGCGTCAACCGTGGGAGTTCGAGGGTGAGATCGCGTTACGGTCGGTGACCACGTTGAGCTTGTCGTTCGATCACCGGCTCGTCGACGGCGAACAGGGGTCGAGATTTCTCGCCGACATCGCCTCGATGCTGTCCGACCCCAGAAATTTGATCGCGTTGAGCTGAGGAAGTCACGCACGCTCCTGGGCTCAGAAGTGCTGCTTACCAACGTCGTTCGAGTCGTCCCGTCAGAATGTGGGCTTGTTGGAGTAATAGAGTTCCGAGTTCGTGGCGACGCTGCGGTCGAAACCTTGTCTCGACGCCGGTGAGACTGACCGCCCAGGCGGGCTTGCCTGCCCGGTCGAACACGGCAGCCCCGATGCCCCAACTGCCCTCGACCAGCAACGCAGGATTGACTGCGTACCCCGATTCGCGGGTGGCCGCGATGCGCTCGCGAAGGACGTCGGGATGGTGCTGCGGTCCCCACTCCGATTGCAGATCGGCCTGTCCGAGGTATTCGTCGATCTCGCGGTCGGGTAGATGCGCCAGAATGACCAAACCCGCCGACGCGACCCCGAGCGGCAACCGGATGCCCTCGTACAACACATGGGACCGCAGCGGAAAACTGCCATCCTCGCGCAGCAGACACACTGTTTCGTCGCCGCGGCGTGTGGACAGGAAAGCACTCTCACCGCTTTCTCTCGCGAGCGTGTGTACGACGCTGCGTGCCTGCTCGGTGATGTCGTAACGACCGGCGGCTGCCGATCCGAGCAGGTACATCTCCGGTCCGAGGGCCCATCGTCCGGTGGCTGAGTCTCTGTCGAGAAATCCTTCCTCGGTCAGCGAGGTCAGCAAGCGGTGTGCCGTCGGTCGCGCGAGGCCGGTCGCCTTGGCAAGTTCTGTGGTCGAAGCGCCAGTGGGTTCGGCGGCGCCTACCGCGCGCAACAGTGCCGTTGCGCGCCCGACGACGTTGGGCCCGCTGCTCTGCTGCGTCATGCCGGTCAGTCTAACGTTCACTCAGTGAACGCTGGTGGAGTGTCCGTTCGACTCACGAACAGTATGCGGCTGTTGTGCGTCTTCTGCTTCCCTTTCTATGCACTTCAACGTCTACTGAGGCACAGAAGATCGAGCGTTTACTGAGTGAACACCTGAGGAGTATTGATGCCGGGACCTGTGAGAACGTCGAGAAAGGTATTCGAGTCCGCAGCGGCGGCGGTGGCCGATATCGGGAACGGTGCGAGCCTTGCGGTCGGCGGGTTCGGATTGTGTGGCATCCCCGATGCACTCATCGAAGCGATCGCGGAAACCGAGGCGACCGACCTCGAGGTGTTCTCCAACAATTGCGGCGTCGACGATCACGGACTCGGCATCCTGCTCTCGATCGGCCGCATCCGCCGCGTCACAGCGTCCTATGTCGGCGAGAACAAGGAGTTCGCGAGGCAATACCTCGCCGGCGAACTCGAAGTCGAACTCACTCCACAGGGGACTCTTGCCGAGCGACTCAGAGCAGGGGGTACCGGTATCCCGGCGTTCTTCACCCCCGCCGGCGTCGGCAGCCCCATCGCCGACGGCGGGATGCCGTGGCGTTATCGTCCCGACGGCACAGTCGCGATCGAATCCCCACCCAAAGAGACGCGGTTGTTCGGCAACAAACGGTACGTGATGGAAGTAGCGATCAACGCCGATTTCGCACTCGTGCATGCCGCGCTCGGGGATACCGAAGGAAACCTCGTCTTCGACAAAACTGCAAAAAATTTCAACCCACTCGCAGCAATGGCAGGCCGAGTGACCATCGCACAGGTCGAGAAATTGGTCCAACCAGGCGAGATCGACCCGGCGGCAGTGCACCTGCCCGGGGTCTTCGTCACGCGGATCGTTCACACCGGACAGCAGAACAAGCGCATCGAAAAGCGCACGGTCAGTGCAGGAGTGCAATCATGACGGCATCGGTGGCAACGGGCTGGACTCGCAACGAAATGGCTCGACGTGCCGCGGCCGAGATGGTCGACGGCGAGTACGTCAACCTCGGGATCGGCTTACCCACATTGATTCCGGGCTATCTGTCGGCGGATATTTCCGTGGTGCTGCACTCGGAGAACGGAATCCTGGGCACCGGGCCGTACCCGACGGTGGACAAGGTGGACGCAGACCTCATCAACGCGGGCAAGGAAACCGTTACCGTCAATTCCGGTGCCGCATATTTCGATTCATCGCTGTCGTTCGGGATGATCCGCGGCGGCCACATCGACACCGCGGTGCTCGGCGGCATGCAGGTTTCGCAAACGGGTGACCTGGCCAACTGGATGGTCCCCGGCAAAATGGTCAAGGGTATGGGCGGTGCCATGGACCTCGTCCACGGCGCGCGCAGGGTCATCGTCGTCATGGAGCACACCGACCGCGACGGCAATCCCAAGATCCTCGACACCTGCACCCTCCCGCTGACCGGCCGACGCGTCGTGAATCGCATCATCACCAATCTCGCGGTGATCGACGTCGTCGGCGATGGAACGCTGGCTCTGGTGGAACTCGCACCGGGCGTGACCGTCGAGCAGGTGGCCGACGCTACCGGAGTCACGTTGAGTTGATCAGGGTTGTCCAGGCTCGCTCAGCTGCTCATGTCGATCGGTAATCCACGTACGCGGTTCGTACCGAGAACATAACGTAGCGAGTGTCAATTCACGCGGTGGTGTGAGTGCGTGACGGGGTGACATATCGATGCGCGTATCGACCAATTTGTGCGATCCGGATCTCACCGTTCGACAGTGCACAATGCAAGATCGAGATCCTCGTGAATGTCGGGGCGCACGCGGAAACCGCATAAAGGTATACAAATCATTCGCTTGATTTGCCCGTGAAAGTTAGTCTTTCGGTATTTTCGAATTATGAATATCGAGTCGATACTAGTCCCAGTGCGGCGGACGCTCGAGCGCGTCAGGAATCTTGGTTTCGGTGTCGCCTATGGCGGCGTTGATCTGAAACTGTGTGAGGAACAGGCTCTTTCGAAGATCCGCGCCGGAGAGGTCGGTGTCGCGTAGGTCCGCACCGATCATATCGGCGAATCGCAGATCGGACCCTCGCATGTCTGCTGCAACAAGGTAGGCGCCGCGGAAGCTGGCACCGGCCAGGTCGATCCCCGTCAGTCTCTTTCCGACGAGATCCGCCCCTCGATAGTTCCTTTTCTTGCCCTTTGCCTGTGCCCGAACCAGATCGCTGGCCGCCAGCAATACCTCGTTCACATGTCCTCGATGTCGATCGACGTCGAGCTGGGCGAGCTCCTCGGCGGACCCACCGGCCAGTGCCTCGGTGGCATGGAGCGCGCTCTGCAGGCGAGCACGAACGGGCTCGGCCGCTGGGAGGCCGACTGCCTCGGTCAGATACCAGAGCAGCTCGTGCAGCGCACGCACAACGGGAAAGACCTCGAACATCCGACCTGCAAGAGCGGTGTCCTCGCGCCAACTTCGGCCGCCGAACGTGTGCTGTGAGACTTGTTGCCCGGCGCCGAAGCAGTCGTACACCGTGCACCCACGGAATCCTGAGCTGCGGAGCTTCGTGTGTATTCCGCAGCGAAAGTCCTCCTGCAGATTGCGGCAGGGCTCGCCTGCATCCTTGTCCACGGCGAAGTCGGAGGATCGGGCGAACGGCAGCGCGACGCAGCAGAGACCGAAGCAGCTCGAACAGTCGGCGAGCAGATTGGGTCGAGGGGCGGGCAGAGTCACCCGTCAACTGTCGTCCGACTCTGATGTGCCGGTCAAGTCACCTCGACTGACCTGGCGTAACAAGCGGATATTGTGGCCGCACAAGTGCAAGACCTCTACCGGCCGCGCACTCGAGCAGTCAACGTGGAGGCATGACCCCACCAGCCATCCTGACATCATCGCGGACACGGCTGTTCGAGAACCTCGACCGCCCTGGGCAGATGCTCGAACACCTCGGCCCCAACTGGTTCGCATCGATCATGGGCACCGGCATCGTCGCCAACGCAGCGGCGACGCTTCCGCTACATGTCACCGGCCTCCACACCTTCGCGCTGATCGTGTGGGCAATCGCGTCGACCGCGTTGATCGCCTTGGTCGCCGCGTTCGCTGCGCACTGGATCCTGCACGGCGGCAATGCCCGTCGATACGCACGGCACCCGGTTGCGTCACTGTTCTACGGTGCCCCGCCGATGGCGTTTCTGACGGTCGGCGCCGGAACACTGCTCGTCGGCAAAGACGTACTGGGGCAGAGCGCGGCATTGTCGATCGACGTGGTCCTGTGGACGGCAGGCACGCTGATGGGCCTAGCGACAACCGTGTGGATTCCATGGCGGATGATCGCTGCGCGCGCCCACGCTGCGCCGCTGCCTGCTTGGCTGATGCCCGTCGTCCCACCCATGGTTTCTGCCTCGACAGGAGTATTTCTGTTGCAGCACATGGACGGCCGACCGCGATTGGTCCTTCTTGTCGCCTGTTATGCGATGTTCGCGCTGAGCCTGACCGTTGGCATGTTCACCATGGCGCTGATCGGGCGACACCTGCTTCGAGGTGGCACTCCGCCGCTTGCGGCCATACCCACAGTGTGGATCTGCCTCGGGTTGATCGGCCAGTCCATCACCGCAGCGAACCTGCTCGGCGGCGTCTCGGCAAAGGTGTTTTCCGGCGAGGATGCAGCCATCGCGTCGGGTCTGCATCTCGTCGGGATCGTCTACGGAATTGTGATGGCTGTATTCGGCGCGCTCGTGTTCGCGACGGCCACTGTATTGACCGTCAGGGCTGCGTCGCAGGGACTGAGATTCTCGCTGACCTGGTGGAGCTTCACCTTTCCCGTCGGCACCTGTGTCACGGGTGCCGCCGCTCTCGGAACAGCAACGAACAGTGCCGGGCTACATCTGCTTGCCGTCGCATTGTTCGTGCTCCTCGTCACCGCATGGGCGGTCGTTGCGACCAACACGGTGCGTGGATCGTTGTCAGGACGAATTTTTCTCCCTGCGTGAGAGCGAGAGCTGCGTTAAAGTCGGATCGGAAGTTACACAGTCGGTAGGGCGCTGGCCACGGCCGTCCCGGAAGGCTCCTCGATGATTCGACAGGATTCGATCCATCCGTTGTTACTACTCGACGTCGTCCACATCCTCCGTTCCGCCGGATGTGTCTACGCCGAGGACGAAGCACAGTTGATGACCGCCGCATTCGAAGGCGCCGAACTCGAAGACATGGTGTCCCGACGCGCGTCGGGGATCCCGCTGGAGCAGTTGCTCGGGTGGGCCGAGTTCTGTGGCATACGCGTCACCGTCGGCCCCGGTGTTTTCGTGCCTCGCCGACGCACCGAGTTGTTGGTGGAGCAGGCCGCATCCCTACAGATCGAGACCGTGGTCGACATCTGTTGCGGTTCGGGCGCAGTCGGAGCCGCTCTCGCATCCGCGCACCCCGGTATCGAATTGCATTGCACCGACGTGGATCCCGTTGCTCTGGAGTTCGCCCGAATTAATGTCGGGCCCCTCGGTGGGCAGGTGCACGAGGGTGACTTGTATGCGGCACTACCGCTGAACCTGCGCGGCAACGTCGATGTCGTGGTGGCGAATGCGCCCTACGTTCCGACGGACGAGATCGGCTCGATGCCGTCGGAAGCGCGCGATCACGAACCGAGGGTGGCCCTCGACGGCGGTGTCGACGGTCTTGCGGTGCAGCGGCGGGTGGCGGCGGACGCATCGCGCTGGCTTGTCCCCGGCGGTCATCTGCTGATCGAAACCAGCGCGCTGCAGGCACCCGAGACCGCGAGCCTCGTTCGAGACGCAGGCTTCGACACACGCGTGGTGCGCTCGAATGAGATCGATGCAACGGTCGTGCTCGGGACGTGTGGAGTTGGTCGCTAAGTGGCGGCGTTCTTCGACCGCTAAGCGGCGTCAGTTGCCGATGACGAGGATGCTGGCCGGGGCTTCGATGACGTCGTCGGAGTCGAGGGCGCGTCCTAGGCGCTTCCAGTGACGGTCGAGCACGTAGAAAACGGTGCCGGGTCGGTTGGCGAGGGCGTCGTGATCACCGAGAGGAGGACCGTGCGAGGATCATGTCCTCGCTTATTCTAGTGCTAGAATAAGCCTGTGGAATTGACACCGACCGAACTGGCCATCCTCGGTCTCATCGCGGAGCAGCCGAGGCATGGCTACGACCTCGACCAGGTGATCGAACAACGTGGGTTCCGCCGCTGGGCCGAGATCGGCTTCTCGTCTATTTATTACGTGCTCACGAAGCTTGAAGGTCGCGGCCTCATCGAGTCCGATGACGCTCAGACCGGTGCCAAGTCCAGAAGGGTGTTCCATGCGACCACAGCGGGGCGGCACGCCGCGAAAGAAAGCGCCGTCACGTTCATCGCTGACCAGCGAACCGTCGTGCACCCCGTGCTCGTCGGGCTCGCCAACCTGTCGTTGATCTCCGAGGAGGACTACGTCGACTCACTCCAGCGACGCCTGATCTGGATCGACAAGCGGATCAGCGCCGTCACCGCTGCTGAGCGCTTCCAGTCCCCCCTCCCTCGTCCCGCCCGCGAAGTCTTCTCGTATTCACTGAGCCTCCTCGAGGCAGAAAGGTCGTGGCTCGCGACTCGAGTCCCGGTGTCCAATGAGTGAATCGATGCCTCGAGGAGGCAGCGACGGGCCGGTCAACGCAACGATCATCGACGCAGTCCCCACCGCCGGCGGACTACATTGCGAGACGACGGCGCTCGGCGTTCTCCTGACGCACGCCGGGCTTTCGCTGTCCGAGCCGATGCTGTTCGGTTTGGGCGCGGGGTTGTCTTTCGTTTTCTGGGATTCCAAACAGCAGGACCTGCCGTTCCTCGGCGGCCGGGTCAAGCCGTTCGCGCTCACACAGGCCCTGACCTCACGACTGGGAATGGCTCTGCGCGTGGAGGAGACGACCTCGGCGCGGAAGGCGTGGGATCGACTGCGCACAACCATCGACCGCGGCACACCTGTCGGCCTGCAGCTCGACAGCCACGATCTGGAGTACTTCGGATCCAGGGTGCATTTCGCCGGTCACGTCGTTGCCATGTATGGCTACGACCAGGACACGGCATACCTGATCGATACGGCTCAGCAGGGCGGGAAGGTCTCGACCACCCTGGAAAGTTTGACGCGGGCACGAGCAGCGCGAGGACCGATGTCTGCACACCACCGCGCATTCACTGTGAACGTGCCCACCGCAGCGGCGAGGCCCGAGCGGATCCACGAGGCGATCGTTCCTGCGATCACTGCCTGCGCAAAGGAATTCCTTGCGCCCCCGATCGCCAACCTCGGCAACCGCGGCATCCTCACTGCGGCCAAGCGGATCCCATCATGGTTCGACCGAGTGGCCGACCCTGCTCGCGATCTCGCGGTCATCGCGATGCTGATGGAGCGGGCGGGCACGGGAGGGGCGCTGTTCCGCAATCTGTATCGGGACTTCCTGACCGAAAGCGAGGAGCTCGTCGCACGCAGATCACATGCGGACATCATCATTGAGAACGCGGCCCGGTTCGCGGAATCCGCACTGCTCTGGACCCGAGCCTCAGAATTGATCGCCCACGCCGGTAGCACGGGACAGGCGGACTTCCTGACCGAGGCTGCCGAGGTGCTCAGAAGGATCGAATGGATCGAAACAGCGGCGATGACATCGCTCGCTTCGCTGGAGAAGGCCGAACAACGGGGAGGACGCCAATGAAGGTGAACAACCCACATGCCGCAGTGCGACCGTCCGCGCCACTAGAACTGCTGGACAGCCGACCGTCGCTACGGTGACCGCTCGAACTCGAAATTCGTCGAGGTTCTACGGTCAAGTCATGAGCATGGAAGTCACGGCGCGGAACCAGATGTATCGGACGATGAATGCCTCCTCGCAACAGACGAAATTCTCGGCTGAGACCGCACGCAGGATATTGACGTTCGCGCAGCCACACCGGCGCAAGCTGATCGGATTCGTCCTGCTCAGCGTCGTGCTCGCGGCGCTGGCGGTCGCAACGCCCGTCCTCGCCGGTCGAGTCGTCAATGCAATCGTCGACGGTGAGGCGTTCGAGGTGGTCCTGCGCCTGGCATTGCTGATCGGGCTCATCGCCATCTTCGACGCGGCAATCGGTCTATTCAGTCGGTGGTTGTCCTCGAACATCGGCGAGGCGCTCATCCTCGACCTACGTACCGCAGTGTTCGATCACGTGCAGCGGATGCCGATCGCGTTCTTCACTCGCACCAGAACCGGTGCCCTCGTAAGTCGGCTCAACAACGACGTCATCGGTGCGCAGAGGGCATTCAGCGACACCCTGTCCGGGGTGGTGAGCAACCTGGTCACACTGGTGCTGACGTTGGTCGTCATGATCGGCATTTCTTGGCAGATCACCCTGATGGCGTTGATTCTATTGCCGGTCTTCGTCATACCCGCGCGGCGGATGGGTCGCAGGCTGGCGCGGCTGCAACGTGAGGCGGCAGACCACAACTCGGCGATGAGTACGCAGATGACCGAGCGGTTTTCTGCCCCGGGAGCGACGTTGGTGAAGTTGTTCGGCCAACCCGACATCGAATCCACCGAGTTCGCGGTGCGTGCTTCCCGTGTCCGGGACATCGGCGTGCGCAGCGCGATGGTGCAGACGGTCTTCATCACGGCGTTGACGCTCGTGTCGGCCCTTGCGCTTGCCGTCGTCTATGGTCTCGGCGGTTTCTACGCGCTACGTGGACAGCTCGACCCTGGGTCTGTTGTGGCGCTGTCGCTGCTACTCGCTCGGCTGTATTCGCCGCTGACACAGCTGGCCAGCGCCCGCGTCGAGATCATGAGTGCGCTCGTCAGCTTCGAGCGAGTCTTCGAAGTACTCGATCTGGTTCCGTTGATCCAGGACAAGCCTGACGCGACACACGTTCCCGACGGGCCGGTGTCGGTAGAACTCGACGACGTCCGATTCGCCTACCCGTCGGCTGACAAGGTGTCTCTGGCCTCGCTCGAAGAAGTGTCCACGCTCGATTCGCGTGGCGGCGAACAAGTTCTGCACGGCGTGTCGTTCCGCGCGGAGCCCGGCCAGATGGTGGCCCTCGTCGGCACCTCGGGCGCAGGTAAGTCGACGATCGCCCAGCTGATTGCACGGCTGTACGACGTCGACAGTGGCGCAGTACGTCTCGCCGGCGTAGACGTGCGCGACCTGACCGCCGAGTCGATCCGAGGTGCAGTCGGAATGGTGACCCAGGACGGGCATCTGTTCCACGAGACCATCCGAGCGAACATCGTGTTGCCGCGGCCGGACGCTTCGGACGAGGAAGTCTGGGATGCACTGAACCGGGCCAGGCTCAGCGATCTCGTTGCTTCGCTGCCTGACGGGCTGGACACTGTCGTCGGCGAGCGTGGGTACCGACTGTCCGGCGGTGAAAGGCAGCGACTGACCATTGCGCGTCTACTCGTCGCGCGGCCGCGTGTGGTCATTCTGGACGAGGCAACTGCGTCGTTGGACTCGACGTCGGAGGTCGCCGTCCAGGCTGCGCTGAGTGAAGCGTTGGAGGGGAAGACATCGGTGGTGATCGCTCATCGACTGTCGACGATCCGTGCCGCCGACGTCATTTTGGTCGTCGAAGCAGGTCGGATCGTCCAGCGTGGTACCCATAGCGAGCTCCTCGCAGCGGGGGGACGCTACGAGGAGCTACATCGGACCCAGTTTTCGGTGGAAGCGCAGCCTGCGGAGTGACCGGGGTAGGTGGAAGCGCAGCCTGCGGAGTGACCGGGGGGATCGTATGGGCGGGGCTCAGCAGTTGCTGGGTGCAGGGGCTCCGTCGAAGCGGGCATTGATCCAGTCCAGTGCCTGCGGCAATCCGAGGACCGCCGCGGTGAGGTGGTCGTTGCTTTCCACCTGGACCTCTTGGACCTGGACGCCGGCTGCGCAGTAGCGGCCGAGAGTGTTGGTGATCGAGGAGACTGGAATCAGGGCGTCGGTCGGGCTGTGCCACTCGAAGTACGGCGCTTTCGGCACTCCGGGATACATTTCGACGCTGTTCTCGTTGACGGCGGCGACCATTTCCGGGTTGTTGATCAGGTCGGTGGTGTCGGCGACCTGGGTCGCGCTCTTCCCTGCGCCCACACGAAGGATGTCGTTGGTGCATCCGTTCTGCATTTCACGGGCCATTTGCTGTCCGAGCGGGTTGAGCTGCGCTGTGATGGGAATGCGGTTGGGGTACTCGCGTTCGAGACCGAGGGCTGCTGCGAAAGCGAGGCCGAAGACGGGATGGGGATTGAATCCGAGGTCGCGAGCCATCCGTTCGAGGTTCATCGGAGCTCCGCCTGCTGCGCTGCCGACGATGTTCAGTTCCGGTGCATAGGCAGCCTGCAATGCCGCAGCCCACGCCGTCGCCATTCCGCCGCCCGAGTATCCCGCGAGTGCTACTGGGCTCTGCGCTACCTGGAGTGGATCGAAGTGCTGTGCGGCCCGAATGCTGTCGAGGACGATCTGCCCGCCCAACTTCGCGGCGCCGTACGCACTGTTCGGTCCGAGGTGATCGGCGATGTTGACGGTCCAGCCGCGCTGTAGAGCGGCGTTGAGTGCCGGGGCTTCGCGAATGACGAGGTTGGGGTCGTTGGACCACAGCGCCTGTGAAGGAGCGCATTCCAAACCGAGTGCATTGATGATGTGTTGGTAGGAAAGCAGGGGGCCGTTGGACGGTTTGTTCTTCGGAGCGATGACGGTGGTGACCGCCGCGATCGGCGCACCGGTCGAATTCGTCGAACGGAATCGCAGCTGCCAGACGTCCACGTCGAAAAATCCTGCCGGCGGAGCCATCGGTCGACTCGAGATGATGTCGCCCGGGTTCTTCGCCTCAAGGTCCGGCGTCGGACCGTAGAACGCGTCCGAGATCGGCGTCGGTTGTAGCGGACCGGCAGCAGCCGGTGCAGCTGCCACCAGGGCGGAACACGCGACCAGGGCCGCGGTCACTCCGGCAGCCCCCATCAATGCAATAGCGCGCATAGCGTCGTACCCTTTCGAAAAATTTTGGACTCGAACTGAGACTGGCTCATTTCGCAACCACCCGAGGGGTATATGTAAAAAGATATCCCACCCGTTACTTTCAGCCCCTCCAGGTCGCAGTGGAGAAAGTGCGCCGAAAAAGTGTTGGAACCCCATAAAGGGTGTGCCGTACGAGGCTATGGGTTGTTCTCGATGACGACCTCCGACGGCCGTTTGTCTTCACGAATTCCACGCCAGCTCGGATGACGGAGATGCATGGAATCGGTCCATTCATAGAATCGAACCTCGGCGACGAGAGTCGGCGTGGTCCAGACGGCATCTTTCCGGTCTGCGGTGGGAAGTTGCTCGGAGAATGGCGACTCGTCGGTCTCGATTGGAGCCAACAGCTCACTCAGCTGCTCCAGTGCGCGGTCGCTGAAACCGGTTCCGACGCGACCCAGATACTGGAGGCCGCGAGGCCCGGGAGCACCGACCAGCAGCGACCCGGGACCGCCTGCGCGACGGCCGCGGCCGCGTCGCCAACCTCCGATGACCACCTCCTGGGTCCGCCAGTTCTTGGTTTTGATCCAGGTCTTTGCGCGCTTGCCCGGCTGATAGATCGAGTCGGTTCGTTTGGCGACGACCCCCTCCCAGCCGCGCCGGACGCTCTCGGCGAGTGCTTCTTCGGCCGTGCCGGTCAGTTGCTCCGGTACGAGCACCGACTCGAGTCCGGTCGTCAACAATTCGAGTAGGCGTCGCCTATCGGAGTACTTCTTTTTCACCAGCGACGTGCCGTCGAGATTCAGCAGATCGAAGGCGATAAAGCGCACTTTCCGGCCCGAACTGTTCTGTAGTAATTCGAAGCTGGTTATGCCGTCGGTATCGAATACCACCGCTTCACCGTCGAGAATGACATCGTGGTCTGCCAGTTCGTCGGCCACCGTGGAAAGCGAGGGAAAGCGTGCGGTGAGGTCGTTGCCGGCGCGCGATACGAGCTTCATTTCTCCGTGGGCACACCGTGCGATCACACGGAATCCGTCCCACTTTCCCTCGAACGCCCACTCTCCGTCGGCGAGGTCGGTGATGTCACCCGCCGTAGCGAGCATCGGCGCGATGTCTGCCGTGATCGGAGCCGCGTCCTTCATCAGATGCATGAGCCATTGATCGCCCTTGGTGCGGATCAGCGCATAGCGACCCTTCGCCTTGTCTCCATGCAGGACGACGATCACCTCGTTCTCGCGCCACTTCTCCAGTTCGTAGGTACCGCTGTCCCAAATCGACACCTCGCCACCCCCGTACTCACCTTTGGGGATGCTGCCCTCGAACGATGCGTATTCGAGCGGGTGGTCTTCGGTGCGTACGGCGAGGCGGTTCTTCCCCGGGTCCTCGGGAATGTTCTTCGGCACTGCCCACGAGACCAGGACGCCGTCGTGTTCGAGTCGGAAGTCGTAGTGCAACCGTCGAGCATGATGTTCTTGGATGACGAACGTATCGCCGTTCCCTGTCTGCTCGGTGCTCTCCGGTATCGGTTCCGGGGTCTTGGCGGCACTACGCTTGTTTCGGTACGTGGTCAGCTTGTCCGGCTCGAAGTGCTCGATCGGTGGATCCAGGTCGGCGAGCAGATCACCGTCGCGGCGGTAACGATCGAGGACTTCCTCGAAACCTAGCTGCCTCAGTCCTGGAGACTCGAGTTCGTCCCACGATCGTGGGGCCGCGACGGTCGGTTCAGCCCGTCCTCGGAGCGAGTACGGCGCAACGGTCGTCTTCTTCCCGTTGTTCTGCGACCAATCCACGAACACCCGGCCGGTGCGTTTGGCCTTCGCCATCGTCGCCGTCACTCGATCGGGCGATCGATCCTCCAACAACGTCGCGACGCGCTTGGCCACCGTCGAGGCACCAGAGGACGTCAGGGGCTTATCCAACGGCACATAGAGATGAATCCCTTTGCTCCCGCTGGTTACAGGAAACGCCCGGAATCCGATCTCGGAGATCATGTCTCGAATCTCGCATGCGACCTCGGCGCAGCGGTCCAGGTCGACGTCGTCGCCGGGGTCGAGATCGAACACCATCCTCGTGGCGGGGCCCGGTGCGTTCCCGTCGAATCGCCATTGCGGAACATGCGCCTCGATCGCGCCTTGCTGGCCGAGCCACGCGAGATCGGCAGCGCTGGAGAAGAGAGGGTATGTCACGACGCGATCGGAGTGCGTGATGTCGCGCCTGTCGACCCAGTCCGGGGCGGAAGACGCAAGATTTTTCTCGAAGAACGAAGGCTGCTCGACGCCGTTCGGCCAGCGCTTCCTGGTGACCGCTCGGCCGATGATGTGCGGGAGCATTGCCGGGGCAACGCTCGTGTAGTACTCGATGACCTCGCTTTTGGTAGTGCCAGTACTCGGAAACAGCACCTTGTCGAGATTGGTCACCGAGACTTTCCGACCTGCGATGTCGAGCGTCGCCATGTGCTCAGGCTAACGGTCGCCAGCGGGGCCGCGAGACACTTGTGCAAAGCTCGAAGCATGGCAACGATCAGCGTCTCGGTAGAGATGCCCGAGGATCCGCAGGGCGCATGGGACAAAGCGTCGGCGCTCGACAGGTTCGACGAGTGGATGACAATCCATGGTGGCTGGTGCTCCCCGCCCCCCAAGGTGCTGAGCAAAGGTACCGAAGTGGAGTCCCTCGTCAAGGTCAAAGGCTTCAAGAACACGATCCAATGGACGTTCACCGAGTTCGATGAACCCAAGCTGATCGAGATGTCGGGAACAGGTAAAGGTGGCATCAAGATCTCGTTGACCATTCACGTCAGCGAGCATCGGAGCGGATCGAAACTGACGCTCGACGCCTACTTCGGTGGGGGAGTCCTCTTCGGCCCGGTCGGCAGCGTCGTCGCGCGGGCTCTGGGTTCCGATGTCACCAAGTCGGTGGCGAACCTCGCCGCTCTACCCGCCTAGACCCCAGCGTTGCGGGTGCGACGCAGCCACCACAGCCCGGCTATCGGGAGAATCACCGGGATGAACACATATCCCTGTCCGAAGTGTGACCACACGGTCGCGTCGGGGAAATCGTCTGGCTGAAGGTAGCTGAGAGCGCCCACGGCCAGCACTCCGACCAGTTCGATGATGCAGGAGACCATCACCACGCGCCGCGAGGCCTCGGTTGCTCGTGCGAGGCCGACGGTGGCGATGATGTAGACCACCGCTGCCACCGCCGACAAGATGTACGCGAACGGAGCTTCGTCGAAGCGCGTCGTCAGCTGGACCAGAGATCTCGATGTCGCCGCGACCGCGAAGACTGCGTAGACCGCGATCAGGAAGCGGCCGAAACCGGTACGGGTTGCTTTCTTCAGGCTGTCGTCTTGGGAGCTATCAGGCATATCCGGCCCATATCTGGCTCAGGCGCAGCACCATGGCTGCGAGGGTGAGGACGGCGACCAGCAGAACCGCTGTGCCGCCGCGAGAGCGATCACCGAGCGACCACCACGTGCCGATCGGAAGCAACAACAGCAAGCCGATCAGGTAGGCGCCGAAGGTGAGCCGATGAATCTCGCGATCACTGGTGAACATCGCGACAAATCCGATGATGGCCTGCGCGAGAACCACTACCTCGGTTGCTGAGATGGTCCAGAAGAGGGCACGATCCGCGCGGTTCTTCAACAGCACCGGGCTGTTCGAGAAAAGTTTGACGAGAACCCATACGCCGACGACCAGTGACATCGCATACAACAGGCCGCTGACGGCGCCGATCATCTTTGTTCCTCTTGCTTACTGGCGAGTGGTGCGGACAGACCCCAGGGTATCGGTCCGCGGACGGCTACCGTTCCTTCGGTTGATCGTCCGCGCTTCTGCGCAGTGCATGCGGCTTGAGTTTGTGGAAACCACGCACCCGCAGGGATCTGATGGCTTTGAGGCGGAACTCCGAGTCGCCGTCGAGCATCTCGGTCATCGCGGTGTCCACCAGAATGGTTCCCGGATGTGCCGAACTGGTAAGTCTGGCAGCTATGTTGACGACCGAGCCGTACAGGTCGCCGTACCGGGCGAGCACCGATCCCCATGCCAAACCGATACGGAGTTCGGGTATGTCCCCGTGTGCCTCGAACGCATACTGGAGATCGAGAGCGATGTGAGCCGCATCTTCGGCGGTCTGCGCACTGAACATGACCTCGTCGCCGACATTCTTGATGACGGACCCGCGGCCACGGGCAATGATGTTCGTGGCGATCGACTCGAACTCCTCGAGCAGAGTCGTCAGTTCCTCGATACCGAGGCGTCGGGTCAGGCTGGTGTAGCCGACCATGTCCGCGAATCCGACGCCGAGGGTGCGGCTGGTGGTTTCTTCGGTCGGGCCGGCGATGGACCGGCCCGCGGTAGCAGCTAGATGTCGACGCCAGGTGTAGGACTGCAGGGCTTCGAGAGTGGGAACTGTTTGCGCTGCAATGGATCTCGCGTCACGTCGAATCGCGTCGAGATCGGCCGGGTCCTCGCTGGCGGTATGAGAGGTGATTCGATCCAGAATGTGGGAATTGACCACGGCCACCTGCCATTCGGCGAGCCGGGACATCGACTGCCCGAGAGTACGCGCGATGGCGACCTCCATCTCCGGCTTGATCACTTTCTGATCGGTGAGGCTCGTGATCAGTCGCAGCGCATCGAGATCGGCATCGGTGTACACGACCGCGGAGGGGTCGGTGTGAACCGGAAAACCCATCGCGATCCACAGCTGCACCACTCGTTCGAGCGGAAGGCCGGACTTTTCGGCGATATCGGCCCGCGTGTACCTGCGTTCGCCACCGAGAAGTGTGTTCTCGATCTCGGTCTGCACAACCGAACTGATCTGATTTTCAGTCATATCCCAGCGTTCTGTCGAAATACGATCGGACGTCCTCGATGTAGGAGTCGAGCTTGTCCGGTTCCCAATCTGTGGTCGGAATCGGTTCGCCGACGGTCACCTTGACGGTACCGGAATGCGCCGTGAAGTCCTTCTTCCACATCACGTCGCCGGCATTGTGGATGACGATGGGAACGATGGGGACCTTGGCCTGCATCGCCAGATGAAAGCCGCCCTTCTTGAAGCGTCCCAATCTGGAGGTGGGCATTCGAGTGCCTTCGGGTGCGATCGCGACCGAGATACCCGAATGCAATTTCTCGATGGCGGGGAGCAGCGCTTCACGCGCCTTGGCCGGATCGCCTCGATCGATGTAGGCGACGTCGAAAATCATTCCGAGCAGGGCAAACCTGGGATCGCGCTCGAGTTCACGCTTGGCGACAGCGGTGATGTCCCGGCGAAGAATCGAGGTGACGATCAGTGAATCGGCCGCGCTTTGATGATTGAACATGAACACTGCGGGCCGCGCGGACCAGGCATTCTCGGTGCCGGTGACGTCGAGCTTGATGCCGGCGAGCGTCAAGGCGATGTCCGGTGCGACGGTGGAGGTGATGTTGGCGCCGGTCCGCCGACTGCGCGTGAGGATGCCGAGCCCGATGCCGATGCCGGCGCTGGCGATCACTGCCCCCATCGCAGCGGTGCTGCGAACTGCCGAAGTGAGATCGGTTCCACGTCGGGGGCTTTCGAGGCGCAATATCGGCCACCCTGCCTTCTTTGCATAACGGTCGAGCTCGGCGTCAGGATTCAACGCGACCGGCCGTCCGGCTTCGAGCAGCATCGGGACGTCCTCGCCGCCGTTCGAGTAGACGAAGCACTCTGCGAGATCGAGTTTCTCGCGCTCGGCGTAGTCGGTGACAGCCTGGGCTTTTCTCGGTCCCCACAACGAATTTCCGACCAGTTCACCGGTCAGAACCCCGTCGGTCACGACGGGCGTCGTGCACAACAACTCGTCGAACATCATGTCTTCGCGTACCGGAATCGCCTGGTACGGAGTTGCCGACGTGGCAATGATCAAGCGATGGCCCGCATGCCGGTGCGCTTCGACGAGAATGCGAGCCTGCGGGTAGATCATCGGTGCAATCTCGTTGCGGAACAACGTGTATGCCTGCGTCATCAGGTCTTCTTCGCGGCGACCTTCCAGGCCCCTGACAGCCTTGCCCATCAAATTGTCGACGGGGGAGTTCCGCATTCGCATCTCGACGACTGCACTCGAGATTTCCCACAGTTCGCGCACCGTCACATCGAGCGTCTTCAGTCGTTCCAGGAACACTGCTTTGGCAGAGAAGCCGTTGATCAAGGTGCCGTCGAGATCGAAGAATGCTGCAGTGCCCGGTCCCGCGGGCGCCTCGGCGATGGCAGTCAACTGATCGGCCAGCTGAGTCATCAGCCCTCCTCTCCCGGCTCGTCGCTGTTCGTTGTGTCACTGCAAGGCGAGCCGTCCGGTGAGTTGATCGGATCGACCTCGTTCAGCTGACGACGAGCCATGTCGCGAATCAATCTGGCTTTACGTGCCCATTCGTTGATCTCCCGGGCGAAGTCGCGTCGGCACTGGGCAACATTTTCGCCGGTGGGATCGATGAGGTTGCGGTTCTCGGCCAATTGCAGAGCGGTGTCGAACAATTCGCCTGAAATGGACTCGCTGTGGTCGAGCTGCTGTCGCAGGCGACGGGTCTGAGCGGCACCCAAGCATTGGGCGATGAAGACAGGCTTGTCGAACTCCGAATCCACCGGCAGCAGCATCAACTGATCCGCAACGACCTGATATGCCTCCATGATCGGCTGCAGAACGCGGTGTGCGAGGTGCAAGTCCTGTGATTGAAGTTGTTGCACTGCGTAATCGGGGTCGGACAGGTTGGCTCGCCAGTTCGGATCGATGAGTTCGACTTCGGTCTCGAGTCGTTCACCGAACTCCTTTTTGTCACCGAAGAAGAATTCGAATTTCAGCAGGTCACGCAGTGCGAGTGCGGACGCCCACATCGACTCCGGCGTCGATGCCGTTGTCTGACCCTGATCCGGCAAGGTGACCAGTTCGCCGATCGCACGCATGACGAAGTAGTGAATTGCGTTGTTGCGGAAGAATGCTGCGACCAGATGTTTGTCCTGAGCAAGGTAGAACACCGGCTCGGGGCCGTCGTCGAATCTCTTGACAACACCCGCCGCCACCTGCGCGACGACGGCCGCGCGCACCACGTCGACCTCGCTGATATCGACACCACCTGCCGTGGGCAACCCGCGCCGGCGGATGTACGAAGCGAGTGGGGCGATGATGGCCCACATCTCGTGGACGTTCAATGCCCGGTCTTCGATGCCGAGCAATGCCATCGTCACCAGTGCCGCCGGGGTGACCGGTGTCGAATTGTTGATGGCGTGCGCGACGCTGATGGCGATCCGCTGGACCGCAACGCGCTTGTCCTCGCTTGCATCGACGATGGATCGGACAGAGATCGGCTCGCCGAACGTCAGGTATACGTTTCCGCGTAGTTTGCCCTGCGCGCGAACGTATCCGAGCGCCATTCGAATGCCTTCTGCCTGCTTCTTCGCGCCATGCGACTCCGCAGCCATGGCACCGACCTCGTGCAAGCGGTCGTAGGTGATCGAGGTCGGGACCAGATATACATCCTCGGCGTCGCTGTTCTCGAGTGCATCGACGAGGTAGGTGAGCAAGCCGAACCGCGGTGGCCGTAGTTTGCCCGTTCGGCTGCGTCCACCCTCGATGTACCACTCGAGGTTGAAGCGTTTGCTCAGCAGAAAACTCATGTACTGACGCAGCGTCCACTTGTAGATCTCGTCGGAGAACTTGCGTTGGATGAGTACAACGCCACTGCGTTTGGCTATCGGGCCCAGCGGCCAGAATCCGACGTTGATTCCGCCCATCACATGGTTGAGTGGGAGACCTTCCGCGAGCAGCGCTGGTCGAAGGACCAGGGGGTCGAGATAGGAACGGTGGTTCGGGAGGAAGACCAGCGGATAGCTTTTGTTGAGTTCGCGAACCTTCTGCAACCCAGTCCGGTCGACGTCGACGCGGTATGCCCGCGAGAAATACGCGCCGAGCGTTCCCCACATTTCCACCGCCCGTCGAGTCTCGGTGGCGACCATCTCGTCCAGAATCTTGTGCACGCGACGTTCGACGTCGGCGATGTTCTCGCCGACCTTGGTGGCGAGGTCTTGCATCCCGTCATGGAACTTCTTCTGCTCCGTCATGTCCTCGACGACGAAACGCGGGATCTTGTACTCGGAACCGATGACGTCACGCTCGGCGCGATCGAGCGCGAGGCTGGCCTGTCTATGAATGAAGGATGAGAGCGAAGTTCCACCCACCCGATCGAACCTCGACTGCAGATCGCTGAGCGTCGCCGGCTCGCCGACCAGGACTGCCGAATGATCCGGGTCTTCGCCCGCAACCCAGCGATCCCATGCCTTGGTGGGCATCGAATTGCCGCGCGGTTTGAATATCCGGTAGAGGATGCTGCCGCGCTTCTTCTCTGTCAGCGTCACTCTCAGTGGCACGAGAAGCGGGTCTTCGGCGATGCCGCGAACCGTGTCGGCGACTTGGTGCGATGCTTCACCGGACAGAACGACCGACGGGGGACGTGGGGTGCCTTCCGCAGTCGTTGCGTCGATCCACTGGTTCAAAGCCTGAACCTCGAGTGTCGAGGCAGCGTCCAGAAGATAAACCTGCTGGCCATCGTTGGTCTTCTGTAAACGCGAATCGACGTGGTACACCGACATGCTCCTGTTCCGTGCCTAACGCAGGCACGCATGTCAGGCTACGCGGAAGCTCTGGTAGATCAGTGGGTTTCCGATACCGATCCCGTACCGCGTGTGCTGCCCGGACTTCACGTATGGTCGATTGAGTAGTGGTGGTTCTTCGGCTATCCGTTTAAGTGTTAACCAAAGTAACTGATACTTTAAGTTACACCAAAATCCTTTGGGCTTTCCTGCTCGGTGCCCACGCTGCCGTCAAGGCTGCGGCGAAGTTCAGGACGACGCCGAGCGCTATCGACGCCTCGTGCATTCCGGATACGAACGCTTCCCGAGCAAGTGTCTCCAGTCTCGCACCTTGGGGTCCGGTCATCTCTGCTACGGCCAGGGACGAGGCCAACGAGTCTCCGATAGCTTGCTGCGCCTCGGGTGGAGCCATGGCCGCTGTCGGTTCGATCGATCTCGAATAACCTACGGCCAGAACACTTCCGGCCAGAGCGACGCCGATTGCTGCTCCGATCTCTCGGGCCGCGTCGTTGACCGCGGATGCGACTCCCTGTTTGTCCTCGGGAGTATTGGACACGATTGCCGAGGTAGCAGGTGCCGTGCAGAGGCCGATCCCGATCGCGGCGATGACCAACGGCACCGCGACGTCGATGTAGTCGGAGTCGATACCGAGGCGCGTGAGCAAGAACAGAGACGCCGAAAGTACGGTCAGGCCGGCTGCTGTGAGGACGCGCAAGCCGACGAGGCGCAGCAACCACGGCGACAGCACCGACAGTACGAGCACGGGTGCTGCGATGGGCGCCAATGCGACCGCGGACTGTAAAGGCGAATAGTCGAGGACCAGCTGCAGGTATTGAACGATGAGGAAGAACAGCCCGAAGGTCGCGAGGAACTGTAGTAGCAACGACACCGATCCCACGGCGAAGGCTCGGCCCCGGAACAGTCGGACATCGAGAAGTGGGTGGGACCGGCGCGACTCGACGACAGCGAACGCCCCGGCTGCGGCAAGGCCGGCAACCAGTCCGATGAGAACGAGCGGATGCGACCACCCCCGAGCAGGCCCCTCGATGACACCGAACACGAAGAGTGCCACCGCAGCCGCGATCAGAACGGCGCCTGGGACATCGAACGGATCGGCCGTGGGAGCGCTCGAGGGGCGCAGCGTGCATGCCAGTACGGTGACCACCACGGATACGAGGGCGAGAGCAAAAAAGATCGAGTGCCAAGACCATAGTTCGAGGAGGAGGCCCGAGGTGAGGAGGCCGGCCACGGCGCCCGAGCCTGCGACGCCTGCCCAGATCCCGACAGCGCGGGAGCGCGTGTGTGGGTCGAACTCGGCGGTGATCAACGCTAGCGTCGCCGGCATGACCAAGGCCGCGCCGACTCCGGCAGCCCCGCGGGTAGCGATCAGCCATTCGGGGCTGTCGACGAGGATCGGCATTGTGGATGCCGCTCCGAAAAGTAGGAGCCCGAGGACCAGCATGCGACGTCGGCCGTAGCGATCGCCGAGGGCTCCGGCCGGGAGGAGTAGGCACGCCAACGTGAGGGTGTACCCGTCGACGATCCAGGTGAGCTGGGCCTGAGTCGCGCCGGTGTCGCGCGCGATGTCCCCCAGTGCGGTGTTGAGGGCCGCCATGGCCGAGACCACCAGCGCCACGGCCATGCACGAGACGGTGAGCATCCACATTTGAGTACGAGTCACGAAGTTCTTCCCCGGCTGAACGAGACTGGCGGTATCGTAGCGAAACCAACGGTTTTGCTCGGGCCGGTTCCCGCAGTGCTGACGGAGGGCTCGTTGCGCGTGCATCGGGACGTCGTCGATCATCGTCGCCTGCGCGACGAGCAATGCCACCAGACGCTCCCGGCCTGCGCGCTCGATTCGTGGAGCAGTATCGGGTGCCCTTCGATCAGGTACTTCATACCGAGGAAGCCAGAGAGCGGCTCGGTCAGGTCGACTTCGACCTCGTGGTCGCGCAGCTTCTCGGTCCGATCCTGTTCACCGAACTGGCGACACTGACTCCGCTGGGGCCAGTGCAGTGCGCAAGAATCGTCGACGACTTCCTAGCTGGGTACAGTCCCGCCTGAGTCTGTGGGACAGTGTTCGCAAACACTTTCGAGAGAGGCCGCTTGGATGCCACCGCGTAGACGATCGCCGAAGACCGACGCACTCACGCCTGAAAACCTGGAAAGCCTCGCCGCCGCGGTCGCCGGGGGGCGGCGCGCCACCGTTTACCTGATCGAGGCAACACCGAGCCTCGGACTCCCCGAAGGCACTTCTGCCAAGGTCGTGTCCGTGGAAGGCAACACCGTCACCATCTCGCCGAAGGGCGTCAACGACGAGCTTCCGTTCGAGGCCGAGGAACTGCGAATGACGCGCAACCCGGCGTCGGAGGTCGCCAAGGCCGCACCCCAGGCCGCCAAGCCGGCACCGGCAAAGGTCGAGATAGCCGAGTGGACCGAACCTGTGGCGCCCCCCAAACCGGTCAAAGCTACTGCTGTCAAGCCGGTACCTGCGCCGTCGCGACCGGCTGTGGCTCCGAAGCCGCCTGCAGCGCGAAAGGGCAAGAAAGGCCCCGACAGCGTCAGCGTCACTATCCATGCCGGCCAGGACAACGATTGGTCGGTAACAGTCACGCACGGTGCGCGTCGCCCGGGCAAGGCGCAGCCGGTTTCGCCGGAGTCGGTCTCGCGTGCCGTACGCGAACTCGGCGACGACTCGGCACGGGACGCCGTCGAGGCTGTCATCTCACACGCACGCGAGGAAGCAGCACAACGCGTGGCAGAACTGAGCCGGCAACTCGAGGTAGCACGATCCACGCTCGCTGCACTGGAGCAGAAGGAAACGGAGTGAAAACAAATTTCCCCGCGCACTCGTCCATCGGTGCTACTTATTGCTAGTGTCTGCGGACACCGCTGGAGAGGGAATACATTGTTGAAGAAGTTCATGCTGGTTGTCGTCGCGGCCGCCGCCGTTGCAGCCAGTGTCGGGGTAGGGACCGCATCTGCTGCAGCTCCGGCGGTTCTGGGAGGGGGCTCCGGAATCATCGTGGGCAACAGTGCCGAGTGCACGCTCACCACGATCGGTAACGACGCAGCAGGTCGCCTGGTCGGAATTACCGCTGGTCACTGCGGTGGCGCGGGTGCAACAATCGCGGCCGAGGCCAACACCGATGCCGGAGTCGTAGGCCGCATCGCATTCTCCAACCCTGAGTACGACTACGCCGTCATCGAGTTCGACCGCGCCAAGGTCATTCCAGTCAACCGCATCGGGAACGTCACCATCACCAACGTCGGCCCGCCGACGTCATTCCCCAACATCGTGTGCAAAGAGGGCCGCACCACCGGCAACACGTGCGGTATTGCGTACGGCGACATTCTGCAGTCCCAAGAGACCTGGTCTCAGCTGTGCGTCGTCGAAGGTGATTCGGGAAGCCCGGTCGTCGTGGGTACAACGCTGGTCGGCATGGTCAACGCCTACCTCGGCATCGCCTGCTTCGGACCCGAGGTCGGTACCAACATCGATGCGATTCTTCGTCACATCAACGCAGGAAACGCAGTAGGAACCGGGTTCAGCCCGATTCCTTAACGCATCCTTCTTGCCCGAGTGGGCCGTCGCGACAGTTTCGACTGTTGCGACGGCCCACTCGTGTTTCTCGGCTCTCACGCTCGCAGTGGGGCATTGTTCGAGGGGTGAAGGTTGCGGTGGCTCACTTCGGTCATCGCCACCGCCGGCCGACCGCAGCCCCCATCGCCGACCGGAGCCCCCATCGCTTCAATGTCACATTCATACGATTGGTTAGCTTGAGATGGCCATTCAAGCAACCGCCGGCCGACGCAACCGCCGGCCGACGAACCCGCCGGCCGACGAACCCGCCGGCCGACGAACCCGCCGGCCGACGAACCCGCCGGCCGACGAACCCGCCGGCCGACGAACCCGCCGACCGGCGCGAGGAGCTAGATGAGCACGGCACCCTGGGATGCCGAGCCGACAAGTTTGGCGTACTTCGCCAGCACACCACGCGTGTAGCGGGGAGGTAGTGGCTCCCAACCCTGCTTACGCTGTTCGAGTTCTTCTTCGTCGACGAGTAGGTCCAGTGTGCCTTTGCCGACGTCGAGGCGGATCTGGTCGCCGTCGCGTACGAGGGCCACTGGGCCACCGTCGACGGCTTCGGGTGCGACGTGACCGACGCAGAGGCCTGTGGTGCCTCCGGAGAAGCGGCCGTCGGTGAGTAGCAGGACGTCTTTACCGAGGCCTGCGCCCTTGATGGCGCCGGTGATGGCGAGCATTTCGCGCATGCCTGGGCCGCCCTTGGGTCCTTCGTAGCGGATGACGACGACGTCACCTGCGGCGATGGTGCCGTCTTCGAGTGCGTCCATTGCGGCGCGTTCACGTTCGAAAACCCTTGCAGTGCCGGTGAATACGTCGGAATCGAATCCGGCGGATTTGACGACGGCACCCCCGGGAGCGAGGGAGCCCTTGAGGATGGTGATGCCGCCGGTCGGATGGATGGGCTTGTCGAGTGCGCGCAACACCTTGCCGTCGGGGTCCGGGGGTGCGATGTGAGCGAGGTTCTCGGCCACGGTCTTTCCGGTGACGGTGAGGCAGTCGCCGTGCATGAGCCCCGCGTCGAGCAGTGCTTTCATGACCACTGGGACGCCACCGATGGCGTCGACGTCGGTCATGACGTGCTTGCCGAACGGCTTGACGTCGGCGAGGTGTGGAACTTTGGCACCGACTCGGACGAAGTCGTCGAGGGTGAGTTCGACTTCTGCTTCGTGGGCGATGGCCAGTAGGTGCAGCACGGCATTGGTCGATCCGCCGAAGGCCATGACGACAGCGATCGCGTTCTCGAATGCTTCTTTTGTCATGATGTCGCGTGAGGTGATTCCGCGGCGAAGGAGCTCGACGACGGCTTCACCGCTTGCGTGGGCGAATCCGTCGCGTCGACGGTCCGGCGCGGGCGGGGATGCGCTGCCCGGCAGTGACATGCCCATGGCTTCTGCGGCACTGGCCATCGTGTTGGCGGTGTACATGCCGCCGCAGGCACCTTCACCGGGGCAGATTGCGCGCTCGATGGTGTCGACGTCGGCGCGCGACATCAGTCCGCGTGAGCAGGCACCGACGGCTTCGAACGCGTCGATGATGGTGACTTGGTGCTCGCTGCCGTCGGACAGCGTTGCGAAACCGGGCAGCGTAGAACCGGCGTAGAGGAAGACGCTGGCAAGGTCGAGTCTTGCGGCAGCCATCAGCATGCCGGGCAGTGATTTGTCGCAGCCGGCGAGAAGTACCGATCCGTCGAGCCGCTCGGCGCTGACGACGGTCTCGACGCTGTCGGCGATCACCTCGCGAGATACCAGCGAGAAGTGCATGCCTTCATGACCCATGGAGATGCCGTCGGACACCGAGATGGTGCCGAATTCGAGCGGATAACCGCCGGCGGCGTGCACGCCGACCTTCACGGCTTTGGCGAGGCGCTCGAGCGAGAGGTTGCATGGGGTGATCTCGTTCCACGACGACGCGACGCCGATCTGAGATTTGCCCCAGTCCTTGTCACCCATCCCGACGGCTCGAAGCATGCCGCGCGCAGCGGTCTTCTCCAAACCGTCCGTGACGTCTCGGCTACGGGGCTTGACGTCCGGTGACTGTTTGTCCGAATAATCCTGCGGGGTCGACATGACACTCCTGACCTGTTTGCGTGGATAGGGGGCTGTTATCCAAGGGCAAGCCTAAACCTGCTGTCGCGGAGTCACCGCCGGGGACGACACGTCGCAATGCGGGAGGCAGTCGACGGATTCGGGATCGGCGCGACGCTCGCCCCTGATCATCGCCGCCGCGACGATCGCTCCGAGGACGAGTAGGCCAGCGCAGATGACCATTGCCGTGTGAAAACCTGCGGAGAATACGGCGGGGTTGTCGTAGTCCACGCCCGAGATACCGGCGAGCCCGGGCAGTGCGGCGACGGCTAACAGTTGGCTGGTTCGCGCGAGGGCATTGTTGACGCCGGAGGCGGTACCGGCCCGATCGGAGGAGACGGCGCCGAGTACAGCGCCGGTCAGTGGTGCGACGAGCAACGACAGTCCGAGACCGAACACCAGGACGGCGGGGAAGACGTGGAGGAGATAGGTCGAGCCCGGTTCGATGCGCAGCATCAGCAGCAGGCCGACCGCTGCGACGAGCGGCCCGATCGTCATCGGCATCCGCGGACCGATGCGCTGGGCCAGGCGGCCGGTGCGAGAAGAGAGGGTCAGCATGAGAATGGTGATCGGCAATGTGGCGACACCGGCTGCGATCGGAGAGTAGTCCAACGCCAGTTGTAATTGCAGTATCAGCAGGAAGAACACTCCACCCAGCGCCGCGTAGACAGCCAACGTGACGAGGTTGGCCGCGAGAAAGAGTCTGGAAGCGAAGAGCGACGGCGGAACCAGTGGGTTTTTCGTTCGCAGCTCGATGACGACGAAGATTGCGAGGGCCACGACTCCGAGGCCGACGAAGACCCACAACGATTCGATGAACCCGAAGGTGAGTAGGCCGAGTGCGAGCGCGACGACTGCGGCGCCGGGGAGGTCGAGCCGACCGTGTGCATTCGGGTCGCTGCTCTCCGGCACGTGTTTGCGCGCGACCCATACGACGACGATGGCCAGCGGAATGTTGAGCATGAACACCGAGCGCCACCCGGCAATTTCGACGAGCCATCCACCGAGCAGCGGGCCGACGGCCGATGCGACGCCGCCGAGCCCGGACCACAGGCCGATTGCGGCGCCGCGGTCGTCGGGGTGAATCGAGGCCGAGATGAGAGCAAGACTGCCCGGAGTCAGTAGCGCAGCGCCGACTCCCTGGACCAGCCGGGCAGCGATCAGCACCTCGATGTTCGGGGCGAGTCCGCACAGAATCGACGCGAGCGCGAACCAGACGGTGCCCCAGATGAACACCTTGCGACGGCCGAGCCGATCGCCCAGTGCGCCGCCCAACAGAATGAGCGACGCGAGAGTCAGCGTGTATCCACTGATCGTCCATTGCAGCCCGGAGACACCGGAATCGAGATCCCGAGCGATGTCCGGCAGGGCGACGTTGACGACGGTGCCGTCGAGCATCGCCAGTGAGGAACCGAGGACGGTGGCGGCGACGATCCAACGTCCCCGCGAGGACGCCAGTGGGACCGACGCTTCAGCGCTCACGTGCGCAGTCTGGCACCGATCGCTGCTCGAGACACGTCGAATTCGAGCTACAGATCCTCGACGCAGACGATGAAGTTGCGCTCGTCGTAGGCGTAGCCACTGGTGGCAGGATCCGAGCAGTCGTTCACCTCGGTGGTGCCGGGCAAGATTTCTACGACTCGAACCGTCTCTGTGCCGGGCGTCGTGCAGTCGGCTCGCACCGGGTCGTCACCGGAGACCTCCATGCATCCACCGACCACCCAGTCGACGTCCAGGCACAGTGCTCCCTGCTCGACGCCTCGTAAGGTTTCGTAGTAGTACTGGTCTGCGTCGCTGATGCACTCGTCACCGGAAGGGGCTTTCGCGATCACCTTGTAGTTGGAGGCGGGGCTGCCGCACGTCGCGTTGTCGATGTCGGCATCGTCGAATGTGCCACCGAGCTCGACGCACTCGCCGATCTCTACGTCGATGTCGATGTCGATGTCTTCCTGAGCGGGAGGGGGCCTCGATGTCGTTGCTGTAGTGGGATTCGGACCGGCGTCGGCGGCCGGAATCGCCCGAGGAGTGATGTCGGAGCTACAGCTCGCAACGATCGACGTTGCACACGCCAAGGCGGCCGACACCGCGAAGAAATTGCGGACGGCGCCACGAAGTGGACGGCATGAGGTGGTCATCTTCTAAGATCCTGAATTCTTTCGAGTGAACATCGAACGCGGTCCGGTAAAAGTATCCGACGACCCGGCAAAGTGACACTCTGCCGATCTTTTTCCACGTGGTTGTCGGTGGTATGAGGCAAGATCGACCAGGTGGACCTACCTCTCGCGTGGCCTCTCCAGCCGATGCTCGCCAAGGCGGCCAAGGCAGTACCCAAGCAGCCTGCCGATGGGGACGCCGAATGGTCGTACGAGCCCAAGTGGGACGGCTTCCGCTCCATCGTCTTCCGCGACGGAGACGAGGTCGTACTCGGCTCTCGCGGCGGCAAGAATCTAGCGAGATATTTCCCCGAGTTGATCGACGCAGTTCGTCGTGAACTGCCCGATCGGATCGTCGTCGACGGCGAGATCGTGGTGCCACGTGAGATCGACGGTCGGACGCGACTCGACTGGGATGCGCTGTCGGAGAGGATTCACCCGGCCGACAGTCGAGTGAAGATGCTGGCAGAGAAGACGCCGTCGATGTTCGTGGGCTTCGACCTTTTGGCGCTCGGCTCGACGGATATGACGGGCGAGCCGTTTCGCAGCCGTCGCGCCCAGCTTCTCGAGTCCGTCGTGGGTGGCACGCAATGCCAGGTCACCAGTGCCACCGACGATGCGGCCACTGCCGAGGATTGGTTCGAAAGATTCGAGGGTGCAGGCCTCGACGGCGTTGTCGCCAAGAAGCTCGACGGCCTGTATCTGCCGAACAAGCGAGAGATGATCAAGGTCAAGCACGCGCGGACGGCAGACTGCGCTCTCATCGGATATCGAGTTCACAAGTCGGGTAAGGGAATTGGGTCTCTGCTGCTGGGCCTGTACGACGGCGACCAGCTCCGGATGATCGGCGGTGCGTCGGCGTTTACCGACAAGCGACGGGTGGAATTGCTCGACGAGCTTGCGCCTCTGCGCGTAGGGGAGGATGTGGTCTCCGACGCGCAGGCGAACAGATGGACTTCGAACAAGGATCGCAGCTGGGTGCCGCTTCGAATAGAACGCGTCGTCGAAGTTGCCTACGACCAGATGGAGGGCGAGCGGCTTCGGCATGCGGCGAGATTCCTTCGGTGGCGACCGGACCGGGATCCGATGTCGTGCACGTACGAGCAGTTGGAGGTTCCGGTGCGGTACGACGTGGCCGATGTCATCGCGGGAGGTAACTGAGATGGCCGCGAAGACGCCGCCGGCGTTCGTAGACGCGGGTGGGCGTGAAGTGCGTGTGTCGAGCCCCGACCGCGTCATCTACGAGGCAACCGACCGAACTCCGGCGATCACCAAGTTGGCTGTCTGCGAGTACTTCGCGGCGGTCGGTGAGCCGCTTCTGCGGGCTGTCGGCGCACGGCCGATTGCCATGGAACGGTGGCCCGACGGCTTTCGTGAGGGTATGAGGCTTGCGCTCGGGCCGCAGGACAAAGAGGGTGACGGCTTCTATCAGAAGCGGTTGCCCAAAGGCGCGCCCGACTGGATCGAGACAGTGAAGGTCACGTTCCCGAGTGGCCGTACGGCAGACGAACTGTGTCCGAGTGAATCTGCCGCGTTGGTGTGGGCGGCGCAGATGGGCACGCTGACCTTTCATCCTTGGCCGGTGCGGAAGCCGGATCTGGACCACCCCGATGAGCTTCGGCTCGACCTGGATTTGCAGCCCGGTACGACCTTCGCCGATGCGCAGCGGGTGGCGGAGGTGACCCGCGAGCTGTTGGCCGAACTCGGTCTTCGCGGGTATCCCAAGACGAGCGGTAATCGGGGGATCCATATCTACGTTCGCATTCGACCGGAGTACACGTTCGAGCAGGTACGGCATGCGGCTATCGGACTCGGACGTGAGCTGGAACGGCGTGACGACGGTGTGACGACGAAGTGGTGGAAAGAGGAACGCGGCGAACGAATCTTCCTCGACTACAACCAGAACAATCGTGACCGAACCATCGCGAGCGCGTGGAGTCCTCGAGCTCGGCCGGGAGCGCCGGTGAGTACGCCTTTGACGTGGTCGCAGTTGGCGGCCGTCACCGATCCTCGTGACTACAACATCACGACCGTCCTCGGACACCTGGAGGACGGGGACCCGTGGGAGGAGATGGATTCCCAGGCGTACTCGCTCGAGCCTCTTCTGGAGCTGTGGCACACCCTGCCTGGTGGTGAGCTCAACTTTCCGCCCGACTACCCCAAGATGCCCGGTGAACCGCCACGGGTGCAGCCGTCGAAGAAAGTTGCCGAGCATTGGGACGAGCATGGAAACCGCATCGAATAGGTGAGGATTATGGAACCGCCGAACTGCCATCTCTGTTCGCCGATCAGTTCATCGCTGGTAACACGTGCTGTGTCGGGCGCTAAGATTCCATTTTTGGCCGGTCGAAAGCCGATCGGTGTTCGCGGAGGTGATTCCCATCAGTGAGCAGGTTCTTGGTACAGAGTTGCCGACGCGGATGCCATTCGACATGGATCTGAGTCGACGACTGGCCGCAGTCGCGCGGGATTTGCGTCGTCAGCACCATGATCCGGACAAGGTTCTCGCTGCGATCACCGAGTCCGCGGTCGTGAACGTGCCCGCTGCCGAATATGCCAGCATCACCACGGTGCTGCAGGGCAAGTTCGTGTACAGCGCCGCCCTGTCCGGCGACGTCGCGGCCGCGTGTGATTCCCTTCAGGAGCAGTTGGGTGAAGGCCCATGCCTGGAGTCGGCCATCGAACAGCGCACTATTCGGATCGACGATATGGATGCCGATACCCGATGGCCGCGTTTCGCCGACGAGGCTTCCGCGCTCGGTGTAAAATCGATGATCTGTTTTCAGCTCTATGTGGAGGGCTACAACTTCGGGGCGCTCAACCTCCACTCGTCGCGGGTGCATGCGTTCGGTGTGGACGCGGAGTCGATCGGTTCTCTGTTCGCCGCGCACGCCGCAATAGCATTTTCCACTGCCCGTGAGGAACAGCAGATTCGTGCCGCCTTGACCAGCCGCGACATCATCGGGCAGGCCAAAGGCATGCTCATGGAGAGGTACAAGCTCGGCGCGCAAGAGGCGTTCGCGTTGCTGTCGAAACTGTCGCAGGAGACGAACACGAAGCTCGCCGATATCGCCGACCGTGTGGTGGCCGATGCCGAGACGAACGCCAAGGCTTAGTTGCTAGAGCCCGGTTCGTTCCACTGGTAGGCGTGAGAGCAGGCTGCGCGCACAGTCGACGGTCAGTTGCGGGTCGTGACTGAGTACGTAGGAAAACCTGCGTTCCATGTCCGCGCCGGTGTCGCCGAAATCTTTTGCGGCTAGAACCGCCGAGAAATGCGGTGACAGAACCACCACGACCCACTCGTCGCACACCGGATCGCCTAGCTCCAGATCGGCTCCGCGTACCTTCGGTGCCGGTTCAGGGCCCATACCGAGGGCGAGTGCGCCGACCAATGCTGCCTGAGTTGCCATGACCTCCCATCGACGTGCGGTAAGCACGGTGAAGTGTTCACGCTTCTCGAACGAGCCGAGGATCACCGCGGTCTGCAGGGATTGGCTCGCAATGGATTCGAGCCCTTTGCTCATCTCGACAAGCAAACGTTTGGTCGACGGCTTGCTGTCCCGACCCGCTGCGGCAAGTTGGTACGGCGAGGATCGTGGCATCGATCCACGTTCCGGCGAGGTGCGAAAGTTCAACGGAGACAGCTTTTCCGACGGCTCTACCGGCGACCGGTTCTGTTCGGTGAAGTAACGGCCCTGCCCGACGCGTGCGCCCAGTGCGAGCGCGATGTGCACAGCTTCCTCAGTGTCGATGCCCTCGGCCATGACGATGGCACCGGTTCGTTCGGTGTATGCGGCGACGGCATTGACGACGCGGGCGGTGAACAGACTCGGTTTCCGGGTGATCAGGGAGCGGTCCAACTTGACTACATCGGGTTCGAGCAGGGGCAGCAGGGCCAGGGACTCCGGCCGGACGCCGACGTGATCGACGGCGATGGCCCAGCCGAGGCGTCGAACGTCAGCGACGGCGCGTAGGAGCTGTGCAGGCCGGCGGATGAGTGAGGTTTCGTCCAATTGCAGGACTGCGGTGCCTGAACCTGCCTGGACACGGTCGGGGAGATGTGGAAGCGAGTCAGGGTCGATGGCGATGAACAATGGAACGGCTTTCAACGCATCGGAGTCTGCGATACGACCGACGGCGCCTTCCCATCGAACTAGGTCGAGATCGACCGTCATGTTCATCGCGCGGGCGGCCGAGGCGAGTGCGGCCGGATCACCGAATGCCGAGCCTTCGGGACCCCCGACGATGGCTTCGTGTCCGATGACCTCGGAAGTCAGCAGGTCGACGAGTGGGACGAAATCGATGTGAAGGCTGCCCGGTCCGAGAATTGATTCGAGGCCCCCGCCGTCGAAACTCCTGGTCGAGGTGTCTCCGTTCATACCAAGCCCTCACGTCGCGCGACCGACTGCTGAGCGTCGCCGCGTGAGTGGGTGAAGACGTCCAACACGAAGTCCTCGTCCATGTATCCCCCTAGCCGTTCGAGTTCGGCGTTCTCGCCGATCACCGCGTGAACGCGATCTCCAGTCAGAGGGTAGTCCGTCACGTGATGACGCCAGTGCACTGCGAGAAGTGTGCCGCCCGGTTCGAGATGCGTCGTGGCAGCATCGACGGCCAGCCGAAGGTCGGCCTCGTCGAGGTAGTACCCCACCTCGCTGAGCACGATCAAGTCGAACGGCTCCTCACCGGCCACAGCACTCCAGTCGTCGGTCAATGACCACTTCACGAAGTTCACTGTCTCATCATCGACGGCGGCGCGGGCGGTATCCAGCACGGAATCGACGATGTCGGTCGAGATCAGCGCCTCGCACCGCGCGCTCAACTTCTCGGTCAGAACCCCGACCGAGCAACCGGGTTCGAGGGCGCGACGGTAGTGCGGACGGGGGAGGGAGGCGACAGTGATCGAGTACTTTCTCTCCTCGTACCAGTTGGCGCGCAACCTGAATGGGTCCGTGCCCTCGGCGTAGACGGCATCGAAGTAGTCCCCGTTCAGTGTCATCCGAAGATCACCTCACGGGGTCGCAGGAGGCGTTCCAGCGCAAAGGGAGGTAGCACGGCTCGATCGGCCGGATGCTCCGAGAGTGGTGCAATTTGCGTCTGAAACTCCTGTACCGCAGCCTCTTTGGCTTTTCGCGCGTTGGCGTCGAGGTCGACCTCGAATGCCCGACTCCACGGAACGTCGGGATGATCAGGGTAGGCCCAGTGCCACATCCAGATCGGGTACTCGAGGATCGCGATACCGGTGCGCGACGCGGCAGTGATGCAGGCGCGGGCGGTGGCCTCGTGGTCGGGATGTCCGTCTCCGCGCCATGCCGTCAGGCACCACGTTCCTGGGCCGCCGTGCATCGAATCGGTCAATGCGTGCGCGAGTTCGTCCTCGTGCTCGGCAACAGCGCCGTCCTCGAACCCCAGACGCGTCGGAGCGGTGCGCACCCCCAGTCGTGCCACGGCTCGCTCCGACTCGCGGGGACGCTCGCGCACGAGGTCGGCGGGCGAGAGCGTCGGCGAACCGGGATGTGAGGCGCCACCATCGGTGACCGCAACTACGGACACTTCGATTCCGGCGGCGGCAGCGATGGACATCAGCCCGCCGACTCCGAGCACTTCGTCATCGGGGTGCGGTGCGACGACGATCAACTTTTTGCACCGAGTGAGATCGAGTGAGGGAAAGCTGCGATCCCATGCTCGCCACGCCGACTCGGGAGTTCCCGAATCTGAGTCTGTGTCGAACGAGTGGGTGATGTCTTCTCGGCCGCTCACCACGGATAGTCCTCCTTAGCAATGTCTTCACCCAATGCTGCCAGATCGCGCTCGGCGTGGCTCTGCCGCAGATACACGCTCAGATCCGCGACACGCTGGGCGTGTTCCGCGTCGGCGCACAGGGGGCCTGCGCCCAGTGCTCGGCCGACTCGATCGATGCATTCGCTGGCGGCGCTCTCGACGATGGCCCGTACTACCCTGGCGCGAATTCGGCCCTGCCCATCGGAATCCATTGGATCGGAATCTATTTCGGCGGCAGCGGTCGTCAACGCGCTCGAAGCGGCACCCAGTGCGGCCGCGACCGCGCCCAGGTGCGCGTTCTTGTGCGCATCACCGCCGGAGCGAGCCGCCGCATGCAGGGTGTCGGCCACCGCACATGCACTACCGAACCAGCACGACGCGACGCCGATGGCACCGTGCCAGAAACCCGGACGTTCGATGTAGGCGCCGGCTTCACCGACAGGTTTCGCCGAAGCACCATCGAACCGAACAGAACCCGAGTCGCTTCCTGCCATTCCGACTGCATGCCACGTGTGTGGGATCGGGGAGCACCAATTTTGTGTCAGATCGACTGCGAACATCTGCGACCGGTCACCGACCTTCGCCGTCACGAGGGCATCGGTACAGATGTGGGCACCCGAGCACCACGGTTTCACCCCGGTGAGCTTCCAACCACCCTGGCCATGAACGGCCTGGAGTACCGGGGTGGGCGGCTCGGCTGCCCAGACGCCCCAGATCTGCCCGCGCCGGGGCTTCGGGCCGTCGAGTTCGGCGAGGATGGCGACGGCATCTGCGTGCCCCTCGGCGAGGCGTCCGAGCACGGTGTTCTCCCTGCTCAGCATTGCCAGGGCTTGCCACCGTGCATCAGTGTTACCTGCGCCGGGCAGCGGCAGGTCAGTGGACTCCTCGACTACCCATTTCCGCAGGCGTGAAGCCATGTCGGTTGTCACTGCGTCATCGCCGCTTCGAGGTTGCGCAGGTGCCCGGCAAACCCGTCGGGTGCGCGGCCGTCACGCCGATTCGACGTCGACACCGGGGAATCGCATGCGTACAACACCGGGATCGAGTTGCTCTCCACGCGGTGAATCAGATCCACGTCCTCTCCGGTCGGCAATGAACGGAACCCGCCGACGGCTCGATAGACGTCCGCACGGAGAGCAAGGTTGGCGCCATGCACGTGGCGGTGCCCGAGTTGGTTGCGGTAACCCGCTCGGTAGGCACGGTCGAGGCCGGCCGGCGCGGAGTCGAGATCGACGCGCACGGTGCCGGCGACGGCCTGGGCACCGCGCTGCGCATGCCGTAGGTGCGAGGCCAACCAGTCGGGACGGACCGTGCTGTCGGCGTCGGTCGTCGCGTACCAGGTTTCGTGCAGATTCGTAGGTTGCAGCCCGGACGAGAGGCCCAGGGCAGCTCGAAACCCCGCCGCGCGACTGGATCCGACATTGCGGAAGTCGACCGATATCACCGAGCTCTCGTCCGTGTGCGCTGCCCATTCCGCGGCGATCGTCGCGGAATTGTCGGAGCAGGTGTCGAGTACCACGATGGTGCGTACGTCCACCTCTTCGACGGACGCGCGGGAGCGAGTCAATGACGTCAATGCTTTCTGCAGCAGGTCCTCCTCGTTGTGAACCGGCACAACGACGACGATCTGTCGAATACGAGCCGAACAGTTTTTCACGTGTCCATCCTTCGCGGTAGCCGATCGCAAGGCTGGCACGGCGAAGCGTCCGGACCTGGACCGTCCGGTGAATTCGACGTCCGCGCATCCGACTCGACATCTTCTGCCGCCGGTGGCTCGACGGAATGCTGATAGGTCCGATAGACCCGCAAGGTAGTGCCCGTTAGTGGCACAATCCAAACACGGGTCGGCGGCTCACGAGGAAGGGTGTGGCGGTGTTCTTTCAACGTGGAGTAGCGCGGAAGGTAGCGCTGGTGGCGGGCCCTGTACTGATCGGTGTTCCGGTCGCATTGCTGACGTCCGGAACGGCGCACGGAGCCGAGCTGTCCTGCGGTGGACAGCCGCCGGTGGAAAATGTGCTCGTCGACGGGACGAGTGCATGCGGAGTTCGCACCGACGCAACGAGCAACGCATTTGCCCATGCGCTCGATGCAGTCGCGTTCGCGCGCGCCCAGGTCGGTGGCAACGCCGTCGGTCTGGCCCAGGGCGGTGCCGTCGCCGCCGCCGAAACAGCGTCAGGCCAGGTCGGCGCACTCGCGTTCGGCCACAATGCGGTGTCGATCGTCTCGCCCGATCCCGGAGCCGTCGCGGTGGCTATCTCGCTGGCCCCTGGCCAGACGTTCGTCGGGACTGCTTCGGAAGGCGTGCGGTGTGACGCGGGAGCAGGTCTCGCACTGAATTTCACTACCGGACAGAGTTGCCTGTCCGACGGCACCACCGCCTGGAGATCTGGCGTCGTCTCACCTCGGTGAGTGGCTTTTACAATCACAAATCTTCGCTTCGACAACATATGAGGGGGATGGCAATGTCGACACAGTTCAGCACCAACGAAGAGGCATTTCTGCGGATCGGCAAGGACCTCTGGTGGGCGGTTCTCATACGCGGAATAGTGGCGATCGTCTTCGGCATCGTTGCCCTGGCCTGGCCGGATGTCACGGTGTGGGCTCTGGTCGTCGTTTTCGGTGCCTACGCGATCGTCGACGGGCTGTCGGCGATCGTTCGGGCCGCTCGGTCGAGGAGGGTCGAATCGGGCTGGGTGTGGTGGATGCTCGGCGGATTCGTCTCGCTCGCCGCCGGAATTGTCGCGTTGGTGTGGCCGAACATAACTGCACTCGCTGTTGTCTTCGTCATAGGAATCTGGGCGATTTTGGGGGGAATTCTGGAGATCGCAGGATCTCTGCGACTACGGCGACTCGACGGTGCAACGCATTGGGTAGGGCTCATGATCGCGGGTGTTCTCGAACTCCTCTTCGGCCTGATTCTGGTGTTCTTCCCTGGTAGCGGCATCCTGGGCATCGTCTGGCTGGTCGGTGTGTTCGCGTTGCTCTTCGGCGTCGCATTCGTCGTTTCGGCATTTCAGTTGCGATCGATGGCAAAGAAGGCCGGAATGATCTGAATCGTCCGATTTCGATTCGCACAATGTCGGCCGGGTATGTGTTAATGGATTTTGATCCACACGCTCGGGGAAGACTAAGGATGGACCGAACAGTTATGGCATTCGCATCTAGGACATCGCGCCGATTCGCCGTCCGCCTGTCTCTGGCGACCGTGACGGCTGCAGTGGGTATGAGTGCGCTGATCGCGCCGGCTCAGGCCGCTCCACTCTGGCCCGGCGGTCCCGAGGCGCCCACTCTCCCCGCATTCCCGGGCTCGTCGGACCCAGCCGCGCCGGTGCCTCAGCCGCAGATCCCGCGCCTGGCACCTGCGAACTTCTCCGATCCGTCCATCAGCCCGTCCGGCGGTGAGGTAGTCGGGGTCGCACAGCCGATTGCAATCCGTTTCAACGAGGCGATCGGCGATCGAGGTGCGGCTGAACGTGCAATTCGCATCACGACCTCGCCTGCTGTCGACGGCCACTTCTACTGGATCAACGACAGCCAGGTCAGGTGGCTGCCGAACGAGTTCTATCCGGCACATACTCAGGTCACCGTCGAAGCAGCGGGTTCGCGCACCGACTTCTCTACCGGAGATTCCGTCATCACTACCGCGGACGACGCGACCCACACCATGACGATCACGCGCAACGGTGAGGTCGTCAGGACGATGTTGACATCGATGGGCAAGGCCGGGCACGAGACGCCCAACGGCACCTACCTCGTCGGCGAGAAGTTCCGCGATATGTACATGGATTCGTCCACCTACGGCGTACCGGTCGATTCGCCCGAGGGATACCGCACCTATGTCGAGTACGCGACGCGCATCTCCTACAGTGGCATCTTCGTCCACGCCGCTCCGTGGTCGGTCGACTCGCAGGGCTACGAGGATGTCAGCCACGGCTGCCTGAACGTCAGCACCGAGGATGGGAAATGGTTCTTCGAGAACTCGCAGAAGGGCGATCCCGTCGTCGTCGTCAACAGTGGCGGTGGCACTTTGAGCGGCTCCGACGGCTTGGGTGACTGGAACCGCTAGTTCTTTCGCTTCGACGTTCTCGGTAGTTCGGGAGTAGTTCACCTTTCGTTCGCTGCGGGTGAGCACAGTCCCCCCGGTGAGTACAACGACCGAACGAGTGCTGCCCGCGGCAGGCCGGAGATCATTCTTCGGTCGGCCGTGGAGCGACTACGCACTGTTCCTGATCCTGTTGGGGCCCAATCTCGTTCTGCTGGTCGTGTTCACCTATCGACCGTTGATCGAGAACTTCCAATTCTCTTTCTACGACTGGAACCTTTCGTCGCCGACGTCGAAGTTCATCGGCTTGGAGAATTATCGCGAATGGTTTTCCCGTGACGACACCTGGACCATCGTCGGTAACACCGTGGTGTTCACGATTGCGGCAGTGGTCGGCAGCCTGGTGCTCGGTCTGGCACTGGCGATGCTGCTCGATCGAGCGCTCCGCGGTCGCAACTTCGTTCGGTCCGCGATCTTCGCACCTTTCGTCATTTCGGGTGCTGCGATCGGAATTGCCTTCCAGTTCGTGTTCGATCCGAACTTCGGTCTCGTGCAGGATCTTTTGCACCGAGTGGGCCTGACCTCCCCGGACTTCTATCAGGACCCGCACTGGGCGTTGTTCATGGTGACGGTGACATATCTGTGGAAGAACCTCGGTTACGCCTTCGTCATCTACCTCGCTGCGCTGCAGGGCGTCCGCAAGGAACTCATGGAAGCGGCAGAGATCGACCGCGCCGGTCGGTGGACCACTTTCCGTAAAGTTCTTCTCCCACAACTGCGTCCGACGACCTTCTTTCTTTCGATAACAGTCTTGCTCAATTCGTTGCAGGTCTTCGACATCATCAACGTGATGACGCGCGGCGGGCCGCTCGGAAACGGTACGACGACGATGGTGTTCCAGGTTTACGAAGAGACGTTCCGCAACTTCCGTGCCGGATACGGCGCAACGGTGGCAACGATCATGTTCGTCGTCCTGTTGATCATGACCCTCCTGCAGGTCCGAATCATGGATCGAGACGATCAGCGATGACACTCACCGCGCCGCGCATCGGGACCGAGACGAGGTCGCCCGTCCTGGCCCCCGACGCGCAACGGAACCGACACCTGTCCACTGTCTTCGGATACCTCGCAATGGTGTTGGTGCTCATCATGATCGGGTTACCCCTGTTCTGGATTCTCATCACCTCCTTCAAGGAGCGGGGCGAGATCTATGTCCAACCGGTGACGTGGTGGCCGGGCGTATTTCGTCCGCAAAACTACGCCGAGGCGGTGACCGAAGTGCCGTTCTTCACCTATCTGAAGAACTCACTGATCATCACGGTCGCGACGTCGTCGATCAAGTTCGTTCTCGGTGTCCTGAGCGCGTACGGACTGGTGTTCCTCAGATTTCCGGGCAAGAACTTCGTGTTTCTGGTCATCATCGCTGCACTGATGGTGCCGAATCAGATCACGGTCATCTCGAACTATTCGCTGATCTCCGATCTGGGATGGCGCAACTCTTTTCAAGGCATCATTCTGCCGCTGGCAGGCGTGGCTTTCGGAACGTTCCTGATGCGCAATCACTTTCTGTCGCTTCCAGTCGAGATCATCGAAGCGGCACGAATGGACGGAGCAGGACCGATCAGGCTGCTGCTGCGTGTGGTTCTGCCATTGTCCGGGCCGACGATGGTCGCCTTCGCCATCATCACGATCGTCACCGAGTGGAACGAATACCTCTGGCCCTTCCTGATGTCCGACGACTCCTCCGTTGCGCCGCTGCCGGTCGGATTGACCCTGCTGCAGAACAGTGAGGGTTACACCAACTGGGGCGCGGTCATGGCTGCCACGATCCTCACCATCGCACCCATTCTCATCGTCTTCCTAGCCCTCCAGCGCCACATGATCAAAGGCCTCACCTCCGGTGCGGTCAAAGGCTGATTCATCCTCATCGACAGGAGCACAACAAGATGGCGAACCTCGATCGACGCGGTTTCCTCACTCTCGCTGGAACATTGGCAGCAGGTGCGGCGCTCGCAGCATGCAGCAGCCCGGGTACGAGCTCGTCGGGTGACGCAGCAACCGGGGACGCGAACACGATCGACTTCTGGTCGAATCATCCTGGAAAGTCGCAGGACTTCGAGAAGGAACTCATCTCGCGTTTCCAGGCCGAGAACCCGGGCCTGACCGTCAACCTGATCGACGGCGGCAAGAACTACGAGGAGGTGTCGCAAAAGTTCAACGCGGCACTGTCCGGCAACGATGTACCCGACGTCGTCGTACTGTCCGATGTCTGGTGGTTCAACTACGCGCTCACCGGTGCGATCGAACCGCTCGACAAACATTTCTCTGCAGCAGGGGTCGACTCCACTGATTACGTGGATTCGCTTCTCGGCGATTACAACTGGAACGGCAACCACTGGGCGCTACCGTACGCGCGGTCGACCCCACTGTTCTACTACAACAAGGCAGTCTGGTCACAGGCAGGATTGCCGGATCGCGGACCCACGACGTGGGCTGAATTCGACGAATGGGGCCCACGTATCGCGGCCGTCGTCGGCAACGGCAAGCTGGCCCACGGCTGGGGCAACGCGGTGGACTACCTCGGTTGGACGTACGAGGGGCCGATCTGGACGTTCGGCGGCAGCTACTCCGAGGGCTTCGATCTGAAGTTCGGTGACGAGAAGACTATTGCTGCAGGACAATTCCTCAAGGATTCGATTCACACCAAGAAGTACGCCGGGGTGTCCAACGACATCGCCAACGACTTCGGTGCAGGCATCATCGCCTCTACCATCGCCTCGACCGGTGACCTGTCGAGTATCGACCAGAACGCAACCTTCGAGTTCGGCACGGCCTTCCTGCCGTCGTCGGATGGAAAGCCGGGATGCCCGACGGGTGGAGCCGGACTGGCCATCCCGTCGAAAATCTCCGAAGAACGTAAGGTCAATGCGCTCAAGTTCATCGACTTCGTGACCAACGGCGCCAACACGGCCTACTTCTCACAGAACACCGGTTACATGCCGGTTCGAAAGTCTGCCCAGCAGGATCCGAGTGAGATCGCGTTCCTCGAAGCCAATCCGAATGCGAAGACGGCCGTCGACCAGCTTGCGTTCACTCGCAGCCAGGACTATGCCCGCGTCTTCGTCCCCGGTGGTGACAAGATCATCGGTACGGGTCTCGAGCAGATCGCGCTGCAGAACGCTGATGTGGCAACCACATTCGCGAGTGTCGCCGATCAGCTTCAACAGATCATCGACCGCCAGATCACCCCGAATCTTCCCGCGTAATGGCAGCGGTCCAGTACGCCGGCGTCTCGCACCGGTACCCGGGTGCTGAGTCGCTGGCAGTCGACAGTCTCGATCTCGATATCGCCGACGGCGAATTCATCGTGCTGGTCGGGCCGTCGGGATGCGGTAAGTCGACTTCGCTGCGGATGCTCGCCGGGCTCGAATCGGTGGAGAGCGGCCGAATCGACATCGGTGGGATCGACGTCACCGGGCTCGCACCACGGGCCAGGGACGTCGCCATGGTGTTTCAGAACTATGCGCTGTACCCCAACATGACCGTCGCCGACAATATGGGTTTTGCGCTACGGAACGCGGGAATGAGCAAGGCGGATACCGCGGTGCGCGTCCATGAGGCTGCGAAGATGCTCGAGCTCGAAGCGTTGCTCGACCGTAAGCCGGGCAAGTTGTCCGGTGGTCAACGCCAGCGAGTTGCCATGGGGCGGGCAATCGTTCGTAAGCCCACGGTGTTCTGTATGGACGAACCGCTGTCCAACCTCGACGCGAAGCTTCGCGTCAGTACCAGGGCGCAAATCGCTGGGCTGCAGAAGCGGTTGGGTACGACGACGGTCTACGTCACTCACGATCAGGTCGAGGCCATGACGATGGGTGATCGAGTTGCGGTCCTGCTCGACGGAAAGCTCCAACAGATCGCTCCACCGAGGGAGTTGTACGACAATCCGGTGAATACCTTCGTCGCAGGGTTCATCGGTTCTCCTGGAATGAATCTCGTCGATGCTCCTGTTCTCGAGGGTGCTGCGATGATCGGCGATCTGCGCATTCCGGCTCCCCGTGGTGCCGGGGATCGAGTGGTGCTGGGAGTTCGGCCGGAATCGTGGCGGCTCGTCGGGGAGCACGTAGACGCAGTGACGTCGACCGTAGAACTGATCGAGGAACTGGGCGCCGAATCGTACCTGTACGCGGCACCCGAACCCGGCGCGACCTGGAGCACCCAGTCCGGCCGGTTCGCTGTTCGGGTCGATCGGAAGCTGGACGTCCGTCTCGGCCAGACGGTGCGGCTCGTCCCGAGCCTCGACGAGGTGTTCTTCTTCTCCGCTACTACCGGCTCGCGCTTGTAGCCGCAGGTTGCCCGAGGTCTACGGGCAGGGATGCCCAGCCGTGCAGGACTCGGGTTTCTCGCCGGACTCCCTCACCTGCCGAACGCAGGTGGGGGAATCTGTCGAAGAGCGTCTTCAGGCCGACTTCGGACTCGGCCTTCGCCAACGATGCACCCAGACAATAGTGACGCCCACCCGAGAACGAAAGATGCTTGTTCGCGTTGGCGCGGGTGACGTCGAACCGATACGGGTCGTCGAAGACGTCCGGATCGCGATTGGCCCCTGCCAGTACGAGGACCACCAGCCCGCCCTTGGGTACTTCGATGCCCTCGACGACGACGTCGTGACGGGCCAGACGACCCGTGAGCTGGACCGGTGATTCCAGGCGCAACATCTCGTCGACGGCGTTGGGCCAGTGCGAGGGGTCGCGGGTCAGTACCTCGAGCTGGTCGGGGTGGTCGAGCAGAAGTCGGATTCCGCTGCCGAGCAGATTGACCGTCGTCTCGAATCCTGCTGCCAGTACCAGCCCGGCGGTCGAGCGGAGCTCTTCGTCGTTCAGACCGACGCCGTCCTCGGTGGCCGCAATGAGCTGGCTCATCAAATCGGCGCCTGGGTTTTTCCGAAGTTCGGCGAGATGATCTCCCAGCCAGGCATCGAAACCTTCGAGCCCTTTCTCGACCTGGTTGAACTGTTTCCACGACAAGCCGATGTCCAGACTCGGTGCAGCCATCTCACCGAACTCGAGGACACGCGCCCGCTCGCTGTCCGGCACGCCGAGAATGTTGCTGATCACGGAGACCGGAAGCTGAGCGCAGTACTTGTCGACGATGTCTACTTCGACGCCGCCTGCCGTGAGGTCGTCGAGTAGACGGTCCGCAGTCTCCTGCACCATCTCTCGCATCTTGGCCACCGCGCGCGGAGTGAAGACCGAAGAGACCAGCTTGCGATAGCGCGTGTGCTCCGGAGGCTCGACGGAGAGAAGTGAAGGCGGCTTGAGTGGGTGCAGTGCACTCGAGCGCGTGTGCTTCTCGATGAAGCGAAGCGTCCTGGGGAGGTTGGCCCCGAGTTCGCTGACGCGGAAGTCGTCGGAGCGTAGGAGGTCGAACACGACGCGATGGCTGACCGAGATAGTCGAAATCCGGGTCTTCACAAGCGGCCCCGACGCGCGAATGCGCTCGAACACCTCTCGCGGATTCTCCCGTGTCGCGGGATCCGCCACGAGCATGGCCTGAGGGTCGCCGGCCTGCGCTGCCTTCTTGGCGCCGTAGCGCACGACCCCATGTGCGGCGAGCCACCTGATTCGAGCTTTCATTTTACTTGCTCCCCTCCTACGCGACGCGTCTTACCAGATCTTGACGCGCTCTTCCGGGTCCAAGTACAGCGCATCTCCAGGCTGTACATCGAAGGCTTCGTGAAAACTGTCGAGATTGCGCACGACGCCGTTGCAGCGAAATTCCGGCGGTGAGTGCGGGTCGACCGCGAGTCGGCGAAGTGCTTCCTCGTCGCGTGCCTTGGTCCGCCACACCTGCGACCAGCCGAAGAAGACCCGCTGTAGGCCGGTCAGGCCGTCTAGTTCGGGCGCTTGGTCGCCACCGAGCGCGATCTTGTAGGCGGCTATGGCGATGGACAACCCGCCGAGATCGCCGATGTTCTCACCGATGGTGAACTCACCGTTGACGTGATGACCGGGCAGCGCCTTGGGCTCGAACTGGTTGTACTGCTCGATCAATGCGGCAGTGCGCTTGCCGAATTCGGTGCGATCGTTGTCGGTCCACCAGTCGACCATGTTGCCGTCGCCGTCGTACTTCGCGCCTTGGTCGTCGAATCCGTGGCCGATTTCATGGCCGATTACGGCACCGATGCCGCCGTAGTTGGCCGCGTCGTCTGCCGCTGCATCGAAGAACGGTGGCTGCAGAATCGCTGCAGGAAAGACGATTTCGTTCATTCCGGGGTTGTAGTACGCGTTGACCGTCTGCGGGGTCATGAACCATTCGTCGCGGTCCACCGGCCCACCGAGTTTGTCGAGCTCGCGCTGATACTCCGCGACATGTCCGCGGCGGTAGTTTCCGACGAGGTCAGCTGCATCGATGGAAACGGCCGAGTAGTCCCGCCAACGATCGGGGTAGCCGATTTTCGGGGTGAACTTCTCGAGCTTCTCGAGTGCTTTCGCCCGAGTCTGCGGACTCATCCATTCGAGATCGGAGATGTTGCGGCGGTACGCTTCCTGCAGATTCTTCACGAGAACCTGCATGCGTTCTTTGGCGTCGGCCGGAAAATGCCGGTCGACGTACAGCTTCCCGACGGATTCACCGAGCAGATCCTGCACGAGTGACACTCCACGCTTCCACCGCTCGCGGTTCTCCTCGGTACCGCTGAGAGTCTTTCCGTAAAAGGCGAAGTTCTCCTCGACCAGAGCCGCGGAAAGGAGGTTCGCTCGACCGTGGATGATGCGCCACGTCAGCCATGCCTTCCAGTCTTCGATGTCTGCGGTGACCCACAGTGCGGCGAAGGTGGACACGAACGGCGGTTGGCGAACGACGATCTCAGCGAACTGCTCGGTGGTACCACCGAGTCCGGAAATCCATGCGGTCCAATCGAATCCGGAATCATTCCGAACGAGGGTATCGAAGTCGACGAGGTTGTAGCTCTTCTCGGCATCACGACGCGCGACGACGTCCCAGTGTCCTGCAGCGAGTTTCTTCTCGAGATCGAAGACGCGCTGGGCGTCGTAGTCGACCCCGGCGAGAGCGAACATCTTCGAGATGTGCGCCACGTAGGCGCTGCGGATCTCGGCGTAGTTGTCCTCGCGGTAGTACGACTCGTCCGGCAGGCCGATTCCCGACTGCGAGAAGTGCACGAGGTAGCGCGAGGAATCCTTGGCGTCGGTGTCGACGTAGTGGCCGACGGCCCCGCCGATGCCGGTGCGTTGCAGACCGCCGAGCACGCCGGCCAGCGTCACGAGGTCGGTCGCGTCGGCGACGGCGGCGAGTTCGTCGGAGATCGGGGTGAGTCCAACTTCTTCGACGGCATCGGCATCGAGGAAGCTCGAGTAGAGGTCACCGATCTTCTGTGCGTCGGTGCCCACGGGTGAATTCGAGGCCGCGGACTCCTGGATGATCGCCCGCACGTCTTCTTCGGCCTTGTCGTAAAGAGTTCTGAATGCGCCGTCGACCGCACGATCGGCCGGGATTACGTAGTTTTCGAGCCACTTGCCGTTGACGTGCACGAACAGGTCGTCTTGCGCGCGCGTGTCAGGGTCTGCGTAGCTGAGGTCGATTCCGGAATTAACAACAGCAGTCATGTAAACCATCTTTACACTCTTGCGAGGAATCGGCCGATACCCGAGAGCCGAAGCCGAACCGGGATCGCTAAAGCCCGTCGAGACCAGCGGAAATGGGTACGATATCGAAACTACCGCGAAGTCTGATCGCGGACGAACCTGGTTCCATCAAGGTCCCGGGGGAAACGGGGTGGGTAACGGCGTGGAAGGCACTGCACCGTGACATTTCTGCGCAGATGGTGGGCTCAGCCCTGCAACTACATGCGGATGAGGAAGTATTTCGAGGCGCGAGGTGCCTTGAGTGCATACCGCATCGGAATCGGTTTCAATTGCATCTTCTTCGGGCTCGCTGGACTCACCGCGTTTCTGACAGCGGTGCCGCCGAGTTCGATGGTGAGCAGGACTGTCCTGGTGTCCGCTGTCATCTCGTCGTTCGTGGTCGGTGCCCTGTGGGTGCGTGGTCCGTGGCCCAGTGAGCGGATCAGCACACTCTTCGTCATCTACGCCGATATCGGCACCACCATGGCACTGTTGTCCTACGGGTCGATACAGATGTCGTTTCCGATATGTGTGCTTCTCGCAGCAACCGGGTTGTACGTCCAGGTCTTTCACAGTCCGAAGCTGCTCATGGCGCACCTGCTCTGGTCTGCGGTAACCGTGGCAGGAATGTTCTTACTCATTCTGGCGTCACCGAATCTCGATCACGGTCTCGCATGGTCGCACCTGATCATGCTGCTGCCCGTCATGTTCACCACGCCCGTATTTCTCCAGTCGATACTGCTCAACCTGCGGGTCGACGCAGATGATGCAATGCTCGACCCGCTAACCGGCCTGCACAACAGACGAGGGCTGGACGAGGCGATACCGCGCTTCCTCCGAGGTGGAAGGGAGGTGTCGGTCTTGGTCATCGATGTCGACCGATTCAAGTCGATCAACGATCGCTTCGGACATGAAGGCGGAGACCTGGCGCTCACCTTGATTGCGCGCAGACTCCGCGTCGACGAAGTGCTCGTCGCGAGGACCGGTGGTGAGGAGTTCGCGGTAGTGACAACGGTGTCCGCCGAACAAGCGATCTCGGTCGCCGAATGGATGCGCACTCGCTTGCACTCGCTGCAGGACATCTGCCCACTGACAGTCAGCGTCGGCGTCGCACATTCTGCTTCCGTCGACGGCGACGGAGTGTGCACCGTGACGGATCTGCTTCGACAAGCAGATGGGGCAATGTACGAGGCCAAGCGCCGCGGCGGCAACCAGGTCGTCGTCGCTGATCCGGTCGCTGCGTATCCACCGCTACGCGTCGGCCGCACGGGTGACTAGACGCCCAGGTTGACCGCGCCGATGTATCCATCGCTGCTCTTCGTCGTGGTGACGAGACCACTTTCGTCGTCGATCGAATCGCTCGAATTCTGCCAGCCGGCATGGTCCGAGTACGGCGTGCCCGCGTAGATAGGTGCCGTCGTCGGTGGTAGCGGACTCGGAGTCGACGACGCTGTACCAGCCGTCCGACGTCGCACCCGCACCTCCCATCCCGCCCCCTGGTGGAGTTCCGCCCATGCCGCCACCCTCCGGGGGTCGCTCCGTACCGCCTCCCGGGGGTGCTCCGATGCCACCGATGCCACCTATGCCAGCTGCCGTCGAGCCGGATTCGAAGCCGGAATAGATGCCGCCGCCATCGCAGTGCCAGATTTCAACGACGGCGTTCGCAGCGCCGGCCGCCACGCAATTGTCGAGATCCTGCACCCGGAGCGCCAGTTCGAAAGCTGTTCCTGGACGGTCCTCACGAATGTCGCTACGGATGGGGTCGACGTCGAACCAGCACGGTCCTTGGGTTTCCTCGCTGGGAATCGGCTGCCAGTGATCAGTTGGGTTCGTTGGGGATGGTCACGTCGAACCTGTCCTCGATGTTCTGTTGCCACTTGTCTGCGCATTGCTGCTGCTCACGCTGGTTGTTTCCGGCATCACTGATGCAGTCGGCGAAGTCTTTGCCTCCGCTGCTGTTGAACAGTCCGATACCGACGACGAGCAGGATGATCGACAGCGCAACCGCGACCAGACCCAGAATTATCGCGACGAGGGAGATAGCCCCGTTGGTTGCGGTGCCCTTTTTGGATTTCGAACGACCGATGAAACCGAGAACCATAGCCAGCAATCCGAAGATGATGCCGCCCAGGATCGTCCAGCAGAGCACGATGCCGAGGATCGCGAGCACTACCGCCACGATGCCGGCGGTATTCTGCGGCGGCGACGGCTGTGGGTAGCCGCCTTGCTGTGGGTAGCCGCCCTGTGGTGGGTAATTGCCTGGTGGGTAGCCGCCCTGTGGTGGGTAATTGCCTGGTGGGGGATAGCCACCCGGGGGCGGATCGTGGGGTGGGGGTGGGTTCTCGGGTGGCGGCTGGTCTGACACGGCGGAGACCTCCGATGCGTACGAGCGTGAGTGCTGGACTACGCGCCTTGCCTGGCCTGGCATTCGACTATTCGGATGCCGTGACCAACCTGTCATCGACGGTGCTGCTCACCCACCCAGGCGTTTGTGCATCTCCCACACCAGTATCTCGGCAGGTGCACTTGCCTCGATCCGTTGTCCACCAGAGGAACTCAGACGTACGGTGTCACCCTCGTACAATTCACCGACGCCTTCCATCTGGACTGTCCCGGAGACGACGAAAACATGAAGAAACGGCGCCTCGGGGATCGTGATCGGCCGCCCGGGCAGTAACCGTGCTGCGTGCAATGCAGCCGACTTCTGGGATATGCCGATCGCGGACTGTCCGTGATGCTTCTTCATGCCGGATGCCACGGGAATCAGTCCGCCGCGCAGTAATTCGTCGTCGATCTCGAGTTGCTCGTATCCGGGTGTGATGCCAGGGGTGTCCGGCATCACCCACATCTGAACGAATCGCACGGGCTCGTGGTGCTGTTCGCCGGTCAGGCGCCAGGAATCGTTCTTCTCCGAATGCATGATCCCTTTGCCTGCGCTCATGCGTTGTGCGAGGCCGGGATAGATGACTCCGGAGTGGCCGATCGAATCCTGATGTACGAGCGAGCCTTGCACCACCCACGTCACGATTTCCATGTCGCGATGTGGGTGGGTTTCGAATCCTTCTCCGGCAGAGACGGTGTCGTCGTTGTTGACGAGCAGCAATCCGTGATGAGTGTTGTCCGGGTCGTAATGCTGTCCGAATGAGAAGGAATGCTTCGAATTAAGCCATGCCACACGGGTTTTCGCACGATCGCCAGCGCGATGGACGTCGATGTGGGGAATGGGAGCGAAGCTTGCAGGATGTGGAGCGGACATGGGCCCACTCTACGAGTCGAACGATCGATAGTCGCCAGGCTCGGATAACTTTCGCGCGACGAAAGAAAAACGATCCAGTGCAACAGGTGTGTGAGATCAAGGGGATCGAGTAGCCATATTCGGAGATTCGACCGCTCTGCACTCGGCTCAGCTCGCGCATGTCGGCGGATTCATCGTTAGAGTGAGAAAGTAGACCGAGCGAATGCGGAGGCCAGTGAACTCATCTATGACCGATTCGATGCACATCAGCACGGAAGAGTTGGAAACCGCGCTTCGGGCGTGGCTTCCGCAGCAACGCTGGTTCGCAGCGAAGGGCTCTCTGATCGTCTCCCTCATCGTCAGCTCGCGGGTCCCGCTGGGTTCGCGGCCAGGGGTAGAGGCAGAGCACGTCCTGGTCGACGTCGGACTGGATGCACCCGTGGCCGAAGGGGGCCGCGTCCAGCGCTACCAGGTACCGCTGGGCTTTCGACACACTGTGGTCGAGGATTTGGCCCCCTGGCAGTTGCCGGTAGGCGAGGGCGACTTCGTGTACGACGGTCTGCGTGATCCAGAGATCATTGCGCTGTATTCCGACGCCTTGTCGGCCGCCCAGCCGATCGGCTCCCTCCAGTTCCGAAACGTGCCGGGTGAATCGGTCGAGACCGGGATGCTCGGTCGGGTGTTGGGCGCGGAACAGTCGAATACTTCGGTAGTGCTAGGTGAAGTGCTGCTGCTCAAGCTGTTTCGGCAGGTCTCCCCGGGTGTCAACCCGGACATCGAACTTCATCGCGCGTTGGCGGCCACCGGATGCCGATTCGTCGCTCCGCTGCGAGCCTGGGTCGAGACCGAGGCGGATGGTGAACTCTCGATGCTCGGAATGGCGCAGGACTTCGTGGCCGACGCTGCAGAGGGGTGGACCACCGCCTTGGCAAGTGTCCGCGCCCTGCTGGCGAGCGATCGACAGGCAGCAGACTTGGATTCCGATTTCTCCGAAGAGGCATACGACCTGGGTGCGGCAGTTGCCCACGTGCATGCGGATCTGGCGAGGGAATTGGGTACGGCCGAGCGTGTGGGCTCCTCGACGGCCGTCGAGGAGATCCTCGCTCGGGTCGAAGCTGCGGCGGACGTGATACCGGAGCTGGCCGATCATCTTCCAGCTGCTCGTGAGCTCATCGCAGGCGCCGAGGCGGCGGGCACGGTGACCGTGCAGCGTATCCACGGCGACCTGCATCTCGGCCAAGTCCTGCGCACCTCGACCGGTTGGTTGCTCATCGACTTCGAGGGTGAGCCGGCAAAGCCACTGGAGGAACGTAGACAGCGAGACAGTGCGCTTCGCGATGTCGCCGGAATGTTGAGGTCGTTCGACTATGCGGCTCATCATCTGCTGCTGGACGATCCGAACGTGACCGAGGCAACCTATGCCAGGGCCTCGGAGTGGGCGAGAAGAAACTCGGTATCGTTCTGCGACGGGTATGCGTCGGTCACCGGGTCCGACCCGCGCGAAGAATCAGCGTTGCTCAGCGCATACGAGCTGGACAAGGCTGTATACGAGGCAGTGTACGAGGCACGTAATCGGCCCGCCTGGCTGGAACTGCCGATGCGTGCGATCAGGCGCTACGCCCCGGCCCGGGCTGGTTCTTAGCCTCTTTCTTCGCGATAGCTATCGAATCGAGGCCGACAAGTCGGCCTCGATCGTGTGGTCTGCAACTCGGGCGACCTCGACTTCGACCACTCGGTCCGTCGTCTCGACTCGCTTGTCGTGTGAGTCTTCGCCCGCTCCGCACACTATGCACCGGGCGTCCCTTGGGCGTTCCCGTTCGTACTGGTGGCTGTATCTGCCGAAGCTCTGCGCCATCGTGTCGACCCGATTCTGTCCTTGTTCGCGTCGACCACACGACGACTGTGGTCGACAGTGCCGGATTCGGGCATTCGGGTCAAACGGGAGCACGGTTCATCTCTCCCCCCGCACTAACGCGGGGGGAGAGAGGTCCCTTCCATCACATACCTGGGAATGGATTTCGAGGTCGGTCAGCCCGCCTCAGCGCGTGAGCACTCCGAGATCCAACGGCAACTGAATGCCGGTGACGTGTCGCGCTTCGTCCGAGGCGAGCCACGCAACGGCGGCCGCGATGTCCTCCGGTTCGCTGATCGGGTCGGGCAACGAACCCATGAAAATCGGTCCGAGTGAGGCGTACTTCTCGATCAGCGCCATCATGTCGCCGGGTTGCATGCCGGTCGCGACGCCGTGCGGATGAATCGTGTTGACACGGATACCGAACTGTCCGAGCTCGTTGGCCATCGTCCGGCACAGCCCGACGATGCCGTGCTTGCTCGCTGTGTAGTGCGCGAGAAACGGCAGGCCCTTCAGCCCTGCGACCGAGCTGGTCATGACGATCGATCCGCCCGTCCCCTGATCGAGCAAGATCGGAATCGCAGCCTTCGCCGTGAAGAAGGTGCCGGTGAGGTTGACGTCGATCGTCTCTTTCCATTGTTCCGGGGTGATTTCCCACGACATTCCTGCCGCACAGATGCCGGCATTGGCGATGACGACGTCGAGCCTGCCGAGCTGGGCGACCCCGTCGTTCAATGCGGCCGACAAGGCGGCGAAGTCTCGGGTGTCGGCCTGGGTGGCAACGATCCGGCGATCGAGCGCTTCGACCGCAGCGACCGTCTCCTGCAGGTTCTCGGCGGTGGACCCGTCGTAGAACGTCGACTCGAACTCGCCGCAGATGTCGACCGCAATGATGTCGGCGCCCTCCGATGCCAGCCTTATCGCTTCGGCCCTTCCCTGACCGCGGGCAGCACCGGTAATGAACGCAACCTTTCCCTCGAAGCGTCGTGGTTGATGTTCGGTCGATGTGATCATGGCTTCGGACAGTACAACTTCCGGTACTCGGTGCGGGGTGGATTCGACCGACGCCGAGTGAGCCCAGTACGGTAAGGGGCAACACGGGAGGTAGGGCAGTTATGGAAAGTATCGGTGCGTTCATAGGAATCGTCGTTGTCGTTCTGACGATCGTTCTCGTGGTCTTCGGTTGTGTCATGTTGTTCGTGGCATCGATCAAGCCGGACCTGATGAATTTCGATCTCGAACGTCGCTCGCGCATCAAGAAGAAGAGCGATACCGCGTCCTAGCCGGACAGTGCGGGTGACTTGGCTCATAGTTGGGCCTTGAATCTCGCGCGCCCGCTGTTGGAGCGAGAAGGACTGTATTCGGTCCAGGACGCCGAAAACTGGAGACGATGACGTGAGCAGCACGCTGGACACGCGGCCGAGAACTTGTGCCACAGAGATGAAGGCACGTTTCATGGGTGAGTCGGCGCCTGCGCAATTCGTCAGATTCGTCTTCGTGGGTGCGTCGAGCAACGTCGTCTACATCGGACTGTTCCTCGCGTTGACCTCTCTCGGCGCTTTTGTCGCAAATATCGCCGGAATTGCGGCGAGCACAGTTCTGGCCAATGAACTCCATCGGCGGCATACCTTTCATGCGACGCAGCGGGTCGGTTGGTTACAGACTCAGTGGGAGGCGGGTGGACTCGCCCTTGCCGGTTTAGCTCTCGGCACCGCAGCCCTCGCCGTAGTCCATATCGTTTTTCCCGGCTCATCGTGGATCGTGCAGGTCGTCGCCGTCATCGCGGTGAGCGCCGCTACCGGGGCGCTCCGGTTCATCGCACTTCGCGGATGGGTTTTCTGACCGCCTGGTGAGTCCGCCCAGCGTCGATACAACATACAGAGTGCCCATGCAGGGATAGGCTGGCCTCGCTCGATCGAGCGAGGAGGTCGCGATGGGAACATGGTTCACCGAGACGGTCGTGGACAACGGACGTCTCCCCTTGTTCTTTCTCCTGGTGTCGTTCCTGCTGGCATTCCTCTTCATTCGGTTCAGCGTCCGGATGATCAGGGCCGAGGTGTCTTGGTGGCCCGGCAATGTCACACCAGGTGGCATGCATATTCACCATGTGATGTTCGGCCTGGTCATGGTCCTCATCTCAGGGTTCGCACTGGTGGCCATCGCGAACTACCAGACCCCCGTTGCCAACTGCATTCTCGCGAGCGTCTTCGGCATTGGAAGTGCGTTGATGCTCGACGAGTTCGCACTGATCCTGCATCTTCGTGACGTTTACTGGGCGGAAGAAGGTCGGTCCTCGATCGACGCGGTCTTCGTGGCCGTCGCGATCTCCGGTCTCTATCTTCTCGGCGTTCACCCCATCGGATTCACCGGAGACTTCGACGTCTATCAGCAGGATCGATCGCTGATCACGCTTGCCCTGATCCTCTTCGGGTTGGCACTTCAGCTTGGGCTCGCGGCAATCACCCTGCTCAAGGGCAAGCTGTGGACGGGATTGGTCGGCCTGTTCTTCACCCCGCTCCTCATCGTCGGTGCCATCCGGCTCGGTCGACCGTTGTCACCGTGGGATCGATGGCGATACGCCGACAAGCCAGGAAAACGAGCGAAGGCGTTCACCCGCGAGAAGCGGTTCCGTGAACCGGTCATTCGGGCGAAGATCGTCGTTCAGGAGGCGCTGTCAGGACGCTTCGGTATACCGATCGAGACGGCCGCGCCGACTGCTGCGGCGACGGTGACGGATCAGCCAGTGCGGGTGACCAATGTTCCCAATCGACTCCTGACAGCAATACGGTGGAATCACACTCGGCGCCGCTTGCGGAGGACACCGACTTGGCGGCTACCGATGACGTTGGTGTCGTTGTCGATCGTGTTGGCGGCCCTTCTCGTGGACCTGGACGGCGAAGTCGGTGACACCGATTCTGCGGCCGGCATCGAATCGACATTCGATATCGGAGCCACAGCCACGTTGCTCGCCGTCATCGCCGGCGGCATGATCACGCTCACCGGCCTGGTGTTCACTGCCATCACCCTGGCCATGCAGTTCGGTGCCTCGCAGATTTCGGTACGTGTGGTGCCGATGCTGCAACAGGAAGCCATCATGCGATGGTCGATCGGGATGTTCCTGTCCACGTTCGTCGTCGCAGTCGTCATCGCCTCGGATCTGGCGTTGTCCGGCGAGTCGACGGCACCCGTTCTGTCGACGTCCATTGCCATACTGTTGGCATTCGTGAGTGCGTTTCTTTTCATCGCGCTGGTGGCGCGCGTGGGGATGGTGCTCAATTCCTCGCGGTTGCTGCGCTGGATCGCGGCACAGAGCCGCTCGTCCATTGTGCGAACCTATCCGGGATTCACGGAAAAGATGGAGCAAGGGCGGAGGGAAGTCGTCTCCGCTGCTCCGGTTCTGACGACACCGCCCCTCACAGCGTGGAGAGATCCGTACAAGTTCGAGCCGCTGGGTAGCTCGACCACGGTTCGACTCCGGCAACTCTCTCCTGACGGTCGAATTCTGTTGGCAGTCAATCTCGCCGGTATCGAGCGACTTGCCGCGGTATGGGGAGTCACTATCGAGGTGCTGCCCTATGTCGGCGAGTTCGTCGCGCAGGACGCTGCGCTGTTCGAGGTGAACGGTCCGCAATTGCGGGTGCGCCCACACCAGTTGATGGCGTGCCTGATATTCGGTGACACGCATAGTCCGACGGTCAGTCCGGCTGCCGGGCTGCAGGCAATCGTCGACATCGCACTCAAAGCGCTCTCACCCGCGATCAACGACCCAGGCAGGGCCGTGCAGGCAATCGACCATCTCGAAGACCTGCTCTTGACGTTGGCGCCGAGAGTTCGACTGGAAGCGTCGGACTCGGTGTCGACACGGATACGTGGAACAACCCGAACCTGGGCCGATTACGTGGCTATCTCGACCGACGAGATCCGGCACTTCAGCACCAACTCCACTCAAGTGCAGCGTCGACTCCGCTCGTTGTTGAACACCCTGCTCGGTTACTGCCCAGTCGAGCAACATGCCCCCCTGGTGGCACGTGTGCACGCCCTGGATACTCAGATCGCGCGCGAATGGACCGGTGAACTCGATATCGCGCTGGCATCCGTCGCCGATCCTCAGGGGCTCGGTTCCGAAAATGGTTCGGCAGGACGAACACATCCGCTGGTTCTGGGTGTGCCGACCGCTGAAACGGACAAATCCTCAGCGGGAGAAAAGCCTGGAAACTAGGTTATGCAAAACTTGCATTCGTGATGACGGCGCTGTTTCGTGCAAGACCGAGGGTCTCGACCGAGGAAATCGCGCCGAATCGGCAGTCCGAAAGTGTGTCCAGCAAAAGGAGAGTCCCTCGAATGAGTAGCCGCTTCCGTCAACGCCCCCCGGAACCGTTGACGTTCCCACTGGAAGCCGGACTTGCGCGATGACGAATGTCGATGCACCGCAGTGGTTCTCGGATGCGGTGGCGGTCAAGCCGGTCGAAAGCGACATCGAGGTGCTCGGCGCCTCGATCCATGTCCGCTCGTGGGGTGAGGAAGATCTTCCCGGCGTCGTTCTCGTCCACGGCGGTGCTGCGCACTCGGGATGGTGGGATCACGTCGCACCATTTCTTGCGCGCGGCCATCGCGTCGTTGCGCTCGATCTTTCCGGCCACGGCGACTCGGCATGGCGTGAAGATTACAAAGTCGAGTACTGGTCTGCCGAAGTTCTCGCGGTGGCGGAAGCGTCGAACTTCATCCACCCCCCGGTGTTGATCGGGCACAGTATGGGCGGTTGGGTCTGCATGGACGCCGCGAAGGGCGACGCCAGAATTGCGGGCGTCGCCGTCATCGACACCCCGCTCAGATCTCCCTCGCCCGAGCAGACCGCAGCGCGCGACAAACGAGCGTTCGGACCACTGAAGGTCTATGCCGCTTTGGACGAAGCCTTGGCGCGCTTCCGCACCGTTCCCGACCAAGCCGACTCGTTGCCGTACGTGATGGACCACGTTGCCCGCGGGTCGGTGCGAGAGGTCGACGGAGGATGGTCGTGGAAGTTCGATCCGAGCATGTTCGGCAGCGCCCGCCCGTCACCGGAGCTGCTTCGATCGGTTCGTTGCCGGGCTGCGTTGTTCCGCGCCGAACGCGGCATGGTCACCCAGGACATAGCGTCGGACATGTACGAAATGTTCGGCAGATCGGCGCCGGTGATCGAGATTCCGCTGGCCGGACATCACGTCATGCTGGATCAGCCGTTGCCGTTGGTGTCGGGCCTGCTCACCTTGCTTGCAGATTGGGACCACTCCAGGGCTCAGGTGGCCGGCGCCCAGCACATGTGAGGGCGCCCAAGTGTGATGAGCGGGGGTTGCCACATCTAACAGAGTCTCGCGTGAACGTCCTCGCCGGTGGGAAACCGACCTACCCTCACATAGGTAGTTTTCACTAGAGGAGGCAATGTGATGGCGAGGGATCTGACACAGCTGGAGCTGCTACACGAGCTGGTTCCTGTTGCGGAAGACAACGTGAACCGCCACATGTCGATGGCGAAGGAGTGGCACCCGCACGATTACGTGCCGTGGGACGAAGGCCGCAACTTCGCTGCACTCGGTGGGGTGGATTACGACCCGGAGCAAAGCGACCTCTCCGAGGTAGCGCGAGCAGCGATGATCACCAACCTGCTCACCGAGGACAATCTGCCCTCGTACCACCGCGAGATCGCCGAAAACTTTTCGCAGGACGGCGCCTGGGGCACCTGGGTGGGACGGTGGACCGCCGAGGAGAACCGGCACGGCATCGTCATGCGCGACTACCTGGTGGTCACCCGCGGTGTCGATCCGGTCGCGCTCGAGCAGGCCCGGATGATTCACATGACCAACGGTTTCGCCTCACCGGCGGGCGCACAGACCGGACTGTTGCATTCGGTCTCGTATGTCACCTTCCAGGAACTCGCCACGCGCGTCTCGCATCGCAACACCGGCAAGGTGTGCGACGACCCGATCGCCGACCGGATGCTCCAGCGCATCGCGGCGGATGAGAACCTGCACATGATGTTCTACCGCAACGTCACCGCTGCAGCCCTCGACATCGCGCCGGATCAGACGTTGGAAGCGATCTCGCATATCGTGATGAACTTCCAGATGCCCGGTGCCGGGATGCCGAACTTCCGCCGCAACGGTGTGTTGATGGCCAAGCACGGTATCTACGATCTGCGTCAGCACCTCGAGGACGTGGTGTGGCCGGTCCTGCGGAAGTGGCAGATCTTCGAACGTGAGGACTTCACCGGCGTCGGGGAGGCCAAGCGTGAAGAATTGGCCGTGTTCCTCGAAGACCTCGAGCGTCAGGCCACCAAGTTCGAAGAAATGCGTGATCGTTCCCTCGCACGCGAAGCCGCCAAAGCGGAGCGGAAGGCGTCCTAGATCTCCCCGTCGAGACCTAGGGGCGGATGGCGCCGACGGCAGCCGCCATAATGAACAGTGACCGAATTCTGGGACCGCATCAGCGCGGTCAGTCCAACTCCGCCGGCCTGGATCGTGCAGATCGCAGCGCTCGTAGCCGTGCTCATCGTCCTTGTTCCGCAGACATGGCGCATTGCCCGCAACGTGGTGACGATCTTCCACGAATTCGCTCATCTACTCGTGGCTTTTCTGACCGGCCGCAGGTTGATGGGTGTTCGATTGCATTCCGATACCTCGGGCGTAGCCATTTCTTCAGGCAAACCGACCGGCCTCGGGGTGATCGCGATGACGTTCGCTGGTTATGTCGGGCCGTCGCTGATCGGGCTCGGTGCTGCCTGGATTCTCGGCACGCAGCACGCGATTGCCGTGTTGTGGATCGGTGTCATCGCAATTGCACTGATGCTCATCATGGTTCGCAACGTGTTCGGGTTCATCTCGCTCGTAGTGTTCGGGGCACTGCTGTTCACGGTGTCGTGGTGGGGGACCGGTGAACAGCAAGTAGCCGCGGCGTACTTCATCACACTGTTCCTGCTCGTCGCAGGCCCTCGGCCGGTACTCGAACTTCAACGCTCACGTAGCCGAGGACGAGCGCGGGACTCCGACGCCGATCAACTGGCCCGACTGACATTTCTGCCCGGAATAGTCTGGGTCGGACTGTTTTTCGTCGTGACGGTCGGATGCCTCGTACTCGGCGGGTGGTGGATCCTGCGCCCTGTGTAGGTCGCAGACGTGTCGCTCAATCGTGATGCGGTGAGCGATTCCCTGTTTCGCGGTCGATGTCCAAGACGACATCCGGGGAGTCGGGGTGATACAGGATGGGACCAGTTTCTCCCTTTCGCAGAGCGCCCGCACGCAGGGAAAGAAAGCCTCCACCGATCAGCACGATCGTCGCCGCCCCGGCGATCCAGGCCCACCCGCTGAAGCCGCCGCCCAACGCGGTGAGGAGCAAACCTGCAGCCACGACACCGGCCATCATCATGATGACTCCGATTCGGTTCTCAGCAGTCTTGATCCAGCGCGGTCCGTGGTCCTTCTTGTCTTCGGCCATGACTTCCGTCCTTTCAGCAGTCCGTGACGGCTCCTAAAAGCGTCGGACTTGTGTTGCGGTATACCCGCTCGGTAGAGGTTCACACGCGGGACGTATCCCGAGTTTCGCGGCGGGATTTTCAGAGCTTCCGCTATTTGGCTAGGTAAGCTGAATCAATGGATCGACCCGCAGTAATTCTCGCTAACGACGACGCTGTCTACGACTTCTACCTCGAGCATCAGCAGAACCGGCAGGTGGCCAGGATCGCGTACGCCACGCTGGCCCGACGGTTCAAGCCGCGGGTCAGCTACCCTGCTGGCGCGCGTGAAGAAATTCGTAGGCTCGTCTACGACGACACGCGGTTCATCATTGCCGTCAACCATCTGACCGAGAGCGACCCGTACACCCTCGCTGCCGCCGCGTGGGCCAGTCCTCTGCGACCCGGGATCGGGCGCACTCGTGTTCTCGCGAAGGACGAGCTCTTTCAGGAATCGAAGCAGCGCAAGCGAATCGACATGATGGGTGGCATCCCGGTGTTCCGTGGAAAGAACCACGGGCTTCGCGCAGTCAGCGCAGCAGGCAGTCGGATGATGGACGTCAGTGCCGAGCGAATGCGACGCGGCGACGACCTTGCCGTGTTCCCCGAAGGCACCTGCAACCTCGAAGACGCCACCCAGGTTCAACACGTCGGCAGCGGAATCGGCCACATCGCGGCACGGGCCCGCAAGCTCGGCGTCGCGCCGGTCCTGATCTGCATCGGCCTCAGTTACGGACCCGGCTCGTCGAAGCTCAAATCTGCGAGCATCTACATCGACGAGCCGATAACCGAACTGCCGGACAAGCCGATCGAGATCGCGCGCGTCGTCGCTGCCGGATTGCAGAAAGCCGTCGACGGAGCGGTCGCAGCGTACTGAGCAGTAGCTCGATGGCAACAGAACAGTACAAAGATCCCGACCATAGGAGATGCACGTGAGCGATCAGATCAAGACAGCCGTCGTAACGGGAAGTGCTCGCGGAATCGGCGCTGCAGTAGCCAAGCGCCTGGCCAAGGACGGATTTGGGGTCGCAGTCGTCGACCTCGACGAGGATTCCTGTGCGGACACCGTCGGTGCCATCCAAGCCGCCGGCGGTCAGGCCGTCGCAATCGGTGCCAACGTGGCAGACGAAGAGTCTGTGAAGACGGCCGTCGACCGGATCGCCAACGAATTCGGTGCGCCGACCGTGCTCATCAACAATGCCGGTATCACCCGGGACAATCTTTTGTTCAAGATGACCGTCGAAGATTGGGACTCCGTACTCGGGGTTCACCTACGCGGATCCTTCCTGATGACCCGCGCGATCCAGAAGCACATGATCGACGCCAAATGGGGTCGCATCGTCAACCTGTCGAGCACCTCCGCACTCGGCAACCGTGGCCAGGCCAACTACTCGGCGGCCAAGGCAGGCATGCAGGGCTTCACCAAGACACTGGCCATCGAGCTCGGCAAATTCGGCGTCACCGCCAACGCCATCGCCCCCGGGTTCATCGAAACCGAAATGACCGCCGCGACAGCCGCACGCGTCGGCGTCCCATTCGAGGACTTCAAAGCCGCTGCAGCATCACAGATTCCGGTCAATCGCGTCGGAAATCCGGACGATATCGCGCACCTCGCGTCCTTCTTCGTCAGTGAAGGGGCGGGCTTCATCTCCGGCCAGATCGTCTATGCCGCAGGTGGTCCGAAAGACTGAAGTCGGTCGGGGATCTGCCCCCCGGGCACGCGAATGGGCCACCGCAGCCTGCTGCGATGGCCCATTTCTGTCGATATGGGCTTAGTAAGTGTAGAAGCCCTTACCGCTCTTGCGTCCGAGCATTCCGGCGTCCACCATGCGCTGCAACAGTGGCGGCGGCGCATAGTGCGGCTCACGGAACTCCGCGTACAGAGACTCCGCGACGGCGAGCGTCACATCGAGGCCGACGGTGTCTGCCAGACGCAACGGACCCATGGGGTGCGCGCATCCGTTGACCATGCCTTCGTCGATATCCTCGGCCGTGGCGAAACCGGACTCGAGCATTCGAATCGCGGACACCAGGAACGGGATCAAGAGCGCGTTGACGATGAACCCGGCGCGGTCACCGGAGCGAATCGTCTTCTTGCCGAGCGTGTTCGAGGCGAAGTCGGTGACGGTTGCGACCGTCTCCTCGCTGGTGACGAGGCTGACGACGATCTCTACCAGTGGTAGCACCGGCACCGGGTTGAAGAAGTGAACTCCGACGACCTTGTCCGGTCGCTGTGTCGCATTGGCCATCTTGATGACGGGTATCGACGAAGTGTTCGTCGCCAATATCCCGCTCGGCTTCACGATCGAATCCAGTTTCCCGAACAAATCCAGCTTCAGCGACTCGATCTCCGGCGCTGCCTCGACCACGAGATCGCGATCGGCGAAGTCGTCGATGTCGAGTGTCAGTGTGATTGCAGCGCGGGCCTTCTCCGCTGCGTCGGCTTCGATACGGCCGGACTTCACGGCGCGGGCGAACGACTTGTCGAGGCGAGCTTCCGCCGCATCTGCCGCGGCCTGGTTCGTTTCCAGCACGACGACGGAGCTGCCTGCGCGAGCACATACTTCGGCGATGCCGGCGCCCATCGTGCCGCCCCCGATGACGCCTACCAATTCGATGCTGCTCATTTGAGCAGCGCCCGGGACATCACGACGCGCTGAATCTGGTTGGTGCCCTCGTAGATCTGCGTGATCTTGGCGTCACGCATCATCCGCTCGACCGGGAAGTCGGTGGTGTATCCGGCGCCGCCGAAGAGCTGCACAGCGTCGGTAGTCACCTCCATGGCAACATCGGAGGCGAAGCACTTCGCCGCAGCGGAGATGAAACCGAGATTCTTTTCACCGCGCTCGGCCCGAGCCGCGGACGAGTAGACCATCAGACGAGCTGCTTCGACCTTCATCGCCATGTCGGCGAGCATGAACTGCACGGCCTGGAAGCTGCTGATCGACTGACCGAACTGCTTGCGATCCTTGGTGTATGCGATGGCTGCGTCGAGTGCACCCTGCGCCAGACCGACAGCCTGCGCACCGATGGTGGGGCGGGTGTGGTCGAGGGTTTCCAGGGCTGTCTTGAAGCCGGTACCTGGATCACCGATGATGCGATCCCCGGGAATCTTGCAGTTCTCGAAGTACAGCTCAGCCGTCGGCGAGCCCTTGATGCCGAGCTTCTTTTCCTTCGGTCCGACGACGAATCCCTCGTCGTCCTTGTGCACGATGAACGATGAGATACCGTTCGCGCCCTTGTCAGGGTCCGTGACGGCCATGACGGTGTACCAATCGGACCTGCCACCGTTGGTGATCCAACACTTGGAGCCGTTGAGTATCCACCCGTCGCCGTCGGCCTTTGCGCGGGTCTTCATGCCGGCTGCATCCGAACCGGCCTCACGCTCGGACAGTGCATACGACGCCATTGCGCCACCTGCGAGCGAGGGGAGGACCTGCTTCTTGAGCTCCTCGGAGCCCTTGAGAATCAGGCCCATGGTGCCGAGCTTGTTGACCGCGGGGATCAGCGAGGAAGAACCGCAGACGCGGGCAACCTCTTCGATGACGATGCAGGTCGCAATGGAGTCGGCACCCTGGCCGTCGTACGCCTCGGGTACGTGGATTGCATTGAAGCCGGAGTTGTTGAGCGCGGTCAGCGCCTCGTCCGGGAAGCGCGCGTCCTCGTCCACCGCTTTGGCGTACGGAGCGATCTCCTTCTCTGAAAGGGCGCGAATTGCCGCGCGCAGTTCGTCGTGCTCGGCGGGAAGTTGAAACAAATCGAAATCAGGATTACCGGCCATGGGTGCCACACTCCTAGGGCTTGACTTTAGGGCACTCAGTGCCACGGATTTGTCCAGTCTACGCCACCTGTGGGCGACCATCAACCCCCTGATGGCACTCGGTGCCAAACGCGCGCCCGTAACCGCTTCAATGGTCCATTCATACGATCAGATGTCTTGAACAGCACATTCAAGCGCAAGGGGGAGTCACTTCGTATGCTCCGCCAGCGCCTCGACGACAGCCGCACGCGAGGTGCCTCGGGGAAAGACTGCAACGACGATCTGGTCCGCGCTCGTATCGAATCCGGCTCTGACCTTATGGAGTGCTTCCTGCAGGTCACTGCTGGTGGTCGGAATACCGTCGCGGATCATCCGTCTCAAGATGTAGTTGTGGGTGGCTGTGATCGATGCCGAAAACTGGAGAATCTCCAGGTGTGAATGCTCGGGTAACGCCGCGCGCAGGTAGTCGACGAACAGCCTGTCGTAGCGAAAGACAGTCACGATCTCGCGATCCCGTAGCGCAGGGTTCTCGTGGACCACCTGGTAGCGAAGTCGTGACTGCTCTTTCCACCCGGAGAACCGTTCGAATACCAGCTGGGCCGCATCGCACACGGCAGTCCAGGGGTCCGGGTGCGGCCGGCCGAGAAACGCTGCGGTCTGTTCGAGCAGTATTTCGTGGTCGGCGAAGATGACGTCGTCCTTGCCGCGAAACTGACGAAAGAACGTCCGACGCGAAATGCCCGATGCTTCGGCGATGTCGTCGACGGAGGTGGCCTCGTATCCCTGCACTGCGAACAGATCGAGTGCCGCCTTCGCCACCGAAAGGCGGAAGGCATCGGAATCCTCGGAGTCTCGCATAGTCCAAGAACGTAGTCGAGATTCTTCCGCTGCTGCTACCGATCGCGTTGCACCCGGGTTGACGATCGGCGCCACGGTAGTGTCGTTCGTACGCTCTCGGTGTACAGGAAAGGCGGCCATCTTGGCTCTCGTCGCAGGAATAGACTCCTCCACCCAGTCGTGCAAAGTGTTTGTCCGCGATGCTGATTCGGGCGATCTCGTCCGCAGCGGGTGGGCAAGTCACCCCGACGGCACCGAGATCGACCCGGCGCTGTGGAAATCTGCACTCGACACTGCCATCGCCGACGCCGGAGGTCTCGACGACGTGGATGCGGTCGCCGTCGGCGCGCAGCAACACGGCATGATCTGCCTCGACGATGCCGGGAGTGTCGTTCGCCCGGCGTTGTTGTGGAACGACACCCGCTCGGCATCCTCCGGTCAGGATCTGGTGAACGAACGCGGTGGTGGCAAGGCATGGGTCGACGCGGTCGGCGTCGTGCCGCTGGCGGCGATCACCGTCGCCAAGTTGCGGTGGCTTGCAGACAACGAACCCGGCAATGCCGATCGAACCGCAGCGGTGTGTCTTCCACACGATTGGTTGAGTTGGCATCTCGGTGGTGCGGCCGGATTCGATTCACTGGCGACCGATCGCGGCGATGCGAGCGGCACCGGCTACTACTCCGCCGCCACCGACGACTATCGCGAGGATTTACTGGAACAGGCCATGCGCGGACGGAAGCCTCGGCTTCCTCGCGTTGCGGGACCCTCGGAGCGAATCGGTGTCACGTCGTCGGGAGCAGTGATCGCGCCGGGAACCGGAGACAATGCCGCTGCCGCACTGGGTCTCGGCGTCGGTGTCAGTGATGTCGTCGTCTCGGTCGGTACCTCGGGTGTCGTGTCGGCCGTCACGGACGTTGCTGCTGCAGATGCCTCGGGCATCATCGCCGGATTCGCGGACGCTACCGGCCGGCAATTACCGCTCGTGTGCACCCTCAACGCAGCCCGTGTGCTCGACGCTACAGCGTCGTTGTTGGGCGTCGACCACGCCGAACTGTCCAGGTTGGCTTTGTCGACTCGAAGCGAGGGTCTGGTGTTGATTCCCTATTTCGAAGGTGAGCGGACACCGAATCGGCCGGATGCATCGGGCGCCATTCATGGTTTGAGACTGAGTAATTCGACGCCGGGGCACCTTGCCCGCGCGGCAGTGGAGGGACTGCTCTGCGGACTGGCGGACGGGATCGACGCGCTGCGTGCAGCAGGAATCGAGACCCGTCGCGTTCTGCTGATCGGTGGCGGGGCCAAATCTGCGGCGTTGCGCGAGTTGGCCCCGGCGATCTTCGGCGTACCCGTCGTCGTCCCCGAGGCCGGAGAATACGTTGCCGACGGTGCGGCACGCCAAGCAGCGTGGGCGCTGGCGGGCACGCCCGAGCCACCGCGCTGGGCATCGGCGCCCGTGCGTACCTACGAGGCCGACCCGGATCTGGCAGTCCGTGAGCGGTACGCCGAAATGCGAGGCTAGCGGCGGCCTCTTAGTTGTGTTCTCTCAGTTACGGAGTCCCTCCAACGTCGCCCGCGCCCCGTTCTCGTGGAGCGAGGCGAGCGCCTTGGTGTACTCCGCTACGAATCGCTCGTTGTCGATGAGATCGCCGAACACCGCTCGGTTTGCGATGAAGGCGGTCGGGTCGTCCTTCTGCTCGAGCGCGAGTGGTACGAGCGAATCCTTCAGTTGGTCGATGATGTCGATCGGCTGACCCTGTTCGTCGATGCCCTCGGCGTACCGCGCCCAGCTCGCGACCACGGCGGTAGCCAACGTGATCGGTCCGCCGGTGTCGAGGTTCGTGCGGATGACGGGCAACAGCCACTTGGGGATGCGGTCCGAGGACTCGGCGCACAGGCGTGCGACGGTGTCGCGGATCTCCGGGTTGGAGAAGCGTTCGATCAAGGTCTTCTTGTACTCGTCGAGGTCGATACCGGGAACCGCCTGGAGTGTGGGGGTGGCCTCGTCGTCCATGTACGCCAATAAGAACTCGGCGAACAACGAGTCCTGTGCAACCTCGTGCACCAGTCGGTATCCGCTGAGGTACCCGAAATAGCACAGCGCCTGATGGCTCGCGTTGAGTAGGCGGAGCTTCATCAACTCGTACGGAGTGACGTCGTCCACGACCTGAACTCCGACGTGTTCGAACGCCGGCCGCCCGAGCGTGAACTTGTCTTCGAATACCCACTGGGTGAACGGCTCACCTGCGACGGGCCACTGGTCGTCGAGTGCGTACCGGTCCGAAAGCTCCTGTATCACTTCGGGAGTGGTGACCGGGGTGATTCGATCGACCATCGAGTTGGGGAAGGCCCCCTCGGTGGTGATCCACTTCGCCAGAGCGGGGTCCTTCAGGCGAGCAAACGTGGTGAACGTCGATTCCGCGATGTGGCCGTTGCCCTCGATGTTGTCGCAGGACATGATGGTGAACGGCTTCATTCCCCGGTCTTTGCGGCGCGCAAGGGCTTCCACGACGAGACCGAACGTGGTCGACGGCGTCGCATCCGGCTCGAGATCCGCCGCGATCGCTGGATTCTCGGTATCGAATTCACCCGTCGTGGCTGAGAAGTTGTATCCCCCTTCGGTGATGGTGAGCGAGACGATTTTGGTACTCTCGGCTGCCATCTTCTCGATGACGGCATCTGCGTCTTCGGGTGCGAAGAGGTATTCGATTATCGAGCCGATCACCCGGGTGTCCCACGCTCCGTCGGGATGCTTGAGCGCAAGCGTGTAGAGGCAATTCTGCGCCTCCATGACCTCTCTCATCTTTCGGTCCCCGGGCAGCACTCCGACGCCGCAGATTCCCCACTCGGACGCTTCCCCCCGCTGGAGGAGCCGGTCCACATACATTGCTTGGTGCGCACGGTGAAAACCGCCGACACCGAAGTGCACTATCCCGGCTGTGACTTCGGATCTGTCGTAAGTGGGTACCTCGACGTCTTCGATGAAGTCGGCGAGGGTGTGCGAATTGAGCTTCATACGTCGGTCTCCTTGTGCGAGGACGGTATTACCACTGCCTTGATGCTTCCCGGCAGTGCGTCGGCGTTGAGCGCATCCTCGACGTGTGCGAGGTCGAAGCGGCCGGTGACCATCGAGTCGAGATCGACGCGGCCGGAGAGTACGAGCTCGCGAGCGATCGGCCAGGTGTTCGCGTAGCGGAAGACTCCAGTGAGGACCAGTTCACGATTCTGAATCAGTGAGATCGGCAACGCGTAGTCGGACGCACCCATCCCCACCAAAACGACCGTACCGGCGGGACGGACGGCGTGGATGCCGTCGACGACTGCCCGTGGCGCACCCGACGCATCGATGAACGCGTCGACGTCGAGAGCCCGGACGTCTTCGGTCATCGGGTCGATCAACTGAGTTGCGCCGAATTTCTTCGCATTCTCGCGGCGGTCGGGTGCAATGTCGCTGACGATGATCGTGGTGGCGCCGAACGCGCGAGCCACCTGGGCAGTGACGAGACCTACCGGACCGGCGCCTGCGATCAGCACGCTCGATCCGGCTGTGATGCGGGCCTTCTGCGCCGACGCAATCCCCACCGACAACGGTTCGAACAACGCCGCAGCCTCGTCGGAAATCTCGTCGGGAACCGAGTGCGCGAACGCCGATTGGATGAGAACGTACTCTGCCAGCGCGCCGTCGATGGGCGGTGTGGCGAAGAACTCCATCGACGGGCACAAGTTGTACCGGCCCGCCCTGGACTGTGAGCTGGTCGGGTCCGGGCGCTGCGGTTCGATCGACACCCGCTGCCCGATGCGCGTATCGGCGACGGAGCAACCGACGCCGACGATGACCCCAGCAGCTTCGTGACCGAGCACCAAAGGCCCGTTCACGACGTGATCGCCGATGCGGCCTTCACGGTAATAGTGAGCATCGGAACCGCAGACGCCGACCGCGGTGACCTGCACGAGAACCTCGTCCGCCGCGGGGGAGGGCACCGGACGGCTTTCCAGACGGATTTCCTGCGGACCGCTCAGGACGCTGACCTGCATGGACTGAGTCACAAGGATCTCCCTGCTTCCGCTCCTCTGATCACGCTGACTCCGCTCTTGGTAGGTGTTGTGTAGATCACACCTTAATGTTAGCTTAATGAGCAGAAGAACACATCGTGAGCATCTGCTCACTGGTTTGAGGGAGTGATCGTGATCGCATCGGTCCCCGAGGTGTCGGGAGTGGAGCGCTCGTCGAAGTCGAGCGACGACCTCCGACTCGCTCTCCGCGCCGCGTCGATGTACCACCTGGAGGGCGCGACTCAGGCCGAGATCGCGAAGAAACTCGGTATCTCGCGTCCTACCGCCGGCCGACTCGTCGCCAAGGCCCGAGCGCTGGGTTTGGTGACCATCGAGATCAATGTGCCCGAGGAACTCCAGGGCACCGTGTACGCCGACATCGAAGCCGACTTGGAGCGCGAGTTCGGCCTCACCGAAGCCCTTGTCGTTCCCGACGTCATCGACGGCACCGACACCGGGTACGGATCGTTGGGGCGGTCCGCCGCGGCGATGCTCTCTCGACGCCTGGAGAGCGCCGACGTCCTCGGATTCACCTGGGGGCCGGAAACCGTCGCCGTCGCCCGGTCACTCAAGACGCGTGGAGCGCGATGCGACCGTGTGGTCCAACTCGACGGTTCGATGAGTTCGGCCGACTATCAAACAGGCGTCGAATACACCCTGGGGCGATGTGCGCAGTACCTGCAGGCGAAGCCGGTGCGCCTGAACGCGCCGTTGTACGCCGATCCGGCCACAGTGACCGCCCTGCAGCAGGATTCGGTGATATCTCGCGCCCTCCAAGCCGGGACCGAGGCTGATGTGATGATGTACGGTCTCGGTCCAGTTTCCACGTCCACGACCCTGTTCGAGGGCAGCTTCATCGACCTGAACATTCTCGACGAACTGCGCCACCTCGGCGCGGTCGGCGAGATCGGCGGCAGGTTCTTCGACCTCGATGGCACTCCTACCGGGGGATCGTTGCCGGGGCGAACCGTGTCGGTCGGACTCGACGCCATCCGTGACTGTGATCGGGCGATCCTGATCTCCGGTGGCATCAAGAAGCATCAGGCCATTCTCGGTGCACTTCGCGGAGGATTCGCAACTGTGCTGGTGACCGATATCGAAAGTGCACGTTGGTTGATGGCGCACACGAAGGCTGACAGTGGAGCCTGCATGAACGACCAAGAGGGAAAGGTATCCAAGTGAGAGTTCTACCGAAAGTGGCCGTCGCGGCATCGCTCGCGATGACCCTGGTGCTGTCCGGCTGTGCCGGCGCGGGATCGTTCGGCGGTGACGGTGACGGCACGACGATCACCGTGGCCATCGTCTCGAACTCGCAAATGTCCGACGCTATTTCGCTGGCACCGGAGTTCGAGGAGGAGAACCCAGGAATCAACCTGAAGTTCGTCTCACTGTCGGAGAACGAAGCGCGCGCGAAGATCACTGCCTCCGTGGCGACCGGTGGCGGTGAGTTCGACGTCGTGATGATCAGTAATTTCGAGACGCCGCAGTGGGCCGAGAACGGTTGGCTCACCAACCTTTCGGAGTACGCGAACGACACTCCCGGTTACGACGAGGACGACTTCATTCCGACACTGAAGGATTCGCTCTCCTACGAGGGCAGCATGTACTCGGTGCCGTTCTACGGTGAGTCCTCGTTCCTGATGTACCGCACGGACCTCATGCAGGAGGCAGGCATCACGATGCCCGCGGAGCCCACCTGGCAAGAGGTCGCCGATGCAGCCGCGAAGCTCGACAATGACGATGTTTCCGGAATCTGTCTACGCGGAAAGCCGGGCTGGGGTGAAGTTCTCGCGCCTTTGAACACCGTCATCAATGCGTTCGGTGGACGTTGGTACGACGAGAACTGGAACGCACAGCTCGACAGTCCGCAGGTGGAAGAGGCCGTCCAGTTCTACGTCGACCTGGTTCGCACACACGGTCAAGCAGGTGCAGCGACCAGTGGGTTCAGTGAGTGCGGTACTCAGCTCTCGCAGGGAAACACCGCGATGTGGTATGACGCCACCTCGGCAGTGTCGGTGCTCGAGGATCCCACGTCGAGCAATGTCGTCGGCAAGATCGGGTATGCGAAGGCGCCGAGTGCGGTCAAGGGCGACAACGGCTGGCTGTACTCGTGGGCTCTCGGCATCCCGAAGACGTCGAAAAATCCGGACGAAGCGTGGAAGTTCGTGTCGTGGATGACCAGTAAGGAATACCTGAACAAGGTAGGCAACGAATTAGGTTGGGAGCGCGTGCCTCCGGGTAGCCGCTTGTCGACCTACGAGATTCCCGAGTACAAACTAGCATCGGCTGCGTACGGCCAGGTGACCCTCGACTCCATCAATGGTGCGGACCCGAACAAGCCGACCGTGGATCCGGTTCCCTACACCGGAGTGCAGTTCCTGACCATCCCGGAATTCCAGGATCTCGGAACCCGCGTCAGTCAACAGATCAGCGCTGCAGTGGCAGGACAGATCAGCGTCCAGGACGCGCTCGCGCAAGCGCAGCAGTACGCCGAAGTGGTCGGTAAGACGTATCAGGAGGGCCAGGGATGACCACAACCGAAGTGCAATCGCCACAGGTGGATTCGGGAAAGTTCGTACCTAGACCGAGGGCGATCTCGAAAGCGGAGGGTTGGCGTCGTCGCGGGCCGTTGCTACCGGCCATGGTCTTTGCGATCATCGTCACCCAGGTGCCGTTCCTGTTCACGCTGTACTACTCGACGCAATCATGGAACCTCGTGCGGCCAGGGTCGCAGGAGTTCAACGGGCTCAACAACTACGTCGACGTGTTCCGTGACAGTCAGTTCCGTCAGGTCGCCCTCAACACCGTGATCATGATTGTCGGAACCGTCCTCATCTCCGTCATTCTGGGGCTCTTCCTCGCGTTGCTGCTCGATCGGAAGTTCATCGGCCGCAGCTTGATTCGCACACTGCTGATCACGCCGTTCCTGATCACCCCGGTTGCCGGCGCACTGATCTGGAAGACCACGATGTTCGACCCGGTCTTCGGTCTGATCAACTTCGCTCTCAGCCCGTTCGGTGTCGGCCAGATCGACTGGGTCTCACGCTTTCCGTTGGCCGCGGTGATGACGAACCTGGTGTGGCAGTGGACGCCCTTCATGATGCTGTTGATCCTCGCCGGTCTGCAGTCGATGCCGAAAGACATCGCCGAGGCTGCCCGCGTCGACGGTGCAGGGCCGTTCAAGCTCTTCCGCGAACTCACGTTCCCGCATCTGCGACGCTTCATCGAACTCGGCGCCGTTCTCGGCGCGATCTACCTGGTCAACACCTTCGACGCCGTCTACATGATGACCTCCGGCGGACCCGGCGTCGCCAGTGCCAACTTGCCCTTCTACATCTACCAGCGTGCGTTCCTCGGATTCGACATCGGCCAGGCAGCGGCCATGGGCGTGGTCACCGTGGTCGCAACCATCATCGTCAGCACCCTGGCGCTGAGACTGATCTTCAAGAGCTTCAGTGGAAACGAGGAGGCTGCGTGATGAGTACGGCAACCACGAACAAGAAGCGTAAGAAAGCAGTGCCGCAGACCTCGGACGGCGTGGCGATCAAGCGTAAGAGCAACTGGGGGCCGGGCACCGTCTGGTCTGTCGTTGCGTGGGTCGCCGGGATCGTCTTCTTCTTCCCGGTGCTCTGGATGGTCCTCACCGGCTTCAAGCAGGAGGCCGACGCGTATTCGGATCCACCGAAACTGTTCTTCACCCCGACGCTCGATCAGTACCGCGGGGTACTCGACAGTGGTATCGGCACTGCGCTGCTCAACTCTGCTTTCGCGACGATCGTATCGACGCTTCTCGTTCTGCTGCTCGGTGTTCCGGCTGCCTTTGCATTGTCGCTTCGGCCGGTGAAGAAGACGAAGGACGTGCTGTTCTTCTTCATCTCCACCAAGATGCTCCCGGTCGTTGCGGCCATCGTGCCGCTGTACGTCATCGTGGGTGACATCGGCATGTTGGACAACATCTGGACGCTGGTGATCCTCTACACCGCGATGAACCTTCCGATCGCGGTGTGGATGATGCGTTCGTTCTTCCTCGAGGTGCCGAGCGAACTACTCGAGGCCGCGAGCATGGACGGTGCGTCGCTGTGGACCTCGGTCCGTGAGGTGATTCTGCCTCTCGTCTCTCCAGGAATCGCTGCGACGTCGCTGATCTGTGTGATCTTCTCGTGGAACGAGTTCTTCTTCGCAGTCAACCTCACAGCTGTTCAGGCACAGACCATTCCGGTCTATCTCGTCGGATTCATCACGGGTCAGGGCCTGTACTGGGCTCAGCTGTCCGCCGCTGCGACGTTCGCAGCACTCCCCGTCGTCCTCGCTGGGTGGTTTGCGCAGAACAAGCTCGTGCGCGGTCTGTCCTTCGGCGCCATCAAGTAACTCGGCCCTTTCACGAACCAGGAGAACAAGTCATGGCTGCAATCAAGTACAAAAAGGCATCCTGCGTCTACGAAGGTGCCGACTCGCTCGCTGTCGATTCACTCGATCTGGACATCCAGGACGGCGAATTCGTAGTCCTCGTCGGACCTTCCGGTTCAGGTAAGTCCACGGCACTCCGGATGCTCGCGGGCCTCGAGGAGATCGACGGTGGAGCCATCGAAATTGGTGGGCAGAACATGGTCGGGGTCCCTTCGAAGGATCGCGATATCGCGATGGTGTTCCAGAACTACGCCCTCTACCCCAACAAGACCGTCGGGGAGAACATGGGGTTCGCGCTCAAGATGCGCGGCGTTCCGCTCGAGGAGCGTAAGAAGAAGGTGGCCGACGCGGCCAAGATTCTCGACCTGACGGACTTCCTGGATCGCAAGCCGGGGAAGCTCTCCGGCGGTCAGCGTCAGCGAGTTGCCATGGGCCGCGCCATCGTTCGTGAACCGCAGGTGTTCTGCATGGACGAGCCGTTGAGTAACCTCGACGCGAAACTGCGCGTGCAGACTCGTACCCAGATCGCTGCGTTGCAGCGCAGGCTCGGCACGACGACCGTCTACGTCACCCATGACCAGGTGGAGGCGATGACGATGGGCGATCGCGTTGCAGTGCTGCGCGGGGGCAAGCTGCAGCAGTTCGCAACTCCGACGGATCTCTACGACCACCCTGTCAACGCTTTCGTGGCCGGTTTCATCGGCTCTCCTGCCATGAACTTGATGACGGTCCCCATCGGATCGGGGGGTGTCCAGATCGGAAACTTCCTGTTGCCGCTCGAGCGGGAGGAGCTCACCAAGCTCGCGAGCCTCGATCTCGACAACGTGACGATCGGCCTGCGGCCCGAGCAGCTCGGGATCGTGCACGGCACGGGGGAGGGCTTCGAGGGCCGTGGTTTCGCGAGCATTGTCGATCTGATCGAAGAGCTCGGCAGCGAGTCCTACGTGTACGCGCATCTCGATGATCCGAAGGTCAAGGGCCTCGACGGCGGACCGGTATCGCTCGTCGCGCGTTCGGCGGTGCGTGCGCCGGCGAAGATCGGTGAGAGCATCGGTTTGAGCAGGCTCGACGGCGCTGTTCACCTGTTCCATCCGGAAACCGGCGAGCGGATCTAGGCGCTGTCTCTTACGTGTGCGGTAGCTCGGTTCCCTCCGAGCTTCCGCACACGCGCAGGGTCGGTGTTATCGATCCGTGATTCAACGTCGGCTGTTCTGTTATCTTTCCCGCTGCTCGCTCGACATCGACACCGTGCATCATTGGTCCCTCAACGACGCTTGGAGGTGGCCACTATGCCAGGTCTTTCGGACGCGCATTCGATGCTCTCACGTGGTGCGCCACGCGTGCTCATCCTGGATCCATCCCCACCTCTCGACGTTCCCAGTCTCGATGTTTCCGAAAGCAGGCACGGAAAGTGTCTTCGCGTCGTCGTCAGCGGTGAAGTCGACCTCGGGACGGTCTCTCAGTTCCGGGCTGCACTCTTCAGTGCATCGAACAGGACGGTCGGTGCACTCATCGTCGATATTCGCGGAGTGACGTTCCTTGGTGTGTCGGGGCTGTCCTGCCTCGTCGACCTGGTACGGGGCAATATGCTGACTGCGCTGGCGATCGTCGCCACCACCCATGCGGCGCGTAGGTCCATCGAGATCATCGGCCAGGATCCCGACCTCGTGGTGTTCTCTCGACTCGCTGACGCGCTGCATTACGTGGACTCTGGACCGTAACCGGGTTACCCCTGTTCGGGGGTAGCGCATCGGTAGCTGTGAGTCATAGCGTGAGTCGAGCTAGCGAGAGACGTGCGCCACAGCAGGGAGAAACATGACGAACGTGACGGAATACGACGCCTTCAAGTCGGCCAGAGATCTGCTTCTCGATGCTTACGGCGACTACGACGCGGCCGTATCGAACTTTCGCTGGCCCGATCTGGGTGAACGGTTCAACTGGGCAATCGACTGGTTCGACGGTATCGCCCGCGGCAACGAGAAGACGGCGCTCTGGATCGTCGAAGAAGACGGGTCCGAAGCGAAGTACAGCTTCGATGCGATGTCGCACCGCTCGGATCAGGTTGCTCGGTGGCTCTCCGGGCTCGGTATCGGCCGCGGGGATTCCGTGATTCTCATGCTCGGAAACCAGGTCGAGCTGTGGGATTCGATGCTCGCGGTCATGAAGCTCGGCGCGGTACTGATGCCGACGACCACGGCGATCGGCTCGGCCGATCTCACCGACAGAGTCGAACGCGGCCAGGCGCGAGCCGTCATCGCGAACCCAACGGATACCTCCAAGTTCGAGGAAGTGCCCGGGGACTACCTGAAAATCGCGGTCGGAGATGCGGACGAGTGGACCAACCTTCACGCAGCCTACGACGCCGAGAGTCCTGAGCCGTTCGAGACCGTGACTGCCCCGTCCGACCGTTTGCTCCTGTATTTTACCTCGGGAACTACGAGTAAGCCCAAGCTCGTCGAGCACACTCAGGTCTCCTACCCGGTAGGGCATTTGAGCACGATGTACTTCCTCGGCCTGCAGCCGGGAGACATTCACCTGAACATCAGCTCGCCAGGCTGGGCGAAGCATGCATGGAGTTGCTTCTTCGCGCCGTGGATCGCCGAAGCCACCATCTTCATCTACAACTACACGCGCTTCGACGCGAGTGCCCTCCTCGACCAGATCCGTCGCGCCGAGGTGACGACGTTCTGTGCTCCACCGACCGTGTGGCGCATGCTCATTCAGGCCGACATCTCCGGCGGAGGTGGCGCGTTGCGTGAAGCGATCGGCGCAGGGGAGCCGCTGAACCCCGAGGTCATCTCGAGGGTGCAGAACGAGTGGGGCCTCAACATTCGGGACGGGTTCGGTCAGACGGAAACCACTGCTCTGGTAGCGAACACGCCAGGAGCGACACTGAAGTTCGGTGCGATGGGCCGTCCGTTGCCGGGTATCCCGGTCGTCATCATCGATCCGGTGACGGGCGAGGAAGCCGACGAAGGCGAAATCTGTCTCGATCTGGCAAAGAAACCGTTCAACCTGATGACGGGATACCTCGGCAACCCGGCTCGCAACGAGGAAGTCATGTCCGGTGGCTACTACCACACAGGCGATGTGGCCTCCCGCGACGAAGACGGCTATATCACCTACGTCGGTCGCACCGATGACGTCTTCAAGGCCTCGGACTACAAGGTGTCACCGTTCGAACTCGAAAGCGTGCTGATCGAGCACCCCGCCGTCGCCGAAGCTGCCGTCGTACCGGCACCCGACGAAACACGACTTGCAGTCCCGAAGGCGTACGTGGCCCTGGCGGCAGGCTGGGAGCCGAACGAGGAGACCGCCTTTCAGATCCTGAAATACGCACGCGAGCATCTGGCCCCGTACCTGCGAATCCGAAGGATCGAGTTCTTCGAACTGCCGAAGACGATCTCGGGCAAGATCCGACGCGTCGAACTTCGGGCTCGCGAGGACTCCGGCGAGGTGCTCTCGGCCGAGTGGCGTGACGATCAGTTCACCGGGCTGAAGTAGTAGCGTCGGCGCTCGGCGAAATATTGCTCATTCGGGAGGACGATCTGTACTCGAGAGGGGCAGGGTGAACCCCCACGGTAGTTCGAGACGGTGCCTGGCGAGGAGTTCGGTATCACCGAGAATGTCCGCGATCGGGCCGTCCGCGACGAGTGCACCGTCGTCGAGAATGACGGCCCGCGTGCACAACTGAGCGGCATACGGCAGGTCGTGCGTGACCAGCAGCATCGTGGTGTCGAGTTCCATCAGCGTCTCGGCGAGTTCGCGACGCGCGACCGGATCGAGATTGGCGGACGGCTCGTCGAGAACGAGGATGCCCGGCTCGCAGGCGAGGACCGTGGCGAGTGCAACGCGTCGGCGCTGGCCACCCGAGAGGTGCGTGGAGTTGCGGTCGGCATGCTCGGCCATCCCGACGACCTTCAGGGCAGCGGCGACGCGAGCGACGAGCGCGGGACCGGTGACACCGAAATTGGCGGGGCCGAATGCGACGTCCTGGGCGACGGTGGGCATGAACAGTTGGTCGTCGGGATCCTGGAAGACGATCCCGACGAGTCTTCTGATTTCACGTACTGTCTTGCTGCTCAGACGGATTCCGCTGACGTCCACGGTTCCCTGGTCTGCGGTGAGGACGCCGTTGAGCTGAAGCATCAGCGTCGTCTTTCCTGCTCCGTTGGGTCCGAGGATGGCGACGCGTTCGCCGTGTGAGATCTCGAGGTTCAGTGCGGTCGATGCGGCCGTGCCGTCGGGATAGGCGAAGGACACATCGTGAAGTGTCAGGCTCATCGGACCAGCCATGCTGCCAATGCAATTCCGAGAGCAACGACAGCGGGCGTCGTGCCCAGGATCCAATCACGCCGAACTGCGGCGGCGGAGACGCCTGCGATCCCGTCCATTGCGGGTATTGCGCCGTCGAACCCGCGGGAGGCCATGGCTAGATGTACGCGCTCACCACGCTCGTAGGACCGGAGAAACAATCCACCGACCCCGCGGGCCGTAGCCGCGATCTGATGGAAGGCCCGCGGGTCATCACCTCTGGCCAGGCGTGCGATCCGCATCCGATCTGCCTCGGCTGCAAGCAGTTCCACGTAGCGGAGCATCAATACCACGATGGTCGCGATGAAGGACGGTACGCGAAGCCTCGTGAGACCGACGGGTAGTTCGCGAGGATCGGTGGTGGCGGCCAGGGTCAGGGAGACTGCAACGCCGAGAGTGCCTTTGACGATGATGCCCCATGCAGCCCATAGTCCTGTTCTCGACACTTCCATGCCGAGAACGGCAATTCTGTCCCCACCCTCCGCGAACGGCAGCAACACCGCGAGTACGACGAAAGGTAACTCGATGAGCATCCGAGGGACGATCCACGTCAACGGGATGGATGCTATCCGCCACAGGCAGAGCAGGCCGATCGCGTACAGAGCGTAGGGCCACAACATTTCTCGCGGAGTCGCGACCACAGCCAGGACGGCGACGGCGGCACAGACTATCTTGACCTCGACGGGCACCTCGTGCAGCGGTGAACGAACCTCGCGATACAGCGCGATGCCCATGCCGGTTCAGTCCACTCGGCTGTGCCGCGACCGTGCGATCAGCCAGAACAGTCCTCCGGCAGCCGCGAAGGTGGCTATGACTCCGATGATTCCAGCGACACCGGTAAGCGAATCACGGCCGCCGATGGTGTAGTCCGCCAAGGGCGTACCGGTCATGTCATGTTCGGTCGCAGACTGCGCTATGCACGACCCGGTCAGCGTCTCACCGGTGTCGGTCTCGACCACCTGGCAGCCCTGCAGAGTTGTCGAGTCGAGACCGTCGGGGTGTGAACTGGCGAAGTAGGAGACGATTCCGGCGATCAGCAGAGCCGCCACCGCGAAGCCGACATAGAACCTGCGCGTCATACCGCCACCTGCTTGCGAGTACGCAGGAGATGCACCAGATCTGGTCGTACGCGCGCCACCGCGACCACCGTCAGCGCGGTGATGATGCCTTCACCGATGCCGATGAGAGTGTGGGTGCCCAGCATGTATGCCGCGACGGTGCCGACCGAGGTAGGGGAGGCTCCGCCGAGCGAGTATTCGACGATGAACCCGGCCGACGCGGCGACCGTGCCGCACAGCGCCGCCACGAACGCGATGGTGCCGAGTCCGGCCAGGTTTCGCCGCCGAAGGATGACGCGTCGCAGTCCGACGGCAACGCCGTATCCGACGGCAACACCGATCAGCGCCATGTTGGTGATGTTTGCCCCCAACGCGCTCAATCCGCCGTCGGCGAAGAGCAGCGCTTGAACGACGAGCACTATCGACACGCAGAGCGCGCCGGTGAACGGGCCGACCAGGATGGCAGCGAGCGCGCCTCCGAGCAGATGTCCGCTGACGCCGGGGAGGATCGGAAAATTCACCATCTGGACGGCGAAGATGAACGCGGCGACCAGTCCGGCCATGGGCACGGTCCGCTCGTCGAGTTCCGAACGTGCCTTCCACGCGCACAGTCCGACACCCACGAGTGCGATGAGTCCGAACAAGAGCGAGGTTGGGAGGTCGATGATGCCGTCGCTCATGTGCATTGCGACGTTCTCGCTCATCTCGATGTTGCTCCTATCGGGAGCTGGAGCAGTCACCAGCGAACACTAACCCCAATTTTCATCATCTGCTCAATTGTTCAGATGACTTTTCGAAGCACGATCAGAGACGGCATCTTCGTTCGGGCCGATCACGGTTGCTCCACGCGCCGCTGGAAGTCCTCCACGGCTGCTTCGACAGTGGGATAGAAACGCGAGGTGTCGAATCTGCCGCCGACTCCGAAACGGATGAGTCGATCCTTGATCGGACCCTTCATCTCGGCAAATATCAGCCGAATCCCGCGACTCTCCAAATTTCGATCGAGGTCGACGAGTTCGTCGACGGCGGTGGTGTCGAGTCCGGTGATGGGCTCGGCGGCGATGACTACCCATTCGACCGGGGACGGCGCGTCCGCCACCACCGAGCGCACGTATTGATCGAAGATCTCACCGTTCGCGAAAAAGAGAGGCGCGTCGAATCGAACCATGGCCAGCCCTGGGATGCGCTGCCCGTCCGGATGCCGTTCGATGTCGTGGAAGCCAGGACGGTCGGTCGTGCGGACCAGTTCGGTGCGGTACGGCTGCCATGCCCGTACGACCACTGCGAGGAAGGAAAGACCTATCGCGACAAGGATGCCCTGCAGCACGCCTACGAGGGCGACCCCGAGGAAGGTGGCTGCGGCGAGAGCGAATTCGACTCGGCTCATATGCCACATGCGAACCATGCCGCGCACGTCGATCAGCGCCCCGGCCGCGACGATCACCACCGCTCCGAGCGTCGCATCGGGCAGATACGCGGTGACGCCGGGTGCAACGAGGACGAAGAGCAGGACGGCAAGCGCTCCCACCACGCCCGCCAATTGGGTACGGGCACCGCTCTGTTCGGCCACCGGGGTCCGCGACCCGCTGGCCGAGATGGGGAAGCCACCGAACAACCCACCGGCAATGTTGGCGACACCGATTGCTTTCATTTCGGTACTACCGTTCACGTCCTCACCATGCCTCGCCGCGAACGTGCGAGAGAGCACACCGGTGTCGGCGAATGCAATCAGTGCGATAGCTGCCGCCGGTCCGATCAGATGTCCTACATCTTGCCAGTCGACGCCGCCGAACGACGGCAGCGGAAGCCCGGACGGTAGTGCGCCGACCATCTCGATGTCCTCGGTGAGTCCGAGTATCGCGGACAGGACGATCGACCCGATCACGGCGACCAGAACCCCGGGGATGCGGTGGACCCATCGCTTGAAGATCGGGATGACGGCCAGCGAGGTGATGCCCACGGCGGCTGCAATGGGGTCGATCTCGCCCGCCGCGACCGATTGTGCGGTCTCCTTGGCCTGGCCGAGGACGCCGGACGCATCGACGGAAAACCCGAGCAGCTTGGGTACCTGTCCGATGACTACGATGAGCGCGATCGCGTTGAGGTAGCCGAGCCTGATGGGTTTGGAGAGCAGTTCGGTCACGAAGCCGAGCCGAAGGAATCCGCCGAGTACGAGGATGAGTCCGACGAGAACTCCTAGAATCCCGGCCAGCGCGAGTGCGCTCTCCGGGTCGTCGGTCACTGCCAGCGGGATTACTGCCACTGCGATGAGCGGCGCAAGCGAAGAGTCGGGGCCGAGGACGAGAATTTTCGACGGCCCCACGACGGCATAGGCGAGCAGCGGAACGATCGTGGCGTACAACCCGGCGTAGGCGGGCAACCCGGCCGCCTGCGCGTAACCCATTCCGGCTGGGATCAACAGGGCGGTGAGGACCAGCCCAGCTGTGATGTCGCTGCGGAGCCATGCGCGCTGGTAGGTCCTGGCGGTGGCGATTCCGGGCAGCCGGCCGAGACTTGCCGTCCACGCCTTGGTCCCTCCCGTCCGCGACATGGCATGAGTATCGACCCTGGAGCGGATCACCGTGGTGATTGGGTCTAGAGCTCGATCCATCGCGTCGGTGCAAGGCTGCGCAGAAACGGCAGATCGTGGCTGGCCACGACGAGTGCGCCCTCGTAGGTCGCCAGCGCCTCGGTGAGGTGCGCTCGGCCGGCGATATCGAGGTTGTTGGTCGGCTCGTCGAGCATGAGCAATTTCGGTGGTGGCTCGGCCAGCAGGATGCGTGCCAGCGCTGCACGTAGTCGCTCGCCGCCGGACAGCGTGGAGGTGACGGCGTCTGCGTCGTGATCACGAAAGAGGAACCGGGCCAGTTGGGCGCGAATCTGTTCGTTCGACGCGTGCGGAGCCACGTCGGCAACGTTCTCGACCACCGTTCTCGATTCGTCGAAAACGTCGAGCCGTTGCGGCAGGTACCGCCACGGTACCGAGGGGCCTGCGGATTCGAGCTTTCGCAGCAGTGTCGTCTTGCCGCTGCCGTTGGGCCCGATCAGGGCGATCCGTTCGGGACCGACGATCTCGATCTCTTCGGTGACGACTACCTTCTGCCCCGTGTGCACGTTCGTGAATGGAAGATCGATTCTTATCTCGCGGTCATCACGCAGGCGGTCCTCGGCCGCGCTGAGCACAGCCTGCGCGTCGGAGACCTTGTTCTCGTGGGCTCCGCGTAGTTTTCCGGCGGAGACCTGTGCCGCGCGCTTTCGGGCGCCCATGACGATCTTCGGTTCGCGTTTCTGCTCGAACATCCTCTTGCCGTAGCGAACCCGCTTGTCGATCTTCGTCCTGGTCTCGATCAATTCGCGTTTCTGTTTGCGCACGTCATTCTTGGCATCGCTGAATGCGGCTGCCGCTGATCGCTGTTCGGCGTCGATCACCGACCGATAGTGCGAGTAGTTGCCGCCGAACATCCGGATGGTGCGCACACCGTCGCGCTCGGCGCGCACTTCAGCGGTGCTGTCCATGATGTCGAGAAGTTCCAGATCGTGGCTCGAGACCACGAGAACCCCCGGAAACTCCAGTACGGCAGAGTGCAACCGCGCACGGGCGTCGACGTCGAGGTTGTTGGTCGGCTCGTCCAGCAGGAGCACCTCGGGTTCGGCGAGGAGTTCGGCGGTCAATGCCAGCAGCATCGACTCCCCGCCGGACAACGTTCCGAGAGTGCGGTCGAGATCGTCTCGCGTGGAGACGATGTGGTCGAGTCCGAGCTTGTCGAGCAATGCGACGGCACGATCCTCGGCATCCCACCGGGACCCCACTGTCGAAAAGTCGGATTCGGTACCGTCACCGGACTCGATGTGCTGCAGTGCTTCTCGAATCCTACGAAGACGGAGGACCTCATCGACTCGACGGCCGGGCATCGAAGTGACGTCCTGCGGCAGGTAGCCGAGTTCCCCGTCGGTGCTGATCGACCCGCGATGCGCTTTCAATTCACCGGCGACGAGTCTGAGGAGTGTGGATTTTCCCGATCCGTTCGATCCGACGAGACCTGTTCTGCCAGAGGTGAATACGATACCGAGGGAATCGTAGACCTTCTCGCCGTCGGGCCAGGCGAACTCGAGATCGGAAATGCGCAGGGAGGATGAAGTAGACATAAGTGCTCCAGAGGTGTGCGTGCGAGAGTGCAGGCGTAAGAAACCTCTAGAAGAGCAAGTGCCTCTCCGAATCGGTTGGCGACAAAGGCAAAATTCAGGCTAGACCGAGACTGCGGGCCTCGCAACCCTATTTACGACGGACCCTTCTTGCGTAGGTCGTCCACAGTGCTCATGGCTTCGCGTAGTTCGCCGAGCCACTCCTGCGTATGCTCGCCGACGAGCTTGACCGCCCACGCCACAGCGTCCGCGCGTGAGCGCGCCACACCGGCGTCGACGAGAGTGTCGAGAACCTTGCGCTCGGGCTGGCGGAGCCTGGTCATCACCGGAACCGCGAGGTGAGTGAAGAGCACGGCCTCACCATCGACGGCGACGCCCCACGCGATCTTGCGGCCGTACCGTGCCTCCGCCTCGTCGGCGATCTTCATCCGGTCCGCTCGCGTCGTCTCGCGGAACCGAGCGATACGGCCCTCGGTGGTCGCTGCCGAAGCGTCGTCGGGCGTGGGTAGTTCACCGATGACGACGATCTCCTCGCGGTCCACCTCGACGGTGGCCGCACCGGCGAACCACTCGTCGGGCAGTCGGCCGGCGAACCACTGCGCCGCATCCCCGGCATCGGGTGCGTCGGCTTGTTGCCACCCACCGGGGCGGCCGAACTTGTGTCCTTGGTGTCTCATGTCGAATCCTTCGTTGGTTGTGTAAGTCTAATTACATGATTACACCGTAAATCCGATATCCGCCACAACTGAGGCATGATCGTCCCCGTGCTCACTTCGAAGAGAACGGTGTCCGCCCTCGTTGCCGTCACCGCGCTGCTACTTGCCGGTTGCTCGGACGGCGGTCCGCCGGAACCGCACACCACAGCCCAGCAGTTCGTCGATGCCGTCAACGGTGGAAATGCCGAGGCAGCCGCCGCGCTGACGACGGACCCGGCCGCCGCTGCAGCAGCACTGGCGGGCCTGTACAACGGTCTGAGTGCCGGGGGGACGGTGACAGCGACACCCGATTTCACCGTGGAGGACACTTCCGCGGAAGGCGGGACGATCACGCTGGACGCCACGTGGCGCTTCTCGACAACGCAGGACGGCACCGAGGAGCCGGACGGTGAACCGAAGCAGTGGCAATACGACACCACGGCAACGGCCACCGAGACCGACCAAGGCTGGCGGATCGACTGGGACCCCGCAGTGTTGGCCCCGACGCTCGCGGCCGACAGCACCATCCGGTTCACGCCGACCGATGCGCTCGTGAGCGCCAAGGTGTTCGATCGTGCCGGGGGCGAATTGATGTCACAGCAGGTCGTGAACCTCGTGAACGTCGACGCGACCGCCGATCCCGCGGCCGTCGCAGCGCTCCTGACGCCGATCGTTCCGACGATCACTGCACAGTCGATCGCAGCCGACGTCGCGGGTGCGCAGGGTAAGACGGGGACTCTCGTGTCGTTGCGAGCGTCCGACGTCGACCCTATTGCTGCGCAGCTCGCCGCAATGCCGGGCGTGACGCTTGCGCCGCAGGCCCGGCTCCTCACCACCGATCGCGCGCTCGCGTCACCAGCGCTGAACGGGATATCAGAGCTGTGGCAGCAACAACTCGACGCCAACAAGGGCTGGTCCGTTCAGTCGGTAAAGGCCGACGGATCCGTCGAACCGCTGGCGGGAATCGACGCCCAGCCCGCACCGGATATCGCGACGACGCTGGACTCCGCCCTTCAGATCAAAGCCGAGAACGCTCTCGCGTCGTTGCCGCAGCAGGCTGCGATCGTCGCGTTGCAGCCCTCGACCGGCAACGTCCTCGCCGTCGCGCAGAACGCTGCGGCGGACGCCGAAGGCCCGATCGCGCTGACCGGTCTGTACCCGCCCGGGTCGACGTTCAAGACAGTGACGACGTCGGCGGCGCTGGAAGCCGGGACAGCGACCCCCGACACGATCCTGCCGTGCCCAGGAACCGAGAACATCGAGGGCCGCCAGATTCCGAACGACGACAACTTCGATCTCGGCGACATCCCGTTGCACACGGCATTCGCCCGATCGTGCAACACGACGATGGGCCGCCTCGGCGTCGGACTCCCCGCCGACGGATTGCAGCAGACGGCACTGCAGTACGGCCTCGGTGTCGATTATGTGACGCCCGGGCTGACCTCGGTCACCGGCAACGTCCCTCTCGCCGCTACTCCGGCGCAACGCGTCGAATCCGCCATCGGCCAGGGGCAGGTGACGGCATCACCGTTCGGGATGGCTTTGGTCGCGTCGTCGATCGCGAGTGGCGCGTTGAAGGCTCCGACCCTCCTCGACGGACAGCCCGGTGTAGCGAACGCGACGCCGAAACCTGTGGATTCACAGGTAGCCGAACAGGTGAAGGCGATGATGCGCGAGACCGTCACCAATGGCACGGCCACGCAGTTGCAGGACATCCCCGGACTACTGGGTAAAACCGGCACCGCCGAGTTCGGGCCGAACAACGAGATCGCGCACGGTTGGTTCGTCGGGATCGCGGGCGATCTCGCCTTCGCGGTCTTTGTCGCGGGTGGTCAGAGTTCGGGTCCCGCGCTCGAGGCAGCGGGTAGGCTCCTTCGGTAGGGCCCAGCAGGGCAGATACCTGATGTGGCCCAATCGTGACCGGAGTGTATGTCTGTCGTGCTTGTTACCCTTGTGGCTACAGTGAATATTGTGACCCATGAGTTCTGGAAGGTCACTGATGCCTCGTCGTATTCGTGTCCGATATGTGGTGGCGCTCGGCGCAACGTTGGTTTTGGCCGCATCACTTACTACGTGGACCCTCGATCGCCCCACTAGCGGCGCTGAATCCACGGTGTCCGACTTCGTCGAGGCACTCAACGACCGCGACGTCGAAGCGGCCGCCGAGCTGACTTCGTACCCCAACGCGGCGGCGACGTCGATCTCACAGATGTTCGACGGCCTGTCCGCAGGCGGAAAATCATCCTCGCAGTTCGAACTCTCGCAGTTCATCGACCTCGACCAGGACTCGGGGTTCTTCACCCTCGGTTCGGCGTGGAACTTCGGTGAGGGCAAGGACTGGGAGTACTCGACGCGCGGCAGCACGAAGAAATTGAGCGTCGGCTGGCGGATCACCTGGGAGCCGGAAATCCTCGCACCGGGCCTGGCCAGCGCAGTGCACTACACCCGAACGGACGCGCCGCCACCCCTGGTCTTCGACGCTGCTCAGAACGTCCTGATGAGCGAACGCACCATCAACGCCGTCTCCCTCGACCCAGCGCAGATGCCCGACCCGACAGCGTCCGCGTCGCGACTCGCCGACGTCATCGACGTCGTAGCGCCGTTGATCACCACCGAGTCGCTGACCTCTGAGCTGAATGCAGTACCCGGTGCCCCCGTACTTGCGGTGAACCTGCGCGACGACGACTTCGCGGTTCTCGAGGACGATCTGCGTGCCATTCCTGGAGTCGTGATCTCGCAGACACCCAAACTGATCGCGGGCGATCGACGCATCACCTCCCCGTTACTCGACTCGATTCGTGACGCCTGGCAACTCGGCCGCGACGCTACGTCCGGTTGGGCAGTGGATGTCGTCGGTGCCAACGGAGTTCCGGTGCGTCAGGTGGGTTTCCAGGGCCCCGCGGGTCCTGACCTGCATGCCACGCTCGATCCTCGGATTCAGTTGGCCGCCGAGGATGCCGTGGTCAGCGTCGGGACCTCCGCGTCGATCGTGGCAATCGTGCCGTCGACCGGCGCCATTGTCGCGGCTGCTCAGAACAGTTACGCCAACGAGCAAGGGCAGATCGCGTTCTCGGGGATGTATCCGGCGGGATCGGCAACGGCATTGCTCGACGCCCTGCAGTCCGGTGAGAACCCAGGCACGCCGTCTCAGCTCGGCCTCGGGGTCAACTACTCGATGCCCGGACTCGACGCCTTCGCCGGTCAGCGTTCCGGACCTGGTGGGTCGATCGATCGGATCCGGTCCGTCGGAAACGAGAGCTCTGCGGAGGCGATGACGCCGTTCGGCCTGGCTCAGATGGGTGCGGCGATCTCCCGCGGAGCAGCGCCCCTCCCGTCGATCGTCGTCGGTCAGACCGCCGTCGCCGACCAGCCGACCGATTCGATTCCCCCTGAAGCCCTGGCCAGGCTTCGAGGGATGCTGGTGGACTCCGCTCGTGCCGAAGGACTCGACGCGTATGCGGGTTTGACAGGTTTCGCTGGTAACAGTGGCGACGACCGGTGGTTCATTGCCAACAGAGGTGATCTTGCGTTTGCCGTCTATATCGAGGATGCGGACGGAACGGACCAGGCCGTGAAGATGAGTACTCGACTGATCCGAGGCATGGACTCCGGCGTTGCCGAGTAGACCTTCGATTAGTTAGCCAGGGTAGCTTTAGCCCTTGTGTCTGTACTGCATTTCGGTCTGCTCATCGTCGCCGGTTACTTCGCCGGCCTCGTGGGCTTCGTGACCGGAATGGCGTCGCTGGTGTCGTATCCCGCCTTGCTGGCTGTCGGGTTGCCTCCGGTGAGCGCAAACGTCACCAACACGGTGGCGATGGTCGCCGTCGGCGTCGGCGTCGGCGCAACGACGAATGCTTCGGCCGAACTTGCCAAGGACAGCAAGCAGCTGGTTCGTTACGCCGTTTATTCGGCAGCGGGTGGGCTTGTCGGTGCCGTTGTTCTGCTCGTTGCGCCCGCCGGATCCTTCGAGTTGGTGGTGCCGTTCCTCGTTGCGTTCGCTGCCCTCGCGCTGCTACTGCAACCGAGGATTCGAAAGCTGTCCGGAAATCGACAGTTTCCGACGCTGTATCCGTTCGCACTGTTCTTGGTTGCTATCTATGGCGGGTATTTCGGGGCAGGTGCCGGGGTGATCTTCTTGGCGCTCGCCCTGATCGCCACGTCCGAAACGATATGGCGCGCCAGTATTCTGAAGAGTTTCTTTCTGGGCGTCGCGAACCTCGTTGCGGCCGTGATCTTTGCGTTCTCCGGCCAAGTCGACTGGCTCGCTGCGCTGGCGCTGGCGATAGGAGCTTTTTGTGGTGGCTACTGCGGCCCGCCCGTGGTCAAGCTCATCCCCCCGACGTTCCTGCGCATCGCCGTTGGAATTCTCGGGCTCGGGCTCGCAGCATGGTTGATGTGGAAGTAGCTGCAGGCGTTGCTATTTCACACCGCTCATCATTTTCTTGATCCACGGGGTCAGCGCAACCAGTGCCACGGCGACCGCGATGGATGCAGCTCCCACGCTGTAGAAGAACGGGTTCGGATTGTCCTGGTCGTAGTAGCCGGCAAGAGTGCCGGCCATGGCTGAACCGAGGGCGACGGAGAGGAAGAACAACGCGACCATCTGCGTGTGGAAGTTCTCCGGTGCGAGCTTGGTGGACAGTGACAGGCCGACCGGGGAGAGGAACAGCTCCGCGAAGGTGAACATCAGCAAGATGCCGATCAGGGCGAGCAGTGGCATGTTGTCGCCGGCGAGGGCGGGCACGAATGCGAGGAAAGCCACGCCCATGATGCCCACGCCTGCAGCGAACTTCAGGGGCGTCGAGGGCTGACGGTTACCGAGCTTGGTCCACATTGCGGCGAAAATGCCCGCAAAGATGATGATGAACACCGGGTTGATGGACTGGACCCATGACGGCGGGAACTCCCAGCCGAAGAGATTGCGGTCCAGTTCGGTGTCGGCGATGAGTGGCACTGTGGTGAATTGCTGCTGGAACAGCGACCAGAACGCAGCACTGGCGATGAACATCGGAATGAACGAGATGACCCGACGACGCTCGATCGCGGTGATCTTCTTGCTGGACAAAATGATCGCGAAGTACCCGACCGCAGCGACGACCGTGACTCCGACGACGACGTTGGACAGGTTCGAAGCTCTGATCGCTCCGAAGGCCGAGAGCAGGGCGACGACGACGATGGCCGCCGCAACGATCGCGACCCACTTGGTTCGCTCGGTCGAGGGGAGCGGATTGGGGGCGACAGCGCCGATGCCGTGCAAATGCTTCCGGCCGAGCGTGTATTGGATGAGTCCGAGCCCCATACCGACAGCGGCCAGCGCGAATCCGGCGTGGAATCCGATCTTGTCCCAGGCCAAGCCGGTGAGCAGCGGGCCGATGAACGCGCCGATGTTGATGCCCATGTAGAAGAGCGAGAAGCCGGCGTCCCGTCGAGGATCCTTCTCCTCGTACAGGTCTCCCACCAGAGATGTCGCGTTGGCTTTGAGACCGCCGCTACCGAACGCGACCAGAATCAAGCCGACACCGACCCCCAGAAAGCCGGGTAGGACCGCCAGTGCGATGTGGCCGAACATGATGAGGATGGCGCTGTAGAACAGGGTGCGTTCGGAACCGAGAAGACGATCGGCGATCCACGCACCGAGAATTGTCGACAGGTACACGGTGCCGCCGTATGCACCGACGATCGACGTCGCCGAGCCCTCGGGGATCCCGAGTCCGCCGTCGGACGCCGAGTAGTAGAGGTAATAGATGAGGATGCCTTGCATCCCGTAGAACGAGAACCGCTCCCACATCTCGACACCGAACAGATTCGCCAGTGCGAATGGCTGCCCGAAGAACCCGGTGTCCTGCTTGTCCGTCACATCCGCCATTACAGAACTGTCCCACGTACGAGTGCCCCGAGGGTACGGGTGGGGTCAGTTTTTCCGGGCGGATACGACTCGCGCGAGGGCGCGCCAGCCGAGAAGGAACACCGCCAGCACGGTCGTGGCGACGATGACGAAGCTGAAGGCAGTTCCCTGCCCGCTGATCGCCCGCAGCACCATGCCGATCGCGACAGTGGACACCCACACGATGATGCCGGTCGGGAGAAGGAGGAACGCGTCGAACTTGTCGCGGTAGAGCGCCCAGGTGGCGGCCCAGCCGACGGCCGCGCCGATCAGGAACGGCCAGGCGGTCGTCGCCAATCCGGCAAGTGCACCCGATTCGTCGTGGCTGCGTCGACCGACGGCGCAGAAGATCAGCACCAGAACGAGATCTATGACTGCAGGAATGTAGATCGGGGCGAAACGACCCGGTACGGCGGCGATGATCGGGTTGCGCTTGCTCACCGGTCCCACAATAGAGAACGGGCCCGCCGACAGTATGTCCGCGGGCCCGTTCTGGTGAAAATGGCGATCTAGGAAACCAGGCCTGCTTCGATTTCGAGGGTCAGTGTGATCTTGTCGCCGACGACTGCGCCGCCGCCTTCGAGAGGCATGTCGATGGTGAGACCGAAGTCGCGACGGTTGATGGTGGTGGTGGCTTCGAAGCCGGCGACCGGACCGTTGCCCATGCCGGCGTTGACGCCGTTGAACTCGAGTACCAGGTCGATCGACTTGGTCACGCCGTGGAGGGTGAAGTCACCGGTCACAACGAAATCGGAACCCTGGGGCTGTACCGACGTCGAGACGAAGGTGGCGGTCGGGTACTTCTCGACCTCGAAGAAGTCGGCAGTCTCGAGGTGGCCGTCGCGCTGCGCGTTGTCGGTGGTGATCGAGGTGACGTCGATTTCGGCGGCGACGGAAGGAGTGCCGTCGGCGGCAACGGTGATCGTGCCGGTGAAGGCCTGGAAACGGCCGCGGACCTTGCTGACGACGAGGTGGCGCACGGAGAAGCCGACGGTGGAGTGCGAAGGGTCGATGTTCCAGGTGCCTGCGGACAATTCTGGCAATGCGATCGCGGTGGTCATGCGAGCTCCTCTAGCTGTGGGGTTGAAGGTTCAACTTACATAGTACATAAGCGGACCGGGGTCCGCATCTATTCCCTGATGTCGAATAAAAAGGCCGATCACAGTTCGAAGTGGGAGGGAAAGCCCGTTATCCAGACTCGGGATCGGCGTTGTCCGCCCGCGGCGGAGCTTCCCGAGGCAGCCGTGACCCTTCGTACAGGTCCCTGGTTTCCCGCTGTTCGACGGCTTCCCGCTGCTCGACGGCGATGTCGTATTCGAGGTTCTCGTGCTGGTGGTTACGGAACACGACGAGGAAAACAACCCAGCCGACGATCGCGACGAGGATGAAACTGACACCGCGATAGACGAAGGCGGCTGCGACGGCCTGTGACGCGCTGATGCTGGCCGCGCTGGTGAGAAAGGCGATCAGGGTGGCGTCGACGATGACGAGCCCACCCGGCGCGAGCGGCACGGATCCGACGGCCTTGCCTGCGGCGAAGGCGATGAGCAGACCGGAGAGTCGGGGGTCTGCACCGACGGCGAAGCAAGCGAAGCTGAGGCAGGCGACGTCGGCGAGTCGGTGAACCGCCGACCACGACACGGTGAGCACGCCGTCGCGTGTGCCGAGTCGAACCGATTGAACTTGTTCGATGATCTCGTCGATACGCTTGGCGCCGGTATCGGTGGGCCGGTTACGGAAGTCGTTGATCTTGCGCAACGTCCACTGGGCCGTGCTGCGTATCGCCTGCGGGTGTGCGGAGATGTACCGCACTCCCAGGACGATCAGGATGACGCCCGCAATTGGCAGTACCAGGGTGAACGTGTTGACCGATCCACCCACGAGGAGGGCGCCACCGACGCCGAGGAGTGCGAGCCCCGCCGCCGCGATGACTCCGGAGATCGCGAGCTGCCAAGAGGCGACTACCGGACTCGCGCCCCACCGTCGGGTCTCACGGTAGGTGAACGCGGTGGAGAAGACCTGTCCGGCGGGCAGCGTCAACGACATGGCAGTGCTGCCGTAGATGACCGAGACCGACTTGGACTGACGGACGCGAACTCCGCCGGCTTCGAGCAGTTGCTTCTGGACCCGGCCGAACGCGCTCAGTGAGAGTGCTTGCGCAAATACACATGCGGCGAGCCAGCCCCAATGAATCTCGGTGAGGGCCTTCCACGACTCGTGCAACCGCGGCCAGAGGTAGATTCCCTCGCCGATGAGCAGTGCGAGCAGGGCAATCCCGACGACCCATTTGAACCAGCGGAGACGATTCCGTTTCCGTGGCCCGTCGGCAACGGACTCCGGTCTTGGTTCGGCCACCTTCACAGGGTAACCACACTGCGCCCGCTGTCAGGGATGCTCGACCGGCCACGCAAGATGTGTGCGTCTACGCCGGCCGCGTAATTGAACCTGATCACCGAGTTCCCAATGCGCCTGTTCCTCGTCGCTGGCGAAGTAGAGCGCGGAGGTCGACGCGAGAACGCGGCCCGGTCTCAGCTTGGCCAGTTCGGTCAATCGAGACGCTTCGTTGACGGGATCTCCGATCACGGTGTACTCGAACCGTTCGGCTGCGCCGATGTTCCCGGCGACGGCCAGTCCCGCCGACACACCGATACCGATGTCGAGTCCGGTGATGTCGTTGAGGGCGAACCGCAGGTCACGAGCTGCAGCGAGCGCAGCGGTCGGCGCATCGGGTCGGTCGAGGGGTGCGCCGAAAATGGCGAGTGCCGCATCACCCATGAACTTGTTGACGAATCCGTTGTGCTGATCGATGACGTCGACGACGACGCGGAAGAATTCGTTGAGGAGGACGACGACCTCACTGGGAGGACGCTCCGAAGCCGTTGCCGTCGACCCGACCATGTCCACGAAGAGCACCGCGACGAAGCGAGTCTCGCCTCCCAATTCGGTACCGAACTGTAATGCACGGCGAGCCACGTCCTCGCCGACGTGTGCGCCGAACAGTTCACGCAGGACGCGTCGTTCCGCGGACTCCTCCATCATCCGGTTGAAGCCGACCTGAAGTCGGCCGATCTCGCTGCCGTCGAACACGTCGACCTCGACGTCGTTCTCACCGCGTTGGACCCGCTCGATCGCCCGACGCAGTTGCCGGATCGGGTCGGAAATCTGGCTGGCCGTCAACATCGACAGGATGAACGCCTGCCCGATTGCGAGGACGCTGAGCAGGATGATCGCTATCGCGAGCGAATTGGGGGAGAACACCAGATCGGTGGTCAGCTGGGTCACGCAGAGCAAGATGATGCCGATGACGGGCATCAGGGTGCCTAGCCCCCAGGTCATCGCCATCCGGGTGCCGATGCCGGGTGTCATGGTCCGGTCGAATCGACCCTCGCTCAGTGCCATCGCAGCGAGGGGGCGCAGGATGCGTTCGCCGAGCATGTAGGTGAATCCGAAAGTGACGGTGGCAGCCATGACCACGGTGACGATGACGGCGACAGCGAGCGACGGCATTTCGGCGACCGTGAGGACGACGAACAGAACACCCCCGAAGACCCACAGAACGGCATGCACGATCGCTTGACGCAACGGCGCGTGCAGCGCAGTCATCTGCTCCTTACGGGTGGGTGGGCCACCCCGCAGCTGCCACCGAACGACCGTCCGCAACAGGCGGGACGCGTAATAGAGGCTGACCCCGCCTCCGAACAGCAGGTAGATGCTGAAGATCCAGACGTTGCGTGATCGGTCCGCGATGATCGACTCCGACTCGGCTATGGGCAGCCCATAGCGAACGAAGCCGAATACGAGCACCGCGCCGAAGAGGTTGGACAGGCCCATCGAGACCATATAGAGCGGCCAGCGACTCTTCAGGGTGAGCGAGACCGCTCGGAAAGATGCCAGCACAGGTTAAATTTACCGGGTGGGCACAGGAGAGTCGCGGGCAGAAGCACCAAAGGACCCTTCGGGTGCCCGATCGCCGGCGGATTCGGTCCATCCGTTGGTGCGTGTCGGAGCGGAATGGACGTGGCGTCTGCTGGTTCTGTTCGCCGGATTCCTGACCCTTTGCTATGTCGTCATCAGGCTCGAAACAGTGTTCATTCCCATCGGACTGGCGCTGCTGGCTTCGGCGATGCTGGTGCCGATCGTCGATTGGATGCAGAGACGCGGAGTCCCGAGGTCCGCAGCAGTCGTCGTCGTCATCATCGCCAGCATCGGTGTCGTCGTCGGAATCATGACGTTCGTCGTCGAGCAATTCATCGAGGGCCTACCGCAACTCGGCGATCAATTCACCGCGAGCATCAACGACATCCAGTCCTGGTTGTCCACTGGTCCACTCCACATCAGTGAGGATCAGATCCGGCAGACGAGCGACGACGCCGTCAAAGCCATCCAGGACAATCAGGCAGCGGTGACGTCCGGCGCATTGACCACCGCGACGCTCATCGGTGAGATCTTTACCGGCGCGTTGCTGACGCTGTTCACGCTCATTTTCTTCCTGTACGGAGGAGATCAGATCTGGAACTTCGTCACCAGGCTTGCCCCGACGTCGGCACGGCGTCGTATTCGCCTTGCCGGAAGTCAGGGCTTCGGCTCCCTCATCGGATACGTTCGCGCCACGGTTGCCGTCGCAGCTGCCGACGCCATCGGTATCGGGGCCGGGCTGGCCATTCTCGGTGTGCCCTTGGCCTTGCCGCTGGCATCGTTGGTGTTCATCGGCGCGTTCATCCCCATTGTCGGGGCCTTCCTGACCGGATTCGTCGCAGTGTTCATCGCACTGGTGACCAAAGGTCTGATCACCGCATTGATCACGCTCGGCATCGTCGTCGCAGTAATGCAACTGGAGGGGCACGTACTGCAACCTCTGCTGCTGGGACGCGCGGTGCGACTGCATCCTTTGGCCGTCGTCTTCGCCATCACCTTGGGAATCCTGCTGGCAGGCATCGTCGGTGGCCTGCTGGCCGTTCCGATCGTGGCAGTGCTGAACACGGCAATCCGCTCGTTGCTGGCAGACGACCCGGACGAGGTCTACGAGGAGCTGGAGGAACACGATCCGTCGGAGCCGCTGTTCCCGGCAACGGGGGACAGCCCACATCCACGTAGTCGACAACTCGACCCAGGAACTCTCGAAAAGCCAGATGACTGACGCACTGACTCCGCTCTGGCGCGCGTCGCAGGTGTTTCGATTCGTCACCCTGCTCTATGCGGTCAGCTACCAGGTCGCCTCGATGTCGTCCTACAACGATCCGCGCCTGAGCTGGTTTTTCGTGGCGCTGATGGCGGTGTGGACCGGGGTCTCGGCAGCGCTTCTCTCGAACCCGAAAATTCCGCGATGGAAGGTGGTGTTCGCCGACCAACTCGTCGTCATCGGGTTGATGGCGTCGACGCGGTTGGTCGCCGATCCCCAGTGGTACAGCACCCACCAAACTCTCCCGACGACATTGTGGGCCACCAATGCGGTGATCTCGGCGGCAATTCTCTTCGGGCCCAGGGGCGGAATCGCGTCGGCAATCGTGCTCGCGGCTGTGAGCACACTGGTGCGCGATCAGGTGAACTTCGATCTGTGGACGGATGCGACAGCGCCGGTTCTGGTGTCGGTCGGGCTTGCACTCGGGTTGGCGAGCAACACGGCCAAGCGCGCACACTCGGAATTGGAGCGGGCCATCAGACTCGCGGCGATCACCGAAGAACGTGAACGGCTCGCCCGCCAGGTGCACGACGGCGTCCTGCAAGTGTTGGCGATGGTTCGTCGACGCGGAACCGAAATCGGCGGTGCCGCAGGTGAACTCGCCAATCTTGCCGGTGAGCAAGAAGTTGCGCTGCGGATGCTGATCTCCGAGCAGGGGAACCCGAGCCGCGTCGCTGCCGGCGATGCAGAGGTGGATTTGGGGAGTCTGCTCCGACAACAGGGCAGTACCACGGTGTCGATCTCTGCCCCGACTGATCCCGTACTCGTACACAAACCCGTCGCCGAGGAGCTCGCTGCCGTTCTCGCGACAGCGTTGTCGAACGTGACATCGCACGCGGGATCGGGTGCACGCGCGTACGTTCTGCTCGAAGATGTAGCCGGCGACATCATCCTGAGTATCCGCGACGACGGCGTCGGGATAGCTGCCGGACGCCTCGCCGAAGCTGAGGCAGAAGGCAGAATGGGCGTCTCCAAGTCGATACTGGGGAGAGTTGAGATGCTAGGCGGCACAGCAGTTCTCGATAGCGATGTCGGGATGGGGACCGAGTGGGAGATTCGAGTACCGAAGGAGCGGAAGTGATGGAGAAGCAGATTTCTGTCATGGTCGTCGACGACCACCCCATGTGGCGCGACGGGGTGGCACGCGATCTCGACGCGGCCGGATTCGACGTCGTTGCCACCGCTGACGGAGTCGGGTCCGCAGGGCGTCGCGCTCAGGCCACGCAACCAGCCGTCGTGCTGATGGACATGCACCTGACCGACGGCAACGGTGCCGACGCGACGGTCCAGGTACTTCTCGGTTCGCCGAACAGTCGGATTCTGGTGCTGTCGGCCTCCGCCGAGCGCGGTGACGTGCTCGACGCAATCAAGTCCGGTGCCAGCGGATACCTGGTCAAGAGTGCATCGGCCGAGGAATTGTTCGACGCTGTGCGGGCAACCGCCGCCGGACAAGCCGTGTTCACTCCTGGTCTGGCCGGGTTGGTGCTCGGGGAGTATCGACGTATTGCGACCGCCCCCGCGGACGCACAAGACACCGAAGTGCTGCGACCGACACTGACCGACCGCGAAACCGAAGTGCTACGCCTCGTGGCAAAGGGGTTGAGCGCGAAGCAGATTGCGACCAAACTGACGTTGAGTCATCGCACGGTGGAGAATCATGTGCAGGCCACACTCCGCAAGCTGCAGTTGGCCAATCGGGTCGAGCTGACGCGTTACGCGATCGAACAGGGTTTGTGAGCCGCCCTCTCGGGGCAACCCCACCCCATGAGTGAGACGGACAAGCCAGTGGATACGACGGTGGACCCGACCGAGAAGTCGGCCGGCCTCGATGCGGACGGTGGGCAGAGTGTGGCGGAGCGTGGGGAGGCCGTCCGCGAGTTCGACGACCACCTCGACGGGTCGGGCGACAAGCCGACGTTCCCGACCCCTGATGCCGCGGAGGTCACCGACACCGAGACGGACCCGAAGACCACGACGCGAACCGAGTAGCTCAGCTCTTGACCAACTGGGTGAGGGCGAGCTTGGCGATCGGGGCATATGGAAGCACCAGCCCTGGGAAGCCGTCGACCGTCAACCACGTCCGTGAACCGGCCGGATGCGACTCCACGCCGTGGGTCAGCGTCAACCCCAGCGCGCGGTTCTGCCACCAGGCCTGCCACGTCCAGGTGCGGGCCGCCTCGTCGACGGCGAGCACGCGGAAGTCGATCCGAATCCACAGTGGTCCCTCGACTCGGCCGGAAGTGTCGGCCACCAGCCGTTCGCCGTCGTAGTCGACGCCGCTGATCTGTGGCGCCCACGTCGACCACAGATCGGGGTTCATGTAGCGCTCCCACACCATCCCTGCGGGAGCCGAGCCGGTCGCATCGATCGTGATCTCCATACTGTGGGCTGTACCCGCGAGCTGGCCCAGTGAACCTTGCAGTTCAAGGCAGTCGCTCCGCCTGGGCATTATCCTGGTTTCATGGAGGCCCGGAATCTGCGAGTATCGGACGTCGAAAAAGAACATGTCGGTGAGTTGCTGCAGCGTGCGGTGGGTCTGGGGATGTTGTCCCTCGGGGAGTTCACCGAACGTATGGACACTGCGCTTACCGCGAAGACGCGTGGTGAGCTGAACTCTGTCGTGGCGGATCTGCCCGGGATGCAGATTGCCGAGGAGTATCGGCCGACCGTCCCCGCAGCCTCGGCGCCGTATCGGCAGAGCGCCCCCACCTACGACCGGGCGCATTCGGTGTCGTGGGATCGAAGTCAGGCATCGGTCGTCCGCGGCACGATGTCGACGGTGTCACGCAAAGGTCCTTGGAACGTGCCACCCCGGATGACGATCGACAGCAAGCTTTCGAACGTCACGCTGGACTTCACGCAGGCAATCATGTCGACCCAGGTCGTCGAGATCATGGTGAGCGACTATTGCAGCACTATCTCGCTGATCCTGCCCCCGGCTGCTACCGCTGACCTCAACGGCCTCGAAACAGTCGGGGGGAGTGCGAACAACAAGGTACGCACCGGCCCGCCGATCGGGCCGCTGCACGTCATCGTGCGCGGAAAGGTCCGGTTCGGGACACTCACCGCCAAGCATCCACTGGGCACGTCCCTGCGACGGATGTTCGGCAACTGAGTTCCTTCGTAAGGGCGGTTCGGCAAACCCCTAGGTAAGCAGGAGTAGAAATACTCAGCCGTTGCCGGGCACCGTCCGACATGATCTGTCCATGACGAATCCGCGTAGTGCCGGTGTCGATCCGCAATTGGTGGCGAGACTGTCAGGCCAGTTCGCAGCACTGGGGGAGCATCTCCGGCAGGTTTCCGGCGAACTAGGGCAGCTGCATACGCAACTGGCAGCGCAGCAGGCGCCGATGTTCCCTGCCCAGCCCCAGCCGTTTGCTCAGCCCCGTCCCTTCACTCCGCCCCAGCCTCAGCAGTTTGCCCAGCCCCAGCCCCAGCAGTTTGCCCAGCCTCAGCCCCAGCAGTTCCCTCGACCGCCCCAACCTGCCCCGCCTCGGCCTGCACCGCCCCGGCCTGCCGCGCCGAAGAAGGAGCCATGGTGGCAGCGGGACGGTGTGATCTCTCGGCTGCTCGCGATCGCCGGTGCCGGAGTGACATTGATCGGCATCGTGATGCTGCTGGTTCTGGCAGCGCAAGCGGGGTGGTTCGGGCCCGAACTACGTGTCGGTGCGGGAGCGGCATTCTCGTTGGCGTTGGTCTACATCGGGTCCCGCATATTCGGTCGATCCGGCGGCAGGGTCGGTGGTATCGCTGTCGCGGCGACCGGAGTTGCCGGGTTGTATCTCGACGTCGTGGCCGTAACCGTGATCTACGACTGGCTCGAGCCGGCTCTCGGTTTGGCCGCTGCCTTCGGTATCGCAGCGGCTGGTATCGCGCTGGCGGTGTCGTGGCGTTCGCAGCCGATGGCGGCGTTGATTCTTACCGGAGTTGCCCTGTGTGCACCAGTGGTCGGCGGCGGAATCACGTTGTCGGTCATCGGTTTTTTCGCTGCAACGTTCATCGCGACCTTCCCCGCCCAGCTCGGACGTGACTGGCCGTTGCTGAATGTGGCGCGCACACTTCCGATCGTTGCCGCCACGTTGCTGGGAATAGCGGAGGCCTCGTCCGCTGGAGTCGGGACCGGTGATGCCGTCACACTGCTGGTCGTTGCATCCGTCGTCGCCGCATTCGGGTTGGGAAGCTCGCTCGAACTCCTTCGCCGTAACGCAGCCGACACGATGGCATCGATGATGATGGCGCTCGGTGCACTGCCGATCCTTGTGGTGGGCACCCTGTTCGAGCGGTGGACACTCGCCTTGGTCGAACTCCTGGTCGCCGTTACCTGCGCGGCAACTATCGCCTTGGCTCGTTGGTTGCCGGTGCATGCCAGGATTGTGCTTTCGCTTGTCGGTGCGGCGGCGTTGTTGCAGGCCGTCGTCGTTCCGACCGCAGTGGAGCTGCGTCCGCTGACGCTGTTGGCGGTCGCTGCTGCGGCACTCGTTCTCGCGCAGAAGCTCTCGTCCAAGATCGCCTACTTCATCGGCGGTGCATTCGCCGCACTCGGGACTATCGGTTTCGTTGTCGTCGCTCCCGTCGACGGTCTCATCGATGCGGACTACGCCACCGGACATTTCGGCGTCGTGGTTGCAGGCCTGCTGTTGGTAGCGGTTGCGGCGGGCCTGGTTCTGGTTGCTGTCCAACTCGGAATCGTCGAGCAGAACGTGCAGTCTTGCTGGGTGTTCGCAGGCGTTGTCTCGCTCTACGGTCTGACGTCCGCGACGGTCGCGCTCGGAGTGGGAGCAATCGGCGGCACAACAGGTTTCATCGCGGGTCACTGTGCGGCCACCATCGGATGGATGGCGGTGGCCATGGCATTGCTGATTATGGGGCTCCGGAGTGAGAAGTATGCGCACACTGCACTATTGGCGGGGCTGTCGCTGACGGCTGCTGCTGTGGCCAAGCTGTTCCTGTTCGATCTGGTTGCTCTCGACGGTCTCTTCCGTGTCGGCGCCTTCATCGTCGTCGGACTTCTGTTGCTCTTCGCGGGCACCAGGTACGCAAAGGTGTTCGCAGACCGCGAGGCCGAACAGGCATAACCCGAGACGGGACGAGCCCGCCGGCTCAGTACGGTGCTGGCCGGCGGCGTTCGCGGGCATTTTCGGCAGCGCGGTGTTGCCGGAAGCGGCGGCGAAGCTCGCGGATTCTGGACCGAGCTTCGTCGGTGCCCGCCCGGGCAAGTTCGGAACGCGAGGGCGGGTGAGTGTGGGGAGGCATATGTTTCTCCCACCAGGTCGGGCCGTCCGGGCAATTCTCCGGGGGCGCCGGCCGCCTTTTACGAACACGAAGTGGCGGGGAATTCGGAACCGAGAAGTCGGGCAGCGTTGCCCGTCTGGAACCGGCGTTGCCCGTCCACAGGATCGCGCCACCGGACAGCATCGCGCACGCCCACATTCGGGCAGTCTTCGCTTGATGATGACAAGTACATACCGGGTGCAGATTGGACCCGACCGTCCATCCACCTTCCCGAGGATTGTCGTGGTCGAACGGGACGATGTGGTCGAGTTGGCACCGCGACGACGGCGTGTCACAGCTCGGAAATGTGCACGTACGGTACGCCATTCGGACCATCGAGGCCACAGCTTTCGAAGGACGATACGTCAACGCTCCGGGCGGTGGACTCTCGAGTCCGCCGTGCCCGTCGGGGAACACTCCCGCAGTCTTCGATGGATCACGCTCGATCTCGCGCAAGAGTGAATCGACGTAGCGGCGTAGGGCAGAATCCTCCCCTGAGGTGTGCTGGTCGATCTGGTATCGACCCGGTCGGGGAACCTCCGCTGCCCCGCGAACTCTGCCGCGCCCGAGGATCCGCCGAAGCACCTGCTCGACCCGCGGTAAGGGTGACTCCGGCCGATCATCGCGAGTGCCGTTCGATCCTGCGACGGGATCGGCCGTGAATCCTGGATCCGATTGTCCGGCAACAGGATTGTCTACCTCCCCCGTGCGTTCAGCGGCGTTCTTCCTAGTGGGCCTCATGACACTCGTCTCGTCGGTCTCGACAGTGTCAGATTCGGTACCCGAGCCGGTGCTTCCACCTCGGCTTACCTCGAGCACCTCGACCAACTCGGTCAAGATTGCCTGCCACCGTGCGTCTTGGGCCAACATCCGCACCAGATCCGGATCCAATGCCGTCCCGTCCGGCAACGTCGCCGGCGTCGAGGACAATCCCAACAAGGTTTCGACGTCGACGAGGATGCTGAGTAGATGACCGCGGCGCGGAGCGATTTCTTCCGCGATACCCGCAGCCGGACACTCCTCGGTGAGCTCGCAGCGGCACACCAAGGCATGCTCGCCGTACAGCAAAGCCAACAATCCATCCACGCGGCGCTGCTGCCCGGTACGCGGATCCTTCTTGCATACGGTCGCGGCGATCTCCGAAATCAAGGCCTCTGCCTCGGCGCCTTGCAGATCCGACATCTGCGCGCGCAGTACAGACATCCCGGTCCCATCCTCGTGAATATTGACTCCGGTCGCCTTTGCCTTCGCTTCCGTCTGTGCCGCAGTCGCTTCCGCTCTGTCGAACTGCATCCATAAACTCCACACGCGGTTGCGCAAGCGGCGTGGTGCCATACTTTCGGCTGCCGCGAGAGCTTGGAATTCGATTGCCTTTACGGTGCGTGCACTGGCTTTGCCGAGCACCGATGCCAACACCACTGCTCGCGCCCAGTCGATGCCCCCGAATATCAACCGCAGCGCCGTCAACGGCAGATGGTTCAACGCCTCGGAGGTATCGAGGAGAGTGCGACCTGTCGACAGTGACACCGTCAGTTGCGTCGAGATCTCACAGAGCACTTCACGATGGCACTCCGACGGATCTCCGCCGCGCTCTTCGGCATCGGCGAGGCGGCGATCGAGGATCTCGCATACTGCCTCGACCAGGCGGCCGCGACGAACATTCTCCGCCGACGCACATTCGGTGAGGATGTCGAGCATGCCGCCAACCGCCTGGTCAGCGGTGTCGACGAACCTTGATTCGAACATACTGTCGAGTGTAACTTCTCCCACCGACACAAACTCGAAACCCAGAGATCAACGTGCGCTTGTTGATTGGTGTCCAGCCGAAGTCTCGACGCTCTGATCCTCCAGGACCGGCTCGCCGAGGCAGGTTGGACGCTGGATGCGCTTCATCCATTCCGGTGCCCACCAACAGCTGTCGCCGAGAAGCTTCATGGTTGCCGGGGCTAGGAACATGCGGATCACCGTCGTATCGATGATGAGCGCGACAATCATGCCGAAGGCAATGTACTTCGTCATCACCAGGTCCGAGAATGCGAACGAGCCTGTCATCACGATGAATATCAGTGCTGCCGCGGTGATGATGCGTCCGGAATGTGAAGTGCCGATTCGGATTGCGTCGATGGCGCTTTCGCCCTTGTCTCGCGCCTCGACCATCCGCTCGCGCCTCGACCATCCGCTCGCGCCGATGAGCAGCAGGATCATCGCCATGGTCGGACCCGGCGTGAAGTTCAACAACTCTGAACCATGCCCGTCGATGAAGATCCACGACAGAATGCCCATCGTCGCACCCAATCCGAGCGCGGTCATGAGCACGGCCTTGATGGGTAGAATCAGCGATCCGAACGTCAGGAACATGAACAGCGTCACGATGAGGACTACCAGGATCGCGGTGAGCGGCAGTCGATCCACCAGTGCAGTGATCGAGTCCTGTTCTATCGCAGGGGTTCCTGTGATCTGGACGCTTGCGCCGTCCGGAACTTCGATGCCGCGCAGGTGATCGATCGCAGGCTGGAAATCGTTGCGGTCTTCGAAGCCTGCTTTGATGACGATGACACCGTCATTGCTTGCACTGACAGGTATGAACTTCTCGTCGAGTCCGGGAGCCTCGTTGGCTTGCTTGGTGATCTGCCCGAGGGACGCACCCTGCGCGTTCGAGATCACCAGCCCGAATTCGATCTTTCCCACCGGGAGGGTAAGCGCCAGTAGTGCGAGCACGATCGTGACAGCAAACTCGAGGGGACGACGCATGACCCAGCGGGTCAGCTTGCCCCACATGCCGTTCTCGATTTCCTCGGACGGCTTGGTTTTACGCATGAACGGCACCGAGATCGATCCGGGGGGGTGTAATTCGACTGCGCTAGGGCTACTTCCTACGCTCCCGTGCGAGGAGTTCGCTGACGCTCAAGGCCTGCTGCCCGCCGCGGTGGCGTCCGCTGTCGATATCGGCTTCCGACGGATCAGGATTGACGGGTTCGTTCATTCGACGTCGACCTTGCGACGGCGTGTCCGCGTCCGCCGTCGAGTCCGAGCGCTCAGGGCTGCTGGGCGTCGGCGGATCACTAGGGGTCTCGTTGCGTCGGCCAGGCGCATTTCGAGTCGTGATGTCGTAGCGCGTACGCGGTTCGCTCGGACGGGCACCGGCGCCGCTACCGGCGGAACCGTTGGTGTGCGAACCGTTGGTTGAGGAGCCGTTGGTGTGCGAGCCGTTGGTTGAGGAGCCGTTATGCGGAGATCCGTTGGTCGTGCGATCTGCGTCGGAACCGCTGTCTCGGGGGTAGTCGCGGTTCCCACCGGTTCCGGTGCGCGAACTGTCGGACTCACGGCCGGTCGAACTACTGCTGTAGGAGCCGTTACGGGCACCGTTGGACACCGAGCGGTCGGCAGGCGTCGCTGTGGCCTTCTTCGGAGCTTCGGGAGAGTCGGTAGGCGCACGTAGATCCGCAAGCCAGCTCTCGATCGAGCGGGAGTCCGGTGCGGCGGCCCGTACGGGCTCCGGGGTGCGGGGTGGCTGCTGGCGAATCACTGGCTGCTCCGGAACCACTGGCTGTTCCGGTTTTGCTGGCTGCTCTGGAACCACTGGCTGCTCTGGTACCACTGGCTGCTCTGGTACCACTGGCTGGCGTCGAACTACCGGCTTCTGGGGCTCCGGCTGCACGACGGGGGGAGTGGCCCGAACGATCTCGGCTGCCCGAGTGTCTTCGGTCGGTGCCGTGGCAGGCTTGCCCGTCGCCGAACGCCGTTCTGCTTCCTTTGCTGCATAGGTCGATCGAACGGGACCCGCGCTCGATGGCGCGATCATCGGGATCGGTTCGGTCAGAGGTTCCGCGGCTTGTGGCGTCGGCCTCATCGGCGGCTTCACGGTGGTGACCGGGCGTCCTCCGACGAGCGCGAGTTCGGGGACGTCGTCCGGCATCAGCTCGTCTTCGAGGATCGTCTCGCCGAGGCCGAGCCGCTGCTGAATTCGCTTCATCCATTGCGGTGCCCACCAGCAGTCGTCGCCGAGCAGTTTCATGGTGGCAGGGACGAGGAACATGCGGATGAGCGTCGCGTCGATGATGAGCGCGGCGATCATGCCGTAGGCGATGTACTTCATCATCACCAGGTCGGAGAACGCGAATGCGCCTGTCACGACGATGAGGATGAGGGCGGCCGCGGTGATGATTCGGCCGGTGTGCGAGGTTCCGATGCGGATTGCCTCGCTGGTGCTGGCTCCCTTTTCGCGGGCTTCGACCATGCGTGAGAGGAGGAAGACTTCGTAGTCGGTGGACAGTCCGAAGACGATGGAAATGATCAACACCAACACTGGTGCCATGATCGGCCCAGGCGTGAAGTTCATGAAGCTCGCGCCGTTGCCGTCGATGAAGATCCACGTCAAAATGCCCATCGTCGCGCCCAACCCGAGCGTCGTCATGAGGACAGCCTTGATCGGCAACACCAGCGATCCGAAGGTCAAGAACATCAACAGCGTCACCACGAAGATGACCAGAAGTGCCATCAGCGGCAGGTTGTCGATGAGGGCGGCGATACTGTCCTGCTCGATCGCAGGAGTTCCCGTCACCATCACCGTCGCCCCGGCGGGCACGTCGATACTTCGCAGGTAGTCGATGGCAGGTTTGGAGTCGTTTCGGTCGATGAGGCCGGCCTTGAAGACGATGACGCCGTCTTTGCTCGCGCCGTCGGGAGCGAACTTCTCGATCAGCCCGGGGGCCTCGTTGGCCTGCTTGGTGATCTGCGCGAGGGATGAGCCTTGAGCATTGGAGATGATCAGCTTGAGCGGTTCGGTACGCAACCCTGGGAACAGTTCGTCGAACTCGCCCTGCGCTTCACGGGTGATGTTGTCGGGCGGCAGGTAGGTCTCGTTGATTCCACCGAATTTGATGTTGCCGACGGGGAGCGTCAGCAGCACCAGGCCGAGCACGATCGGGATCGTCACCTTGAGCGGGTTCTGCATGACCCAGCGGGTCAGCTTGCCCCACATGCCGTTCTCGATTTCCTCGGACGACTTGGTCTTGCGCATGAACTTCAAACCCAGCGCGTCGACGCGTGGGCCGAGGATCGCGAGCATTGCGGGCAGAATCGTGATCGCTGTCAGTGCGGCGAGTGCGACGGTGGCGATCGAGCCGTAGGCGACAGATTTGAGGAAGCCCTGCGGAAAGAGCAGTAGGCCGCCCAACGAGGCGACGATCATCGTCGCCGAGAAGACCACGGTGCGGCCTGCAGTCATGACCGTGCGTCGGACAGCTTGGGTGGTCGAGTAGCCATCGCCGAGTTCTTCGCGGAATCTGGACACGATGAAGAGCCCGTAGTCGATGGCCAAGCCCAAACCGACGAGAGAGACCACCGGTGCGACGAAGCTGTTGACTTCGGTGAAGTTGGTGAAGACCTTGACGATTCCGTTGGCTCCGACGACCGTGAGGCCACCGACGATCAAGGGCAGCGCTGCGGCTACTACGCCGCCGAAGATGAAGAAGAGCAGTACTGCGACGGCGGGAATGGCGAGCAATTCCATCCGGTGGATGTCGCCGGCCATGGTCGACTGCAAGGCTCCGGCGACCGCCTGCAGGCCGGTGACCTGCACGTCGACGCCGTCGACGTAGAAGACGTCCTTGATCTCCTGAAAATTGTTGGTCAGCTCGGTGTCGTTGTCACCGACTATCGCGATACTGGCGATGGCGTGGGTTCTGTCCGGGGTAGCCAGCGCCACGGCGCTGACGGCGTTGTCGACCTTGAAGTAGGTTCCGTTGATCTTGGAGATTTGATCGGGATGCTCGCCGACAAGAGAGTTGAGACTGTCGGTGACCTTCGCGTTGAAGTTCGGGTCGTCGACGGTTTTACCTTCGGGCGCGGTGTAGAGAACGATCACGTCGCTGGACTGATCACGCCCGAAGGTCTCGTCGGCGAGGCGAGCGGCCTGGGCCGACTCCGATCCCGGGTCGTCCCAGCCGCTCTGGCTCAGATGGTCGTTGAGATCCAATCCGTACGCTGCGAAGCCCAGAAGCCCGGCCACCATGACTCCGATGACCGTGAACCGCAAGCGGTAGACGAGATCTCCCCATCTGGCGAACACTTTAAGAAACTCCTTGACGCCCGACGAGAAGGGCGGACAGTGGTCGGAACGGCTGCAGCCATGCGCCTTCGTCCGGCAGCGAGTCGAGACTCACGCGGGGCAGAGACTCACGGAAGACTCCGGGAATGTCCTCGAGGTCGAGGAACTCCAGAGTCTCCGATGTGACCGCCCAGCTTGCGTGCTCACGGAACCCGAGCACCTGAACGGGCACACCAGTTGCGGCGATGCTCTCCAGTGGCTCACGAAAAGCCTGGCCATCAGCCGAAGCGACCATGACTCCGGCAAGCCCGCCACCGCGATTACGAAACTCGATGTGGTCGAGCATGTCGTCGTCGACATCACTGTCTTCGTCCACCTTGGGCTTGGCGAACACCGCAAAACCCACGTTACGCAACGCTTCGACCCAGGGTCGAACGACGTCGGCGCTGCCTGGAGCGATATTGGTGAATACCGTTGCCTCGGCTTCGAGGATCCCCGAACCGTTCGTCGACAGTTCGGCGGTGCGCTGCAACAGCCATCGGCCCAGCGCATCGAACCGTGGGCGGTAAGCCGCAGTCGGCCTGCCGCCGAGAATTGCGCCGAGCCCCATGTCGAGGTTAGGGGCATCCCACACCAGAAGCACTCGCTTGTTGTGATGAGAATCACTTGCGTCGAGGGCGGGTATAGGAGCGAAAGCTGTATTCGGTACCTCTTCGCTGACGCTCATGGTGTGATCTTCCCCCATATCAACTCCGTCACCGAGCTGCCCACAAGTTGGGCTTTGCCCTCGAACTTGGTGACGGGTCGCTCGTGTGTCATCGGAGACTCCCAATCGAGAACGGTCAGCAACGGTTCTGCGTTCCCGGCCTCGGTGATCCATTCTGCGTACTCGGCGTGATCGGTTGCGACGTGCAGAACTCCGCCTGGCTTCAGTCGGTCGGCGATCATCGCGAACGTGGGGGCCTGCAGCAGCCGTCGTTTGTGGTGGCGGACCTTGGGCCAGGGGTCCGGAAAGAACACCCGGACACCCGTCAACGATTCAGAGGTCAGCATGTTCTCCAACACGTCCATCGCGTCGCCGCGAAGTAGACGAATGTTGTCGATCTCCTCGCGCTCGATTTGCTGCAGCGTCTGTGCGAGACCTGGGCGATAGACCTCCACGGCCATCAAGTTCACATGCGGTTCGGCCTGAGCCATCGCGGTCGTGGCGGTGCCGGTTCCGGATCCGATCTCGAGGATCGCGGGCCCTTGACGGCCGAACCACCCATCGACGTCGATGAGGTCGTCGGCGACATCGCGGCCGATCTTCGGCCACAGCGTGTCCCAGGTGGTCTGCTGCGCGGCGGTCAAAGCTCCGCGCCGGGAGCGAAAGCTCGTCACCCTCGGGTACAGCCGGGACCCTCGATTCTGGCCCTGGTCGTCCCCTGGTTCGAGGTTCGGCGTGGTGCTTCGTGCGTCGTTCACTGGACCATTGTCGCCCATCGGGCGAGCGTGTGACAGATGGGTCTGGAGTTGAAGTTGAGACTTTGCGTGTAAATGCAGGCCAGCGGGTGTCTTCTGTGGAAAGTTTCTGGCGGGTCTGTGTCAGAATCGGTCCGCACGACGGGTGGGGACCCTGTCGTGAGCGCAAAGCCCGGTTACGTGCAGCAATCTCGGTGGGGGGAAGTCATGAGCGGAGTGAACCAGGGACGAATACGCTCTCTTGCGTCGAGTGTGTCCGAACGCGATCCAGGTTCGGGCCGTGAGATCGGTCTCGCGCTCGACCGCTGCTTCGCCCGGATTCGCATTCAAGTGTCCGGTCGGGTCGGGGTGGGCAAGTCCTCGGTGCGTGCGGTGCTGACTGCATCCACTGTTTCCCGGTTCCCAGACGTCGGTTGGGAAGACGTCGAGATCACCGAGACCGCTGCGATGGACGTGCCGAGCGCACCCGATCCCGATCTCGACGGGGACGTAGTGGTCTACGTGCTCACGAGTGGCGCCCAGAAGGCGGATGTCGACGCCGTGGCGTCGGCGTCGCACGTAGTGCCGGTACTGGCCAAAGCCGACACCGTCGACGATCTTGTGGGGGCGCTGGACCGGTTGACGTCCGCGGTCGGTATCGAAGTGTTTCCGCTGATGGGGACGATCGCCCGGGCGGTGTCGGAGGGAGAGCCGAAGTCCTTCGAGATGCTTCGCCGAGCGGCTCCACACCTTTCCCCGGACATGATGCTGACGAGGGAGAGGTTTCTGCGTGCCGACATTCGCCACACCTCGGAGTCGCGGGACGTGCCGACTGCGGCCGAGCGGGACGAACTCGTCGAACGCATCGAAATTCTCGGTGTGCGCACTGCAGTAGAGGCGCTTGGTTCCGATCCCACGATGGATGACGTGCGGATCCGGCTTCTGCTTCTCGGTGTCAGTGGAGCGGCGCGGTTCACCGACACAGTTCGGCAGAGCGTCGAGCGGGTGCGCATCGAAAGGCAGGCGCGCCTACTGCACCGGTTGACCGAACTTGCTGCCGAGCATCCGACCAGCGCCGAGGAACTCGAGACCTTCCTGGCGTCCGACGAGGCAGTCCTGGCGATCATGCGGTCGGCGTTGGATGCGCTCGGCGAGACGGCCGAGCCGGGGAACAAGGTCGAATCGGCCGCACTGTGGCTCGCACGCTCACAATCCACCGAAGATCCGAACTACAGCCGGGCAGCACGCGCGATCTCGCGGGGGTATCTGCGAATGCGAGCACGCTCGTGATCGACGTACCCGCCGACATGGACAGCGTCGTTCGCCGGTGGTATCCGATCGGGACGGACGACATCGCGAACGCACGACGCGCGGTTCCCCGCGGCGTCTATCTCTCCGGAGTCGGCGGATCGGGCGTCTCTGCCGTCGAGAAAGAGTTGGCAGTGGCAGCAGACGGGGTACTCGAGTGGGCTCATGACGTCACCACGGCAGCGGTGGTGGTGTACGTACTCGATGCGTCCGCACCGCTCGGCCGCGACGCCCTGGCCGAGCTGGCGCCCGCGTTGGAGTCGACGACCGTCGCTGTGGTGATCAACAAGATCGATGCCCACCGAGATTGGCGTGAGGTTCGGCGATCGGTGTCGGCAGTGATCAGCGACCGCGTTCCTCGTGCTGTCGACGTGTCGCTGTGGCCCATTTCCGCCAAGCTCGCCGAGTGCAGCCGCACCTCGGCAGATCGCGACGCGCGCGACTCGCTCGCGGACGAGTCGGGGATCGATGCGCTCGGGGCGTTCGTCTGCTCAGCGATGGTGCAGGCGGACCACACGGTGAGCGAGCGGAAGTACAACGCAGCAGTACGTGCGGCCGCCGCGGGTGCGCGTCGCGAGATCGTGAACAAGGCGCGGGCGGTGACGAGCGCGTCGACGACAGCAGGGCTGCGCGCAGAGCGCGCTCGTCTCGCCGACTCACGTGATCGCGGGCGGACCGACCGCGCTGCAACGTTGCGTAGCAGGCTCCAGTTGAGCCGCGCGGAAACGATGCACGAGATCAACGAGGCGGTACGCCAATTCACCTCTCATGCAAGGGAATCTGTCGAGAACGCGAGCAGAGCGGAGCTCTCTCAACTACCCGCTCATCTGACTCGGATGCTCGAACGCGCCAGAGACGGGGTGGAATCCTCGTTGGTGACGAGACTGCGCTCGATCGATGCCGATCTAGGTTTGGGCGCGGAAGTGCCCGCTGAGGTAGAGGCTCGGACCGAGATCGAGGAACCGACCTCGCGTCGCCGAAGCATGGAAGACCGCATCATGATTTTCGTCGGTGCATCCGCCGGTGTCGGGTTGGGTCGAATTGCGGTGTCGCCGTTGTCGATGGTGCCCGCGCTGGCGATCGCCGTCATTCCCTTCTCGCTGATACTCGGCGCCCTCGCTGCGTGGTGGCTGGTGCACGCCCGCTCGCTGGTTGCCGATCGGGTACATGTGCGTACGTGGGCGTACGAGAGGGCAAGATCGGCCAAGTCGTTGTGGGAGCAGGGTGCACTCGCCCGTATCCTCGCCGCCGAAACCACCTTCGCGCAGGCGGAAGGTGAGACTTCGCGTGCGATGGCGATCTCGGTCGAGACCGAACTCGGGCGAGTCGAGGCCGCACTGAGAGGTGCCGCGCAACATCGGGCGGCGGTTCTCGCAGCGTGCGATAGAGACCTTGCATCGCTGGATCGCGGAATCGAGAAGTTCGACGTGTCCGACCCGGCGAATTCTCACCCAGAATCTCTCGAACGAAGGGTGGAACCGACGCGGTCCGCGGCGCGTCTGAACAGATAGGGCGCGAGAGTACTTCTCGTACGAGACTTCGAGGTGGGGACCATGGACTTTACCGATGCGTTCTTCGTAGACGCGAGCACCGCGGTCGACCGCGACGAACCGTCGGAGGCGCTCTCGACACAGATGTTCGACGTCGACGGCGATGGGTTCGACGAGACTCGGGTGACCCACACCGATGCAGGGGTGACCATTGCACGCGACGCGGACGCCGACGGCGTGATCGAAACCTTCACAAGTTTCGGACGTGACGGCGGTTACCAATCCTGGGAGATTTTTCGTACCGCCGACGGATCTTCGCGGTGGGAGCGTACCGATTCGGGCGAGATTTTCGATTAGTTGTAGTTGATCGTTCTTCCATGTCAGTACCGATAAGCGCGTCGGCGCGAACCGTCTTTCCATCAGCTGAATCGTTCTTGTGACCAATCGGACAACACCCCGGTTCCGGAACGGCGTCACTCGGCGTTAACCTGAGACCAGGACACCCGGCGCCCGTGTTCTCGATTGACGTGACCGGTAGTATGCGGTATACGCAAGTCGGCAATCGGGCAGCGCCCCACAGAAAGGGATGATCAGGTTTGCTTTGTACCGCTGCTCAGCCCGGCAGCGACGAAGTTGAATCTGGTTCCGGCTCACCCCAGGAGAGTTAGATGACCTCAGCGACCATTCCCGGTTTGAACGGCACTGATGCCGCACTTCCCACCCAACACAAGGAACTTCTTGCATGGGTGCGGGAAGTAGCAGAACTCACCGAGCCGGAGCGGGTGGTTTTTGCTGACGGATCCGACGAAGAGTGGGAGCGACTCACCACACACTTGGTGGACGCAGGCACTTTCACGCGGCTCAACGACGAAAAGAAGCCGAACTCGTTCCTCGGCAATTCCGATCCGACCGACGTTGCACGCGTCGAGTCGCGGACCTACATCTGTTCCAAGGAAGAAATCGACGCAGGTCCCACCAACAATTGGATGGACCCGTCGGAGATGCGTGAGCTGATGACCGGGCTCTACCGCGGCAGCATGCGCGGACGCACCATGTACGTAGTCCCGTTCTGCATGGGCCCGCTCGCCGCCGAGGACCCCAAGTTGGGCGTGGAGATCACCGACTCGGAGTATGTCGTCGTCTCGATGCGCGTCATGACTCGTATGGGCTCGGTAGTACTGGACAAGCTCGGTAACGACGGATTCTTCGTCAAGGCATTGCATTCGCTCGGCGCCCCGCTCGCCGACGGCCAGGACGACGTCCCGTGGCCGTGCAACAGCACCAAATACATCACGCATTTCCCCGAGGACCGCGAGATCTGGAGCTTCGGTTCCGGCTACGGCGGCAACGCTCTGCTGGGCAAGAAGTGCTACTCGCTGCGCATTGCGTCGGCAATGGCTCACGACGAGGGCTGGCTCGCCGAGCACATGCTGATCCTCAAGCTGATTTCGCCGGAGGACAAGGCCTACTACATCGCCGCGGCATTCCCGTCCGCATGTGGCAAGACCAACCTCGCGATGATTCAGCCGACCATTCCGGGCTGGCGCGCCGAGACCATCGGTGACGACATCGCGTGGATGCGCTTCGGCAAGGATGGCCGTCTCTACGCCGTCAACCCCGAATTCGGCTTCTTCGGAGTCGCACCCGGCACCAACTGGGATTCCAATCCCAACGCGATGAAGACCATCGATCAGGGCAACTCGTTGTTCACCAACGTGGCACTGACCGACGACGGCGACGTGTGGTGGGAGGGTCTCGAAGGAGACCCGCAGCATCTGATCGATTGGAAGGGCAACGACTGGACGCCCGAGTCCGATCAGAACGCCGCACACCCGAACTCGCGCTACTGCGTGCCCATGGCTCAGTGCCCGTCGATGGCGGCCGAGTGGGACGACCCGGAGGGTGTGCCGATCTCGGCGATCCTGTTCGGAGGACGTCGCAAGACGACGGTTCCGCTGGTCACCGAGGCTCGCGACTGGCAGCACGGCGTGTTCATGGGCGCCACCGTCGGATCCGAGCAGACAGCAGCAGCCGAGGGCACGGTCGGAGCCATCCGCCGCGACCCGATGGCCATGCTGCCGTTCCTCGGCTACAACGTCGGTGACTACTTCCAGCACTGGATCGACCTCGGCAAGAACGCCGACGAGTCGAAGCTCCCGAAGGTGTTCTACGTCAACTGGTTCCGCCGCGGCGACGACAAGCGCTTCCTCTGGCCAGGATTCGGCGAGAACTCCCGCGTCCTGAAGTGGATCGTGGAGCGCATCGAGCACAAGGCCGAAGGCGTCGAGACGCCCATCGGTGTCGTCCCGACGGCAGCAGCACTCGACATCACGGGCCTCGACACCACCGTCGAAGACGTCGCCGAGGCGCTCGCGGTGAACGTCGACGAGTGGAAGGCCGAGATCCCACTGATCGAAGAGTGGTTCGAGTTCGTCGGTGAGAAGCTTCCCACCGGAATCAAGGACGAGTTCGAAGCGCTGAAGCAGCGTCTGGGCGCATAGTCCGACAGTACGAAGCGGGGGACCACC
>NZ_JASITC010000002.1:0-66757 GCF_030063405.1 Rhodococcus sp. H29-C3 | reverse complement strand
CCCTTTATGGGTGAGCCCCGCTTCGTTTGTGTGGGTGGGTTCAGCGGCGGCCTTCGGCGGCGAAATTTACTCCCGCTGTTGGAATTCGAACCCCCTGCAGGCGGTTCGAATTCCAACTAGGTGAGCGGATTATCAGACGTCGAAACCCTGCCGGCGGAAATCAAGCCGTTGGCGCTACGTACCCCGGCGGCATGAGGACCGACTTGAGTTCGCAGTACGCCTCGAGGCCCTCGGGGCCGCTTTCGCGTCCGATGCCGGAGTTCTTGTAGCCACCGAACGGGGCGCTCGGGTCGAATGCGTACCAGTTGATCGCCGACGTACCTGTGCGGATCTGTGCGGCGATCTCGAGGCCGTGCTCGATGTCGGTGGTCCAGATCGAACCGGCGAGGCCGTAGTCGGAGTCGTTGGCGATCTTGATGGCTTCGTCTTCGGAGTCGTACGGAATGACCGCGAGAACCGGTCCGAAGATCTCTTCCTGGGCGATCGTCATCGAGTTGTCGACATCGGCGAAAATGGTCGGTTCGACGTACCAACCTTTGTCTAATCCTTCTGGACGCCCGCCGCCGAGGACGAGACGCGCGCCTTCTTCTTTGCCCTTCGCGATGTACGCCTCGACGCGGTCGCGCTGCTTTTCCGAGATGAGGGGGCCGAGCTGTGTTGCGGGGTCCGTCGGATCGCCCACCTTCATCCATCCGGCTCCCGCGACCATGGCGTCGACGATCTCGTCGTATCGCGAGCGCGGGGCGAGGATTCGAGTTTGTGCAACGCAGGCCTGCCCGCTGTTCAGGAGCCCGGACAGCAGCAGCATCGGTATCGCCGACGCGATGTCGACGTCTTCGAGCAGGATTGCTGCGGACTTGCCGCCGAGTTCGAGTGAGCATCGTTTGAGCTGTTGGGCGGCGGTAGCGCCGATGCTGCGACCGACGTCGGTGCTGCCGGTGAAGGTGACCTTGTCGACGAGCGGGTGCGCGGTGAGGTACTTGCCGGTCTCGGCGCCACCGGGAAGTACCGAGAGTACGCCTTCCGGTAGTCCGGCCTCGGTCAGGAGGTCGGCCAGGAGATTGGCAGACAGGGGTGTTTCCGGAGCGGGCTTGAGGAGCACCGAGCAGCCGGCCAGCAATGCAGGAGCCAACTTGTTGATCGCGAGGAACAGTGGGACGTTCCATGCAATGACGGCAGCGACGACGCCGACGGGTTCGCGGGTGATGTTGGATTGGCCGAATGCGCCGTGCCGGGTTTCCTGCCAGGGGAAGGTCTCGGCGAGCGAAACGTAGTAGTTGAGCGCAGCCAATGCAGGGGTCTGTTGGATCATCCCGACCATCGCGTGCGGGGCGCCCATTTCGCTGGAGATCACCTCGGCGAGCTCGGCGCTTTTTTCCTCGATCAGCTTGGAGAATTTCGCGAGAACCTGTGCTCGTTCTACGGGGGAGGACCGGGCCCAGGGCCCGGACTCGAAGGCGGTGCGCGCGGCCTGTGCCGCCGCATCGATGTCCGCGGGGGCGGCTACGGGAGTCCTCCCGACGCGCTCCTCGGTAGCGGGTGAGTAGACGTCGAGCGTCTCCTCGGTTGACGGTGCGGTCCAGTGCCCGCCGATGAACAGCTTGGCGAAGTCGGTCATGGAACGAGACTAGAACACGTTGCAGTAAAGCGGAAGGATTCGACCGATGCGTATCTGCGAGAGCAGCTGGATCAGGTGACTGAGGCCGCAAGCACCGCAGCCCCGGTCAACGTCCCTACCGCGCCCAGTTTCGCCGGCACGATCGTGAGCCCGTCGAGAAACCTCAGCCGCGCATGCAGCGCGGCGGACTCTTGAATCGGATCCCACAGCGGTGGGCCTGCCTGCGCGAACCCTCCGCCGATGACCACGAGCTCGACATCGACCAGGGCAGCGGCCGACGCGATTGCCTGACCCAGCGCCACGCCCGCGCGCTGCAATGTCGTCACCGCTACGACGTTTCCGTTCGCGGCATCCTCGGCCAACTCGGCGCCGGTGGTGCCGGTCCAGCCTTGTTCTTGCGCCCATCCGACCGCGGACGGCCCGCTCGAGACGGTTTCCACACATCCGAGACCGCCGCACGTACATGGGGCCGTCGAGCCGGGAACGACGATGTGGCCGATGTGGCCCGCATTTCCGCTGCGGCCGTGCACGATCTCGCCGCCGAGCACCAGACCGCCTCCGACGCCGGTGGAGACGACGACGCTGATGAGGTTGTCCACGCCCTGTGCGGCTCCGAACCGATGTTCGCCGAGTGCCGCGCACCCACCGTCACCGGCCAGACGCGTCGTGGCATCGGGGAACTTCTTGACGATTTCCCCGGTGAGGTCGAAACCGCCCTTCCATTCGCCGATGTTGATCGGTGCGACCCTCCCGGCGACCAAGTCGACCGGGCCTGCGCACGCAATACCGATGGCGGCGATATCCGTTCCCGCTGCGACCGCGTCGAGCAATTCGGAACAGGCCTGCCACACATCGACTTTCGGGGTGGAAACGACGAGAGCCTCGCCGGGTCTACCGTCGGCGTCGACGATCGCCGCAGTGATCTTGGTGCCCCCGATGTCCAATGCCAACGCTGTCATATGTCCCAAACTACTGTCAGCGTGCGTCGGCGCGCAGGACCACGACGAGGTTGCTGGCAAGAAATTCGCGAAGTACCGGAACACGGATCATCCACCATGCCCATTTCGGGTGGTAGCGCGGAAATGCGGCCAGCGCAGTGCCCTGCGTAGTCTCGCGGGCCCACCGCAGTCCCTCCGATGCCCCGACGTCGAACAGTGATTCACCGAAACGATTCTTGGGTTCGCGGCCATGCTTGCGGAGGTATCTGCGGGCTGCGAACTCGCCGCCGAAGTAGTGCCAGGGGCCGGTTTCGTGGCCGCCGAACGGTCCCCGCCACAGCGTGTACGACAGGACCATCAGCCCACCGGGTTTTGTGACACGCAACATTTCCTCGGCCATGACCCACGGATGACGCACGTGTTCGGCGACGTTCGAGGAAAAGCACACGTCCACGCTGTCATCGCGAAACGGCAGGGCCATTCCCGATCCGCGGACGCTGCCGTGCACGGTCAGACCGGCGGCGTGCATCTCCGTCGGATCCGGCTCGACGGGGATGTACCGGGCTCCGCTGGAGCGGAAGACATCCGCGAAATAGCCGGGTCCCCCGCCGACGTCCATGACCATGCGATCTTCGAGACTGTCGCCGGTCAGACCCTGGTATAGATCGCCGATGAGTTCGACGGAATCGCGGGCCAGGGCGCTGTAGAAGATGTCGGGCGCGCTCTGCTCGTGTCCGAAATCCCGAAGCAGGCTCACCGATCGGCGAAGAGTTGCGCGCTGGGCGAAGAAGCGGGTTACGGGTCGTTCGACACGGCGAGAGCTCGCGAATCGACCCTGAGGACGTGGCACGTTGCAAAAGAGTAGGGGAATGGACCCTGTCGCGACGCCGCGGGGCGGGTGAACCGTTAAGGTGTCGGAAGTTCGTATTCGATTACGCCGTGATGGGGGAGCCAGCTGTGCGCGAGGTGCTCTTGCTCTGTTGGCGCGATACGGGCCATCCCCAGGGCGGCGGCAGCGAGCGCTACCTCGAGCAGGTCGGTGCCGGACTGGCGCGACGCGGAGTGCGGGTAACACTGCGGACGGCGTCGTATCCGGGTGCTCCGGCGCAGGAGACGGTCGACGGTATCCAGATCAGCCGCGGTGGTGGCCGATTGAGCGTGTATCCGAGGGCTCTCGTTGCGATCGCTGCAGGCAGGCTCGGGTTCGGGCCTTTGCGCGGGATCAACCCGGATGCCGTCGTCGACACTCAGAACGGCATTCCCTTCTTCTCGCGTCTCGTCGCGGGCGCGCCGGTGACGTTGCTGGTTCACCATTGTCATCGGGAGCAGTGGCCGGTGGCAGGCCCGTTGATGGCCAAGTTCGGTTGGTGGCTCGAGAGCACGGTCTCACCGCGCGTTCATCGGCGTAATCAGTATTTGACGGTGTCGTTGCCTTCGGCGGATGAGCTCGTTGCACTCGGAGTCGACCGCGACCGGGTTGCCGTGGTTCGAAACGGCGCGTCCCCGGCGGCGTCGGTCGGTGGGGTGCACACCAGAACCTCGCACCCGTCGCTGTCGGTGTTGTCGCGGCTGGTGCCGCACAAGCAGATCGAGGATGCCCTCGCTGCCGTGGCCACCCTGCGACAGCAGCTCCCGGACCTGCATCTCGACGTCGTCGGTGGCGGCTGGTGGGAAGAGAACCTGCGTGAGCGTGTGCGTGAGCTCGGCATCGAAGACGCTGTCACGTTCCACGGACACGTCGAAGAAGACCGTAAACACGAACTGCTCGGCCGCTCCTGGGTGCACGTGATGCCCTCGCGTAAGGAGGGGTGGGGCCTCGCCGTCGTCGAAGCTGCTCAGCACGGCGTCCCGACCGTCGGCTACCGCAGTTCGAAGGGCCTGACCGATTCGATCATCGACGGCGTGACCGGAGTGCTGGTCGGTTCCGAAGGGCATGACCGTGACGTGCCCGCCCTTACCGATGCCATCGGGGAACTGCTGCTCGACGCCGATGTCCGCGCCGACCTGGGCGAGAAAGCTCGGGTGCGCGCGCTCGAGTTCTCGTGGGAGCAGTGCGCGCAGGGTGTGGAGAGTGTGCTGGCGGCGTCGGTACTGGGCGCTCATGTCTCCGGGCTCGTGTCATCTTCGCAGCAGGCCCCAGCAGAGTCCGCCCACCAGTAACAGGGCCCACATCAGGTGCGCGCCCACGACGATCCAATACGACACGGGCCCGACTTCGGTGGTTCCGATTGCGCCTGGAACTTGGTACAACGCCAATTCGTCGTCGGCGTAGACGCGTTCGAGTTGGTCCAGGGTGTCCGCCGACTCGCCGAGTGGTCCGGGTGTCGTGCGCTCGACGAGGACCCAGCCGACACCCAGCTCTGCCAGTTCGGCTGCCGATCCGCCGTCGAGCAACGTTTTTTCGACGGCGGAAGCGCGGCTGCCCTCGCCGCGAACCGACCCTCCTGCGACGATCAGTTCACCGGTCTGCAGGACGTCGAGCGGTAACATTCGCGGTGCGGGATCGAGGACCGGCGCGTCGCCGCTGTAGGGGAAGATTCGGAAGATTCCTGCCGGCAGCACCGCCACATCCCCGTCGCGACCCTGGAGTTCTTCGGCGACGGCGTTCCACGACTTCGGATATTCGACGGGGGTGAGCGTGCCCGATATTCCCCACGTCAGATCCGGTAGCGCCAGCAGCAGCGCTGCTATGGCTGCTACGGCAGGGACCCGCGGCATACGGATTCGCGCTCCGAGCCACGTGACTCCGGCGGCGACGGCGAGCACGTAGAACGGCATCGCCAGTGCGAGAAATTTCTGACTGTCACGCAGCAGGCCAGCACCCGGGATGTCCTGCGCTGCCCACTCGCCGACGCGGAGGCCGATTCCGGTCGCACCGAGCGCGGGCGTGACGACGGCGAGGACGGCCATGACGGCGAGGGCGGTGAAGATCGGGTTTTTGCGTCGACGCCACAGCGGTCGCAACCCGAGTGCGACGACGGCAAGCAGCAGAAGTGTTCCGAGGACGGCGAAGTGCGTCGTGCGGGTGGCGGGGACTGCGTCGGCGTTCCAGATGCCTCCGAGGCCTGCCAGGCTGGCAAGTGTGCCGAGGCCGGGTTCGGCCCGGGCGGCGAAGGCGCCGACGCCTGCCGGGTCGGTTCCGAGGGTTCCGCCACCCGATACTGCGGTGGCCACCAGCCAGGGCGAGGAGGCGGCCAGCGCAAGCAAGGCAGTCAGCAGTACCCGCCGGGAGCGCTGCATTCCGGAGGGCAGCGCAACGACGACGAGGGCGGTGACGGCCGCAAGGATCGCTCCCGTGGGCGTGAGCCCTGCAGCGGCGAGGCAGACTGCCAGTCCTTGCCACCGTCCCGTCTGACGCAGCGTCATCGCTGCGGTCACCGTCCACGGAAGCGCGGCATAGCCGACGAGCAGACTCCAGTGCCCCTGCAGCAATCGCTCGGCCACGTAGGGATTCCAGATGGCCACGGTCGCGGCGGTGAGCAACGCAGGCGTCGTCACGGTCGGCAGTAACCGGCGGACCATCACCGCGGCACCCCAACCGGCTAACCACAGTGCCAGTGTGAGAATCGTCTTGACCACGAGTCCGCCGTCGAAAGCGATGGACAACGCGGCGACGACACCGTCCTGGGGGACCGCACGGGCGGCAGCGTCGGTGGTGCCGAGCGCGGAATCGGTGAAGTAGGACCGAGGGGTGCTGACCGCGTCGCGAAGCAGTAGATAGCCGTTCCCCCAGAGCGGGCCCAGGACGATCATCGCCAGAACGAAGCTCCACACGGCCGGTGCCGCGGTTCGACTGCGCTGCGTCCACGACACTCTCGGCACCCTATACCGTGTTCCCATGCCGAACCGCACTGCAAGTACGTCGGCGCTCACTGGGATGACGCTGGTGACGGTTGGTTCGATGACGGCCAATGCTGCGTCGTACCTTCTGCATCTGCCCGCCAGTCGATTTCTCGGCGTCGAGGGGTACGGCGAGTTCGCGAGTCTGCTTGCTGCTCAACTCGTTCTCGCTGTCCCGGCGCTGGCATTGCAGTCCGTCGTCGCTCGTGAAGTAGCGCACGGACGTGGCACCGTCGAACTCAGAAAGCTCGGCTACCGGTGTGCCGGGGTGGTCGCAATTCTTGCGTTGGCGTTGGCACCGGTGGTGGCCGTCGTGCTCGGTACCGGAATGCTGGCAACGGTGTCAGCACTCGTCGTGGCGCCGGTGCTCGTGCTGCTCGCGACGGAACAGGGTCTGCTGCAAGGGTCCGGACAGTTCGGCCGACTCGGTGCTGTCCTTGCCGCCGCCGGGTTCGGCAAGGTGATCCCTGCCGTCGTTGTGCTCGCAGTGGGCGGTGGGCCCGGAATTGTGTTGGCCGCCAGCGCCGTCGGGACAGCAGCGGTCGCTGTCGGGGCGAGGATCGCGAGTGCGACACGAGGGGGCGATGCGGTACGTTCCACGCTGACCGTCGGCACGGTACTGCGGGCATCGCAGGTGCAGCTGGCGCTCATCGGCCTCTCTGCGCTCGATCTGGTGATAGCGGCCGCGGTGTTGAGTGCGGAGCAGGCAGGTTTGTATGCGCTCGGCGCAGTGGCTACCAAAGCTGCGTTCTGGCTTCCGCAGGCTGTGGGAGTGGTTCTCTATCCGCGGATGGCGAATCCAGCAGAATCTGCGAAAGCCGTCCGATCGGCATTGGCAGTCGTGGCTGCGATCGGGGCCGTGTTGGTTCTCGGTGCTGCGCTGGCAGCGCCGCTGCTGCCGTCGATCGCCGGTGAAGGTTATGCGCCTGTGCAGGGCCATCTTTGGATCTTTGCGCTGCAGGGTGCATGTCTGGCGCTGCTGCAGAGCGGACTGTTGTGGGCGATCGCCGGTGAGAGGACACAGCTCGCCATCGTTGCGTGGATCGGTTTGGCCGTCGAAGTGGTGCTGTTGTTCTTCGTCGCAGCGACGCCGCTGCAGTTCGTCATCGTCGCGGCGTCGGTTGCTGCCGTCTGTGCTGCGGTGGTCAGCGGATTCGCCCTGAGCACTTCACGTGCTTGAGCACACAAAAAAGATGAGCGGAAGTACGGCCGGGGAGGCCGTACTTCCGCTCATCTGCGGTGAAAGCTTTTACTCTTTCGCGAGGTTGGTACGCGGGATGACCTCGGTTTGATCCGTCGTCCAGTCACGATTGCGGGGCTCGGTGGGAGCGGCGCCGCCACCGTCGGTGTGCTGTGGCCCACCGGTGCGTGCAGGCTGACGCGGTCCGCCGTTACGGAGTCCGAGGAGGATGCCGGCGATCAGTGCGATGACACCGAGGATGCCGAGAACGATCGGGACTGTGCGTCCGACCAACGAGAGCTGGTCCATGCCGTCCTTGGCCTGCTGGATCTGGTATTCGATGGTGTTCTCGTCGAACTCGATCGGTGCCTTCAGAACCTCGACCTCGGCGGTGCCTGCAGTGCGCGAGTAGTACTGGTGAATATCCTCTGCACCCTTGACGACAACGCCGGTTTCGGGCTCGATGTACAGGGTTCGTGTGTTCTCGTACCAGCGAGTCATCGTGACCGGTGCGTCTCCGCCTTCGACGCCCCAGGTGGCGGCAGGCAGGGTGACCTTGTTGGTGGGGAGGTTCACTACCGACGACAAGTCGACGGGGCCGACCTGCTGCTCGAACTTGTAGACCGTGGTGCCGTTGATCTCGGTCTCTTCGACGAAGTCGATGTCCTTCGATTCACGGGCATTGACGTCGAAGTACGGGTAGCTCTTCTGTTCGGTGTTGAACGGGAACTTGTACTGCAGACCGGTGTGCGGAACTTCTTCTGCAGGCTTGTCGGACTGCAACTGGATGGTCCCGACCGGGTTCTCGACGGGCATCGAGCTGACGCGGTCGAGGGTCACACGGTCGACGCTTGCGGTGAGCAGGCCGCTCTCGCCCTGCTTGTCGCTGCGGATCAGAGTCTGCCCGGCCTGCACGGTGATCTCGTCTGCGCCCGAAGGATCCTCGACGGTGACGAAGCGCTGTGATACCAACGGAACATTCTGGTCGACGACGGCGCGACCTGCTGCCAGTGACGCCGAATTGAGTACGCTGCCGGTTCCGGTCGAGATCGTGGTGACCTCTAGATCTAGTGGCGTTTTTTCCAGACGTGACACCGTGTACGTCGGAATCAAGATGGCCGCTACCAACAGGAAAGCGCCCAAACCGATGAGTACAAGGGCAACGATCCGGCTCGGCCCTGAGCGCTCCGCCATGTGAGAATCTCCTTAGTCGTTTTCTCGGCGTGCCATTTTCCACCCCCGACAGATCGAGGTGTGTAATTCCCCCCGACCTGGAGTGTCCGATTGGACCGCCACGTCGGTGGTGAGAGTAACAGTGATGCGACATTGCGGGCGCGGGCACGCCCGATGACGGTCGACTTTCGCGCTCGGGTCACCTGGAATGATTCACTGGTCCGATCATGAGCACAACGACCGAGGCCCTCTCGCGAGCCGTCGTGCCGCTGCGCGGGTTCATCCCTTCGCTCGAGGGGATGCGCGCGTTTGCGGCCATCGGCATCATCGTCACGCACGTCGCGTTCCAAACCGGTGCTGCGAGTTCGCCCGTCATGGGACGGATCTGGGGCCGGTTCGATCTCACGGTCGCCATATTCTTCGCCCTGTCGGGATTTCTGCTGTGGCGTCCACATGCCGCGCAGGCACGTGGGATCGGTCGTGCACAGTCTGCGGGACGGTACTTCTACTCTCGTGTCCTTCGCATCGTGCCCGCGTACTGGGTGGTGGTGGTGCTCGTGCTGCTCTTTCTCCCCGGTGCAGGCGGTGACTACCGAGTCTGGATGGCCAACCTGTCGCTGACGCAGGTATTCGTGCCCCTCACGTTGACCGAGGGCATGACGCAGATGTGGAGTCTGTCCGTGGAAGTGGCGTTCTATCTGCTGCTACCGCTTGCTGCCTTCGTGATGGTGAAACTCAGGGGTTCGGCGGCACGTCTTCGCATTCCGGTGCTTGCCGTGGTCTCGGCGATCAGTCTGAGTTGGGCTTTCCTGCCGATCGCAACAGCCCCGAACACCCATCACGACAACTGGCTTCCCGGCTACATCCCGTGGTTCGCGGCGGGCATGGTGCTCGCCGAGATTTCCGTCGGACCCATCACCTGGGTGCACCGACTGTGCTCGCACCGGCGCATCGTCGGTGCTATTGCTGTGCTCGCCTTCGCATTGTCCGCGACGCCGCTCGCCGGACCCCAGGGACTCGTTCGGCCCGAGCCGTGGCAGTACGAAGTGAAAATCGTGCTCGGCGCGGTACTCGCCTTCGCGCTGTTGGCCCCACTCGTGCTCGCCGACGACCATCGGCATCACCGAGTTCTGGAGCATCCGGTGATGCTGGCGTTGGGCCGATGGTCGTACGGCATCTTCATCTGGCATCTGGCGGTGCTCGCCATGGTGTTCCCGGTCTTCGGCGTCGCGCCGTTCCAGGGCCATTTCTGGCTCGTCCTGTGTATGACGGTGGCACTGTCGATTCCTGTCGCGGCCGCGAGTTATGCGCTGGTAGAGGATCCGATGCGGAAACGGTTCAGTCGTTCTCGGCAGTGACGGCCACGGCGAGCGCCAGTACCGCGACGAGTGCGGCGAACTGCACCAGGTAGGCGTGGCCGATATAGCCCTCCGGTGATCGCCACGGCCCGCGTGAGAGCAATGCCATGGCGATCGACGTACCGATGCCCGCGGTGGACACCAGCACCCGAGCTGCGACGGTGGTGCCGTACCGCCGTTGGAGTACCACGGTGCCGATCCAGAGGGCGACGGCCACGACGGCTCCGGTGATGCCGGCGATGACGATCGCGGCGGCTATGAGCGCGATCACGCCTACGATCGACCGGTTCCAGGGCCGCGGCGGCGGACCAGTCCGGCGTGGGCCGGAGCGGAAGGCGAGCAATGCCAACGGGATCAGCAGGAGTAGTCCGCCGAAGATGCCGAGTCGATACCACGTGTTGCTCGGATAATCGAGTACGACGGTCCCGTCGACACCTGCCGGGATCACCCATCCCTGCTGCCAACCGTTCACGGTGATCGGTGTCAGCGCAGTGCCATCGGGAGATGTTGCGTGCCAACCGGAATTGTTGCTCTCCGGTACGACGAGAAGTTGATCGGTGTCGCGGCCCGATACCTCGATTTCGCGATGGTCCGACGTCCAGGCGGTCGTGTCGGCGCTGACGGGTGAAGAACTCGTCGCGCTCATAGCGGGAACGGGCATGGTACGCAATCGCATTCCGTCGACGAAGAATGCGGCGCCCGGATCCACGACGACATCCTGCCTACCCGACGGAAGGGCAATCGGGTTGAGGGCATCGGTCTCCACCGGGAATATCCCCTCACACAGCGTCGCCTTCAGTGGTTCGCCCGATCGGAAGGTATCGACGGTTGCGGTCACCGATGCACGCACGGTCTGTCCGGCGATCGAGAGGATCGGGCCACGGTCGCAGCCGACAGTGACTATCCGGTTTTCGTCGAGTGCGCCGCCCAGCACCGTGCCACCGGACAGTACGTTCACCTCGGCCAGACCGGGAGGCGCCGGCAGCACGAAGCCGAGAGAGTTCTTGTCCAGCACGTCATCCCAGTCGACAATCGAGATGACGATCCGGTCTGTCACACGCGGGGTCAGCTCGACCGTGGTGGTGCCGTCGATGTCACGGACCATCGGTCCATCACCCAGGTTCACCGCGACCCTCGTCGGGTGCGCAGGTAGATCACCCAGGCTGGGGGACAGGGTGAGACCGTCGACCAGCGTGGGTTCGGGAAGATTCACCGTCAGGGTGGGCTGCGTGCCCGCTTGCTTCTCGATGCTCTTGGTGGGCGCGGTCCACGAGGTTCTGTCGTCACCGTCGGTGACGGCGAATGCCGAGCCGCGGAGATCGCCGACGTCCGAGGCTGCGGTGGCCACCGGGCGACCGGGCTGCGAGAGGAGAGATTCGAGTTCGGGGCTCTGCCTGGTTCGCAGCGTCAGCTCGGGCAGTACCGCAGTGCCCATCGGTACCGACAGGGTGCGGGAGAAGCGTCCGAGTTCCTCAGGCGGGAGGGACAATCCGCTGCTGCAGCGGATTCGATCCGTGGTGTCGATGCACCCGGTGCGGCCGGGGAATTCCTGGCCCAGTTCCCAACCCTGCACGTCGGCGTCAGCAGTGACGGGTGGAAGTACCGCACTGTGCACGATCGATATCTGCTGCGGCGCATCACGATTGGAGTAGTCATCGACGGAGAGTTCGCTGATCCCGAACTGGCTTCCGCTGGTGCCGTCCACCGTCGACTTGGCGGTGATGCGCACCCACGGCGCCGAACCACCGGGCAGTGACACCGTCAGCGGCTCTCCGGGCTTGTCTATTCGCGCCGCGGTACTGCCGTTGGGAGTGGTGATCTCGAGCCACTTGACCGGATCCCCGATCGTCCCCGGACTGGTACGCAGATGCAGCAATCCTTGGTTGACCGAAGCGTCGAAGTCGAGTTGAAGCCATTGTCCCAGTGCGTTTTCGATGCCGTTGGATACCCAGCTCGTCGCCAGATCGCCGTCGACGACTGCTGCGACGCCACTGCCTGGGGCCGTTCCGCCGATTTGCGTCGAATCCGATGCCGAACTCGATGCGGTGATGCGAGCGCCCTCCCACTCGCCGTCGACCGTAGCGGCGCCGTACACCGGATAGTCGGGCACGGCATTGAGTGATCTTCGTGGTTCCTCGCTCGAACGCAGCGCGGAGCTGTGGTAATCGACCTGACCGTAGTCGGTCTCCCGATTCATCGGAGTGTCGGTCACGGTGACCTTGTCCACCGGTATCCCAGCCGCCACCGCGTCCGAGGCCAGGATGAGAGGTCCCGCGGGCACTGGGTCCGACACACCGTTTCGGCGCTGCTCGTTCAGACGCGCTATCGACTCCGGCCCGCCCTGAACGAAGGGAACGCGATCCAAGTCGACCATGTACGGCCCGGATGCCGTTATGGCGGTTGGGTTTTCGACCTCGTAAATTTCGACGGCAGGGTACGGCGGCCGCAGATCACCGTCGATGGTGATGCCGTCCACGGTGCCCGGGGCGATGTCCTCACCGAACTGGGCGACACGAGTCAGGCCCGGTGAGCCGTCGAGAGCGCTGTGGACCTGCACCGGCCGCGTGGAGCGCGACGTCTCCGGATCGAGATCGTTTCGCACCACCACGTAGCTGATCCCCTGGCCCAGAAGGGTATCGGCAAGCCCGGCGGATGGACGGCCGTCCGCGATGAGTCGCTGCACGGAATCGAGTGCGCGGATAGCTCCGGGCGGAGTCAGCGGGACTGCGTCGCGCACAGCCCATGGCGTCGTGGCAAGGGCTTGGAGTGGTTCGTCGCGAGTCAGGCCCCACGTCTGGAGGGCGAACGGTGCACCGGGGACGACGAGGGCGCGCTGAGCGTCCGAACCGTCGGGGGAGGAGCCCGACGCGTGTTCGGTGAGCCAGTCGGCCGCGTCGTGCCAGTATTCGGGGATGGCTTCGTAGGCGCCGCGGGGCGCGAGTTTGCCGGTCCAGGCGAGTGAGGTGGAGAAGGTCAAACCGACCAGCACCAGCCCGGCGACGGCCACCATCTTGTCGCGTTCGGGATGGGCTATTGCCTGTCGCCATCGGGCGGCAGGTACCGATCCGGGGAGGGGCACCCTGGAGAGGAGATGAGCGAGCCCGAGCACCAACGGTATTCGGATGAGGGGCTCGAGCTTGTGCACGTTGCGCAGTGGGGCGCCTGCGGTGTCGAGGAACAGGCGCACGTTATCGGCGAAGGGGGAACTCAGATCGCCGACGTAGCCGGCTGTGAGCCCTACTATGCCGACCAGCAGTACCACTGTCAGGCGCCCACGGGCCGGCATCGTGCGCATCGCGAGGCCGGCCATTCCGGCAGCCGCGATGACGCCGGTCGCGATGACGGCGGCCGGTTGGGTGACCAGGATGGCGCCCGCCACGCGCTCCGGGGAGACGAACGGTGTCCAACTGCTGGTACCGCGGAGGATCTCGGCGAGCGAGGCCCACTGCGTCGTGGTTCCGGAGGATTCGATGTAGTCGAGGAACGGTGGGCTCACGCGCCCGAGAAGGAGTAGCGGAACGATCCACCAGAGGGTGGCGAGGACACCGAAGCTCACCCACCAGGCGGCGAATACGGCCCACGCCCGGTTCGGTCGGTGGCACAGTAACCAGATCACCGCGACGAGGCAGGCGGCGGCCGTCGCGACGGCGTTGACGGCACCCATCAATGCGACGGCACATGCGGATTGCGCCACAAGGCTTCGGGGTCCGCCCCACGGGCCGTTCGATCTTGTTGCGTCGGAGCCGCTTCGGCTGAAAGCGCGCACCACGGGAATCAATACCCACGGCGCCAGCATCATCGGCATCGTCTCGGACGAGATCGAGGCGAGAGTGGTGATGACGCGTGGGGACAGAGCGAATGCGAATGCGGCGATGAGCCGTGAGCTACGAGAGCCGATTCCCAGTGCTTCGGCCAATCGAATGATTCCCCAGAATCCGGCGATCAACAGCAGCGCCCACCAGATGCGCTGGGTTATCCACGGCGGAATCGCGAGAATGTCACCGAGCGCAAAGAAGGCGCCATGTGGGAAGAAGTATCCGTAGGCCTGGTTCTGCACCTGACCGAGGGACGCTTGGCTCGTCCACTGGTGTGAGGCGCGCGCAAGAAATCCCAGCGGATTCTGGGAGAGATCGTACTTAGTATCCGCGACCGTGTAGCCGGGGATCTGCAGGAACGAAACGAGAAACGCTAGAGCGGAGACCCCGAGCAGCCACTTACGTCCGAATCGCTCGGACGAGATCGTTCCAGCAGTGTCAGCGGCTGCCGTACTCAACCTGATTGAGCAGCGACGAGTCGGCGTTGCCGGTGCGGTCGATCTCGGGACGAGTGTTGTCCGATGCTGCCGCAGTCACCCCGAACACGACACCGGCGCCCAATACAGCGCCGACTACTGCAGCAACAATTCCCGGGACAGCAAACTTCATCTCGGTCTCCACTTTCGTCGGCAGGCATCAATGACGGCGACTTTCCCCCGTGCGCCGCTAAAGGTATCACCCGATGGCCACGGTGCTGGGACGCACACGTGGTTACTTACCGGGTGGAACTATCAGGACCGGCCGATGACTGTGGCGCAGCACATGATCTGCCACCGAACTCTGGAGCAACGAACGAAGGCCCGTGGTGCCGCGGGTTCCGGTGACGATGATGTCCACGTCGAGATCGTCGGCTTTCTCCACGATGGCGCTCCAGATGGCCGTCGTGCATTCGGCGCAGTGCCCCTCCACTTCGAGCCCGGCTTCACCGGCTAGTCGAACGCCCTCGTCGTTGATGGCTTTTGCGTCGGTCAGTGCCACGTCCTCGGTTTCGTCGTCGGCTACCCATTCGGGTTGCATGACGCCGGAAAGGCCGGACATGCGTGCCGCTTGGCGAACCATCGGCTCCCACGCGGTGACGACGATGGCTCGCTTCGTCATGAGAAAGCGGCCGGCGTAATCGATGGCTCGTTTGGCGTTGTCCGAGCCGTCGTACGCGATGAGTATCAGATCTGCAGGCATCCTTCTCCTCCTGGTGAGCTCGTGTACGAAGGCTATCGCGTCGAGGTCGCTGATCGCGGCGCTACGGCCACCTCGGCTACCGTAAAGAACCATGATGAAGTTCCGCTCGCCCGTGCCCATCGCTATGTTGGTATTGGGGGTCGGTTTCACCGCTGGTTGCGGAACCGCCGCGGAACCGGAGCCTGTAGCGGCACCGTCCGTCACAGCTGCACCGTCCGGCACATCGGTGTCGCCGGAGGCCACGACGCCTGCGCCGCCGCCTGATCCCTGTGCGGCGTTCGTCGGGTCCTTGACCGAGCGGCAGCGCCTCGCGCAACTACTGACAGTCGGGGTCACCGGCACCGACGACGCGGTGAACATCGTGGCGACGGAGCAGGTCGGCGGCATCTTCATCGGAAGCTGGACGGATTCGCAGACGCTGGCGAACCGTGAGGTGCCCCGGATCGCTTCTGCCGCTGCCGTCCCGCCGATGGTGACCATCGACGAAGAAGGAGGTCGAGTCTCACGGGTCGAGGATCTGTTGGGAAGCGATCCGTCCGCACGCGAGACTGCCCGCACGATGTCGGTGGACGAGACCTATCGCATGGCGCTCGAACGGGGGCGTGGTCTGAAGGACCTCGGCGTCACCGTCGATTACGCACCGGTGGTCGATGTCAGTAATCAGCCGGACGACTCGGTGATCGGAGATCGGTCGTATTCTTCCGATCCGAACGAGGTGATCGCGTATGCGGGCGCTTACGCTCAGGGCCTCCGTGATGCCGGAGTTTCGCCTGTCCTCAAGCACTTTCCCGGGCATGGGTCCGGTTCCGGCGATTCGCACACCGGCGAAGTGACGACGCCTCCGCTCGATCAGCTGCGGCAGTCCGATCTCCTTCCGTACACGGCACTCTCGCAGACCGGCGTCGGCATCATGGTCGGCCATCTGGATGTGCCGGGGCTGACCGATCCTGGTGTGCCTGCAAGTATCAGCCCTGCAGCGATGGCACTGCTACGCGACGGTGTCGGTTACGGCGCGAGCTCGTTCACCGGGCCGATTTTCACCGACGATCTTTCCGGCATGGCTGCGATCACCGACAGGCTCGGTATCGTGGCGGCCGTCGAGGCGGCACTGGTCGCGGGCGCAGATATCGCGCTGTGGCTGACCACTGACGACGTGCCTCAGGTTCTGGACAATCTGGAGAATGCGGTTGCCACGGGAAGATTGCCTGCACCGCAGGTCGACGCGTCTGCAGCCACGGTCGCACGGTTCAAGGGCGCCTGCTAGCTTGACGACAGAAGCGACGCAGCCATTCTTACTGTGGAGTAAGATCAGTGGTTCTACCTTTGTTTGTTCGACCCTGCTTCGACCTTGGTTTGGAGGACACATGGCTGGCGGCACCAAGCGATTGCCCCGCGCCGTCCGTGAGCAGCAGATGCTCGATGCGGCAGTGGATGTGTTCTCCGAAAACGGCTTCCATGAAACATCGATGGATGCGATTGCAAAGAGGGCATCGATTTCGAAGCCCATGCTCTACCTCTACTACGGGTCGAAAGACGAACTGTTCGCCGCGTGTATCCATCGCGAAGGCGTCAAATTCGTCGAGGCGATGACTCCGGCCGCAGATCCGACGCTGACACCGCGCGAGCAACTGCGTCGCGCATTGCTCGGGTTTCTCGGTTTCGTCGGCGATCACCGGAAGTCCTGGATGGTGCTTTATCGGCAGGCGATCGGTCAGACTGCCTTCGCTTCGCAGGTGCAGACCAGTCGAGATCGACTGATCGAGCTGACGGCGGGTCTGCTGGAGATGAGTACGAAGGATCCGGACGAGGGCCAGAACTACACGTTGATGGCAGTTGCGTTGGTGGGCGCGGGTGAGGCTGTGGCCGATCGTGTCGCCGGCGGTGAGATCGAGGTCGACGCGGCTGCCGATCTGCTCGAGAACCTCGCATGGCGAGGTCTGGCAGGTAAGAAGTCCGCTACCAACGCATAGGACCTGCGCTGTGTGTATGAAAGCTTGCACATGAATCAGCCCCTACGTGCGCTCACGTAGGGGCTGATTCGGTTACCGCAGCGTCGCGGTGAGGTGCGGGTACCCCTTCTTGGGGTTCAGTAACGACAGATCCCAGCCTGTACCGACGGACTCGGCATACAGGTTCAAGGTTGCGGGCAGCACGATCGGCTTGCCGAACCGCACGCTGTAGGTGACGTTCTCGGGAATTCGGCCCTCGATGATCTGCAATGCTGCAGCCGCGCTCCACATTCCATGCGCGATGGTCTTCGGAAAGCCGAATGCCTTTGCGCCGAGCGTGGATACGTGGATCGGATTGCGATCACCCGATATCGACGCATACTTGCTGATCGTCTTCTGATCGACTCGAAGGGTCCGCGTCGGGGGCGGTGGTACCTCGTCGGCAGGCGGGGCTTCGCGGAGTTCGCCGGACAGCGAGGTCTTCTGCAAGCTCAGGAAGCTCGAGGTCTGCCTCCAGACGAGTTCGCGACCGACGCTTACTTCGCTGATCAGATCGACCAGCAGACCCTTGCGGTGCTCGCGCAGGTTCTCCGCGTGCACTCGAACGTCCAGTGGCTCCGAGACGGAGATCGGCCGGAACGACTCGATCACGTTCTCCGCATGCACAGAACCGATCGCCGCGAACGGAAAGCCCTTGGACACCATCAATTTCATGACCGTCGGGAAGACGAGCGTGAACGGATACGTGATGGGCAGGATGTCACCAAAGCGTATACCGGTGGCCTTGCAGTAACCGGCGAGATTGTCGGGATCGACCCTCAGTCCACGGAGCTCGAACTGGGTGGACGGCACCGAAGACGACTTCGACCCGAGGAACGGCAGCGCACCACGTGCGGCCGCGGTGTAGATTTCCGAAATCTTGGGCTGCTCCGAGAGCTTGACGACGCTCATGCGCCGAGGAGGCTCTGACCGCAGACGCGGACGATCTGCCCGGTGACGGCGTTTGACGCGGGAGAAGCGAAGTACGACACCAGTTCTGCGACGTCGACGGTCTGCCCACCCTGGAGAAGCGAGCTCATCCGTCGCCCGGCCTCGCGGGTGGCGAAGGGAATGGCGGCGGTCATCGCGGTCTCGATGAATCCGGGTGCGACGGCATTGATGGTGATCGACTTGGCGGCGAGAACGGGGGCGGAAGCCTGGACGAGGCCGATGACGCCTGCCTTGGACGTGCCGTAGTTGGTCTGGCCGCGGTTGCCGGCGATGCCTGCGATGGAGGAGACGTCGACGACGCGTCCGCCTTCCTTGAGTGCGCCGACCTTCACCAGATGGTCGGTGATGCGCTGTGGCGCAGCCAGGTTCACGCCGATGACAGAGTTCCAGCGACTCTCGTCCATGTTGGCGAGCGTCTTGTCGCGGGTGATGCCGGCGTTGTGAACGATGATGTCGGCGCCGCCGTGACGCTCGAGGAGATGCTTGGCGAGCACCTCGGCGGCGTCGGGTGTGGTGACGTCGAGTGCCAGCGAGGTGCCGCCGACCTTGTTGGCGGTCTCGGACAATGCCTCACCTGCGGCGGGGATGTCTGCTGCGATGACGTGTGCACCGTCGCGCGCCAGTACCTCGGCGATGGTGGCACCGATGCCGCGGGCTGCGCCGGTGACTACTGCGACCTTGCCGGCCAGCGGCTTGTCCCAGGATGCGGGTGCGGTGGAATCGGCGTCGCCGACGACGATGACCTGCCCGTCGACGAAAGCCGACTTGGCGGACAGCAGGAAACGCAGGGTGGATTCGAGTCCGGAAAGCCCGGTCGATGCGTCGGGTGAGATGTAGACCAGCTGAGCCGTCGCGCCGCGCTTGACCTCTTTGCCGACGCTGCGGGTGAAGCCTTCGAGGGCGCGCTGGGCGATGTGCTCGTCGACGCTTGCCGTCTTCTCCGGTGTCGTACCGATGACTACGACGCGCGCCGAAGGCGCGAGGTCGCGGATGACGGGCTGGAAGAACTGGAAGAGCTGCTCGAGCTCGGCGACGTTACCGATGCCGGTGGCGTCGAAGACCAGCGCGCCGTACTTGGCGTCGTTCACCTGTGACTGCGGGTAGTCGGAGAGGAGTTCGCGCAGTGGCTCGACGAGTCGGCCGTTGCCGCCGATGAGGACGGGTCCTGCCAGGGGCGGTTCGCCTGCCTTGTACCGACGCAGCTTCTCGGGCTGCGGCAGACCTGCCTGCTTGGCGATGAATGCTCCAGGCGCGGACGCCAAGAACGTTGAGTAGAGGTCTGGGGCTCCCTTGGTGGCTGCCACTTGTCCTACCTTTCACTTGGCGCCTTCGTAGTCCCGCGTGCACGCTCGATGATGGGCGCACGCACGGGCGCGAAGCGCACGACCGGGTGTCGACAACCAACTTACTCGCCAGTAAGATGAAACTCCACCAAGGCCTTTTTCTTACCGGATGTTGGGAGACCCCAAGTGACAAGCAAGCAACTACGACCGGTCGCAATCGTGGGTGGTAACCGCATTCCGTTCGCTCGCTCGGACAAGAAGTATGCGCGCGCGTCCAACCAGGACATGCTCACCGCAACTATCGACGGCCTGGTCAGCAGGTTCAATCTGCAAGGAGAGCGTCTCGGTCTCGTCGCTGCGGGTGCGGTACTCAAGCACAGCCGGGATTTCAATCTCACCCGTGAAACCGTTCTCGGTAGCGCGTTGAGTCCGTATACCCCCGCCTACGACCTGCAGCAGGCATGCGGGACGGGTCTGCAGACCGTCGTGGCCGTCGGTGATGCCATCGCGGCCGGGCGCATCGATTCCGGTATCGGCGGCGGTGTCGACACCACTTCTGATGCACCCATCGCAGTCGGCGACGACCTGCGCGAGTTCTTGCTTTCGCTCAACCGCGCGAAGTCGGCCACCGATCGACTCAAACTGCTCGGCAATGTTCGACCGTCCATGCTGGGGATCGAGATCCCACGCAACGGAGAGCCGCGTACCGGCATGTCCATGGGCGACCATGCGGCAATCACGGCGAAAGAGTTCGGCGTCCGCCGCGAGGACCAGGACGAACTGGCTGCCGCGAGCCACCAGAACATGGCTGCCGCCTACGACCGTGGCTTCTTCGACGACCTGGTGACGCCGTTCCTCGGCCTCACCCGCGATGACAACCTGCGGCCGGGATCGACCGTGGAGAAGCTCTCGACGCTGAAGCCGGTCTTCGGGACCAAGCTGGGCGACGCGACCATGACGGCCGGCAACTCGACGCCTCTCACCGATGGGGCTTCCGCGGCTTTGCTGTCGACGGACGAGTGGGCCGCCGAGCGTAACTTGCCGGTTCTCGCGCACCTGGTGGATTCGGAAACTGCCGCTGTGGACTACATCCACGGCAACGGTTCGTACACCGATGGCCTGTTGATGGCACCGACGTACGCAATTCCGCGCCTACTGGCCCGTAATGGGCTTACACTTCAGGACTTCGATTACTACGAGATTCACGAGGCGTTCGCATCCGTCGTGCTCGCGACGCTGCAGGCGTTCGAGAGCGAGGAGTATTGCAAGGAGCGTCTCGGCTTGGACGGTGCGCTCGGTTCGATCGACCGTAGCAAGCTCAACGTCAACGGTTCCTCGCTCGCGGCGGGTCACCCATTCGCTGCTACCGGTGGTCGTATCGTCGCCTCGCTGGCCAAGATGCTCGCGGAGAAGGGTTCGGGCCGTGGCTTGATCTCCATCTGTGCGGCCGGTGGCCAGGGCGTCACCGCAATCATCGAGCGCTGAACAAGCACTCGATCATCGGGGGAACGATCGGCAGATCCGTCACACGAGGGGTTGACGGATCTGCCGATTGTTATAGCAAGGCGTGAAAAAGTACTACTCCGGAATTCCACTTTCCGGTGGTGTGGACTCTTCGCCCTCGTACTCGACGACGGGTGAGTCACCGATGTCCGTCTGCATGACCGGTGTCAGGTAGTCGGGAACACCGTTCTTTATCTGATAGATGCTTGCGCCCGAGATTCCGAGATGACTGTCCTCTGAGTAGCGGAACGGTGCGAGTTGTGGTCCTTCGAAATCCATTCCGCCGGATTGGATTGCGTCGACGATGCCTTCGCGTGTCGGGTTGTCTCCCGCTGCCTGCAATGCCGTGACGAAGGCGTAGGCCTGGCTCAGGCCGTAGACCCGATAGTTGGTCAGTGGTTCGCCGGTTCCGTTCTCGGCCCACACTTTATTCCACAGCTTCGTCCACTCGTTGTCCTTCGAGTCGATGCCGGGGATGTATTCGAGTGAGAGTATGCCTTCGAGGGACTGGCTGCCGTCGGTGACGGCGCCTTGCGAGAAACGTCCGAGCAGTGATCCGACGAGATCGACGTCGGAGCCGATGGAGCTGTAGAACCACTCGGGTGTGTAGTTGAGCCGCATCGAGGTGAGCTGGCTCAACGCGGTGTACGACGGCACGTTGAAGCCGAGAATCAGATCGGCGCCTGCGCCTTGCAATGCCGCGATCTGTGGGGCGACGTCGGTGTTGCCGGAGGTGTAGCGAACGACCTCGACTATCTGATCGTCCAGGTATTGGCGGACGGCCTCTTCGCTGTCTCGGCCGAGGTCGTCGTCCTGCAGGAACAGGCCGATCTTGGCGTCGGGGCGGTTTTTTGCGACCCAGTCGCCGATGATCTTGCCTTCGACCTGGTAGTCGGGCTGCCAGCCGAAAGTGTTCGGGTATTTCTCGGGATCGTTGCCCCACATGATGGCGCCCGAGGATACGAAGAGGTCGGGTACGCCCTCCTCGTTGAGGAAGTCGATGACCGCGCTGTGCGTTGCGGTGCCCAGTCCACCGACGACGGCGAACACTTCGTCTTGGAGTACCAGTTCGTTGACTACTTGTGTGGTGGTGGTCGGATCGTACGAGTCGTCGCGCACGACGTACTCGATCTGGCGTCCGTTCACGCCGCCGGCGGCGTTGACGTAGTCGAAGTAAGCCTTTGCACCGGTGGGGATTTCGCTGTATCCCGGGGCTGCGACGCCGGTCAACGGAAAGTGGGCACCGATCTTCACCGAAGTGTCGGAGATTCCGACCGTCGATCCCTCGGTGGTCTCGGTGGCTTCGTCTCGTCCGCCTGCGCCACACGATGCAGCCAAGGATACGACGGCCGCGACGGCGGTGACGCGCACCGCCAGCGTTGTGGATCTTTTCATTTCTCCCCTTTTCTTTTCAGACGCCGGTTGCGGATGATGCCCATCAGCCCGGATGGCGCGAACAGGATGACCAGGACGGTGAAGACTCCGGTCACGAGCGGTGCGAGTTCTGCAGACTGCAGGCTGCTGAGGCCGGCATCGAGACCGAGGTTGGTGACCACCGGTGGTATGTAGGTCAGGAGTAGGGCGCCGATGAGGGCGCCGGACAGCGATCCGAGCCCGCCGATCACGACGGCGGAGAGCAGTGTCAAGGACAGCGTCAGCGTGAACCCGCTCGGTGCTGCGATTCTCGACGCCATTGCCAGCACGGCTCCGGCGGCGCCTGCGCAGGCTGCGCTGACGACGAAGGCGAGGATTCGGGCGCGGCCCAGGTTTATGCCTGCGAGTTCGGCGGCGACTTCGTCGTCACGTACGGCCCGCCAGCGTCGCCCGGTGCGGCTCGAAGCGACATTGGCCAACAGTACGAAGACGGCCACGAGCAGTACCCAGCTGACGTAGGACACGAATTTCGTTCCGCTGAGCTCGTTTCCGGTGAGGAAGAACATCGCGTTGTCGAGCAGCGCGGGTACCTTCGGCACCGGCACCACGAGACCTTGTTCGCCGCCGAGGTATTCGGAGAAGTACAGGGCGAGGCCGGGAACTGCGACGGCGAGCGCAAGTGTCGCTCCCGCCAGATAGGGGCCGTGCAGGCGTGCGGCCGCGATGCCGACGATTACGCCGACGATGGAGGTCACTACCGTTGCGGCGAGCAAGACCAGCGGGACGCTCCATCCGGAGTCCTGGGCCCGCAACATCAGCGCGGCCGTGTACGCGCCGACGGCCATGAATGCGCCATGGCCCAGGGAGAGTTGGCCGTTGATGCCGGTCAGGATGGTGAGGCCGCCTGCAGCGATGGCGAGGTATGCCACCGAGGTCAGTTGGCTCTGACGGAAGGTGCTGATGCTTTCCATCACGAGCACGATCACCACGAGAGCGAGTACGGCACAGAGTATGTGACGACGGACCGGGGTCGATATCACTCGGGTCCACAGTGGTGGTGTCGGCGTCGGCGCAGGGTTGGCTCGATCTTTCACTGGTGCGCTCATGTCAAACCCTTCTTGCCGTGGCGTGAGCGAACAGTCCGCTCGGCTTCAGCAGCAGGACGACGATCAGTATCACCAGCGCTGCAGTGGATACGAGGTCTTGGCCGAGGTAGCCGCTGACGAGGCTGAGGCCGACTCCCATCATGAGGCCGCCGACGACGGCCCCACCGGGGGAGTCGAGTCCGCCGAGAACGGCTGCAACGAAGCCGAATACGACGATGGAATCCATGTAACCGGGGTGGACCAGTGATCCACCTGCGATGAGCAGGCCGGCCAGTGAACCTACGACGGCGGCGAGCGCCCAGCCGAGGGTGAGCATTCTGCTGACGCGGACGCCGAGTAGTTTGGCCACTTCCTGTTCGAAGGCGCTCGCACGCATTTTCAGGCCGAGGTCGGTGAAGCGGAACAGTAGTACGAGTAGTCCGAGCACTACCAACACGGCGACGATCTTGAAGATGTCGTATCCGGTGAGTGCGATGTTGACGTCACCGATCATTCGACCCGAGAGTCCGAAAGGTGCTGGAAAAGAACGGAATTGGTTGCCGAACACGATGGCTGCTGTCGCGTGGATGATGATGAACAATCCGAGGGTGAGGATGATCGGATTGATGTGCGAAGACGTGTCGACGAACCGAATGACCAGGCGTTCGATCAACGCGCCCAGTATCAGCCCGCTGAGAAGCGCGATGCCGAATCCGATCCAGTAGGAGTAGCCGGCGTCGATGACGACGAGAGCGACGTAGGTGGTGATCATGGCCATGGGAGCCTGCGCGAAGTTCACGATGCGCGTCGAGCGCCAGATGAGAACCAGGGCAAGAGCGAACGCGGCATAGATCATGCCGGTCGTCACCCCGTTCAGGAGGATGGTGAGCAGTTGCTGCACGTCGGTGGGGTTCCTTTCGGCTCGTCAGAATCCGAGGTAGGCGTGGCGGAGAGCGTCGTCGTCGGCCAGGGTGTCGGCGGGCCCTTCGACGGCGACCGTGCCGAGGTCGAGTACGACGGCATGCTCGGCGATCGAGAGGGCGCTGCGTGCGTTCTGTTCTACGAGAACCACTGTCATGGACTCGGTTTCGACTAGCATTCGCAGTGTCTCGAAAATTTGGGCGATCACTTTCGGTGCGAGACCCAGCGAGGGTTCGTCGAGTAGTAGAACCGTCGGGGTCGCCATGAGTGCTCGGCCGATGACGAGCATCTGACGTTCACCGCCGGACAACGTGTGTGCGGACAAAGATCGCCTCGTGTCGAGCGGCGGGAACATCGTGTAGATCCGATCCAGGGTGACCGCGTCGTGGCTTTTGTTGCGGCCCATTGCGCCGAGACGGAGGTTCTCCTCCACGGTCAGCTCGGCGATGACCCCGCGACCCTCGGGAACGTGGGCGAGTCCCTTGCGTGACATGCGATCCGGTGCGACCCCGACGAGTTCTGCGCCCGCCATCGTGATACTTCCCGAGGTGGGATGCAGCAGACCTGAGATGGCTCTGAGCAGAGTCGTCTTGCCTGCACCGTTCGCGCCGAGGACGGCGGTGACGGCGCCTGCGCGGATGGACATCGATACCGAATCGAGGGCCTTGACCGGACCGTAGTGCACGGTGAGATCGGTGATTTCCAACTGGAGTGTGTCAGTTGCCATGTGTCACTTCGTTTCCCAGATATGCGGCGAGGACGGCCGGGTCTTCGCGTACGTCTTCGGGGGTGCCCTGCGCGATGACCTTGCCGAAGTCGAGTACGAAGATTCGGTCACAGACGCTCATGACGAGATCCATATGATGTTCGACGAGCATGATCGAAGTGCTCGAGAATTCTCCGCCTGCAAGTGAGCGGATGAGTGTTGCGAGTTCGTCCATTTCGTCCGAGGACAGGCCCGATGCGGGCTCGTCGAGGAGGAGAAGGGACGGTGTGCTGACCAGAGCGCGGGCCAGGGCGACCCGTTTGCGCACCGCGTAGGGCAGGCTCGGGGGAAATCGGTGAGCGTAGGAGTCGATACGCAGTTCTTCCAGCGTGGACATGGCGGTGGCGCGCACAGCGGCATCGTCGCGCGAGCTACGGGGTAGTCCGAGGATGCCGGAGAGAAATCCGGCGCGGGCGGTCTTGTCGGCGCCGATCATGACGTTGTCGAGAACCGTCATTCGGTCGAAGAGCCCGAGCCCTTGGAGGGTCCGGCTCATCCCCAATCCGGGCAGTTGGTGGGGGGTGAGGCGCGTGAGCGGCTCCCCGTTGCGGGTGATGGTGCCGGCCTGTGGTCGGACAAGTCCGCACGCGACGTTGAACAGGGTCGTCTTTCCTGCTCCGTTCGGGCCGATCACCCCGAGGACCTCTCCTGGCCTGACGTCGAGGCTGACGTCGGACAGAGCCACGATGCCACCGAATGTGACATCGATGGATTTCATGTCGAACACTGGTGGGGGTGCTGAACCTGCCGTCAAGTGATGTACCTCACAATCGGTTGTGGGTTCACTATGGACGCTCTGCACAACGCGCGATATGGACGCAGCGCACAAAATGTTTGGGTCCGAGGACACGATCACCGGTCAATTCGCCCACATGTCTAGGCGATGTGCGCAAAGCTGTGCCTGTGAGCGGACCGGCGGTGAGGACCAGTTCGGGCCAGTCCGCGCGCCGCAAACTCAGTGCCTCGGATCAGGCGGCGATCCAGCAAGCATGGTCGACGTTGCTGCGTCGGGCGGATTCGATCGCGGATTCGATCACGCTGGCATTGATAGAGCAGGAGCCCGCCTACCTGGCGTCCAGTGCACCGGACATTGCCGCCGAGATTCGACGCAGCACCCGCGAACACGTCCGGCAGGGTCTGCTCACGATGTCGAGACCCCGCGAGGTCTCGGACACGACCCGTGAAGTGTGGCGTCGGACCGGCCGAGAACGGGCGCGTCAGGGGATACCGATGGAACTGGTCCTCAAGGCGTACACGCTCGGCAGTAGGACATTGTGGGAAGAGTTGATGATCGAGCGGGAACAGTATCGGTTGGTGATCGACGAAAGGCTGCTTCTCCTTGCCGGGCAACAGCTCTGGCGGGCCCTCGATGGGCAGTACGAAACACTCGTCCAGGCGTATCGACGCGAAAGCGCGCGGATGCAGCAGCGCGACATCGCCAATGTGCTCGCAATTCTCGACGGCCTCCGCAGTGGTCGTGGAGGCGATCCGGCATTCGTCCTCGAAGCCAGGGCAACTCTCGGATTGTCCGCTTCGCAAACAATCGCATGCGTCGTCGGAGTGCTCGACGATCAAGGCGAGTCGCCGTTGCCGGCGCCCGAGGACGCGCTCGACCAAATCGGTGCGGTGTCGCACTGGAACATCCGCGACGGTCATCAGTTCGCGTTGGTCGCGTTGACGCGGGGGTCGCTGTCCGGCGTCGTCGAGGCGTTGGTGCCGCGGGTGGCAGGGAAGGTGGGGGTCGCGCACTCGCCCGACGGGTTGTCGTCGTTCGCGGCTGCGTATCGGCTTGCAACACTGACAGCCGAGACCGTCGAGGACGGGGAGGTGGGAGTCGCGCTGGCTACCGATCGGCTCCCACGCGTGATCATGGCGGCCGACGACCAATGCTCGGAACTGCTCGTGCGTCACGCGCTCGGGTCGTTGTCGACACACCCGGAGCCGCAGCGTGACACGCTGCTCGGCACTCTCGCGCACGTTCTCGCCAGTGACGGGTCACCGACGAACGCCGCGAAGGTGCTCTTCTGCCATCGGAACACCGTGATCTATCGAATACGGCAGATCGAGGAGCTGACCGGTCGTGTTCTCTCCGATCCTCAGAACCGGCTGCTGTTGACGTTGGCATTGGTGAAGACCGGGCACTGGGCGCGGGCAGTGGACCCCGGGCACAGGTGAGAACTCCGCGTTCATTCAACTGAATGAACAGCAAGCTTTTCCAAGCTCCGTTGTAACGCTTCACAAAGATTGCCGATAGTCGTAGTGGCTCCGTACTGCTGCCCGACCCCCGACCCGGCAGCGGTGCGGAGCCGCCTACATCTCGATCGAGGTGGCTCGACATCTCTGCGTCGATAGCGGATGCGTAAGCTCGGGCACGACATTCGATCGAAATCGGTGGGGGTTGTGGGAGGGCTTGAACGTGAGCATCGGTGGAGACGGCACAGAACCGCGCAAGGGTCAGGAGCCTCCGGTCCCTGAAGGTCCGGTCCCTGAAGATTCGGTAGAGGACACGCAGCCCGAAGAGGTACTGCCGTACGACGCGGTCACCGAGGCCATCACCGTTGTACCTCCCGAGCACGTTGTACCTCCCGAGACCGTCGTACCTCCAGGGAACGCTGTACCTCCCGAGCAGACTTCTTCGAGCCGGCCTTCGCAGGATGAAGAGCCGGCGACGGACGCGTATTCAGCGGTCCCTCCCGTCCCTCCGAGGCCTGCGGAACCTGCTCTCGCCCCGGGACCACCTGATCCGCCCGAACCGCCTATCGCCTCTGCCGCCGTAAGCTCGGCAGCGCCCGACCCTGCAGGCGGTGGACCGGTCGGCTCGGATGAGAAGCCTCCGTGGGTGAAGGCTGCAGTCTTGGCGGGCGCTGCGGTGGCGATCTTGGTTGTGTTCTACACCGCGGACTGGTTGTCCTCCAGCGGCGCAGTTCCGCGCGGGGTCACCGTTGCCGGAGTCGACGTCGGAAGTCTCTCGCACGAGGACGCCGAGGCGAAGCTACGTTCGGAGCTCGGCGCACGCGTCGAACAGCCCGTTGTTGTCGAGGCCGGAGATCTGGACCTCGAGTTCGTGCCGGCCGCCGCAGGGCTCGGTGTCGATTGGAATGCGACGCTCGATCGCGCGGGGTCGCAGCCGATCAATCCTTTCACTCGGGTGAGTTCGTTCTTCGGTCATCGCGAGATCGGCGTGCAGTCGACGGTCGATGTTGCCGCGCTCGATGCGACCGTCGAGTCGATTCGTGCGCAGACCGACCGCGCTCCGGTGGAAGGCGACATCGTCTTCGAGGGTGCGACCGCAGTGGGTGTGGTACCCGCTCCCGGCCTGGCGCTCGACGTCGCCGGCGCGCGCGAGGCAATGCAGAAGCGATGGGCTTTCGGGGATGTCGCGGTACCCGTCGAGACCGCTGACGTAACGGTGCACCAGGACGAGGTCGATCGTGTGCTCACCGAGATCGCCGAGCCTGCGGTGTCCGCGCCGGTGGTGTTCACCGGCAAGAACGCTGCAGCCGCGGTGCTGACCCCGGAGGCAGTCGGCCAGGTCGTATCCTTCGAACCGGGAGAGGACGGGTCACTCGCGGCGCGGTACGACAACGACGCAGCGATTCGTATTCTCGCGCCACAGTTGGCCGCTACCGAGACAGTCGCAAAGGACGCGTCGTTCGTTCTGGGCTCAGGCGCGCCGACCATCGTGCCTGGTGTCGTCGGCGACATGGTGCAGTGGCCGGTGACGCTCGAGCAGTTGCCGACTTTGCTGGCCTCCTCGGACGCCCGAACCACCGGTGCCGTGTACGCACCCGCGCCACCGGCACTGACAACCGAAGGCGCGCAAGCACTCGGCATCAAGGAAGTTGTCGCCGAATACACCACAGGCGGATTCGAGTACGCGTCCGGAGTCAACATCGGACTCACCGCCGATATCGTCAACGGCGCATTGGTGAAGCCAGGAGCTACGTTCTCGCTCAACGGGTACACCGGACCACGCGGAACGGCGCAGGGTTTCGTCGAGTCGGGGATCATCGACAACGGGAGGCCGGACCGGGCAGTCGGCGGCGGCATCAGTCAGTTCGCGACGACGCTGTACAACGCGGCGTACTTCGGCGGAATGGAAGATGCTGGGCACACCGAGCACAGTTACTACATCAGTAGGTATCCCGAGGCCCGCGAGGCGACGGTGTTCGAGGGCGCCATCGACCTGAAGTTCACCAACCAGAGCAAGACTGGCATCGTCATCGAGTCGTTCGGTACGGGTTCGAATGTGACGGTTCGACTTTGGGGAACGAAGACGGTGGAGGTCGAGTCCAGTACCGGGCCGCGGACCAACCCGACCTCTCCCAACACGGTCACGCTCCCTGCCGGTGATCAGTGCGTTCCGTCTGGTGGTGGACCGGGATTCATGGCGAGCAATACCAGGGTGATCACCGATATTGCGTCGGGCAAAGAGATCTCGCGGGAGACTCGAACGGTCAAGTACGATCCGATTCCGATTGTAAAATGCCAGTCACGCGAACCTGATCCGAAGGCTGCGGACGCTCCGCCGCCGGCACCCGCACCTCCGGCAGCAGAGCCGGCTGCGCCCCCAGCGGCTGGACCTGCCGCCGAACCTGCCGTGGTCCCTCCTGCCGATCCGCCGGCAGCCGAGCCGGCGGAGCAGCCGGCCGCTCCGCCGGAGAGCAGTGAGAACTAGTCGCTTTCGCCGCTAGTGCTGTTGCAGCTGGGAACGAAGAAGCATGGTGTGTTTCGGCGCAACGTCGTCGCCGGAGGATGCGCCGCGGAGGCGTCGTGACACCCACGGCGCCGCGAAGGACTTCACCCATTCGGCATTCTCACGCCGCTTCGCGGCAGCCGCGATGGGTGCGCGTTGCTCCAATGGTTCGAGTTCGATCGAATGCGGGACACCGAGGTGATTCAGAACCTCGGATGCCATCCTGATGTGTCCGTGCGTGGACATATGGAGACGATCCGTGTCCCACATCCGAGTGTCGTCGTAGCCGTCGAGGCGCCAGAAGTCGACGAGTTCGACTCCCCGACGGTCGGCTACTTCCCGCAGGAGTTCGTTGTAGATCGCAGTGCGTCCACGCAGTGTGCGGAACAGCGGTGCCCAGCCCGCGTCGTATCCGGTGAAGGCGACGACCCTCGCGCCGGTGGCGACGAGGTCTGCCAGTGCCGAGTCGTATCTGGCGACGACGCCGTCGATGTCGACTTTGGGCCGCATCAGGTCGTTGCCGCCTGCGTAGATGGTGACGAGGTCGGGTGCGGCGTCGACGGCGATGCCGACTTGGTTTTCGATCACCTGGTCGACCAATTTGCCGCGCACCGCGAGGTTGGCATAGCGGAATTCCGGGTTCGTGGCGGCGAGTTGTTCCGCGACGCGGTCGGCCCAGCCCTTGACCCCGTTTGCGCTGGCGAAATCGGCATCGCCGACGCCCTCGGTGAACGAGTCCCCGAGCGCTACGTAGCTGTCGATTCTCGGCACAACATCAACCTCCGTGAGTACTGCTGACTAGTTACTCGACAGTACGACACCGTCGCGGCGAATTTCATTCCCGACGATCAGGGCGCAGGACTCTCGTCTACCGAAACTCGTATCGTGGACTACGAGGTGTGCTGGCAGGATGACCGAACGTAAGGTCAGATGTCACCACCTGATCACGCTGCTCAGACCAGAACGGATATCTCATGCCTCTCGCCACCACCGAACTCGATAGCGGTGTCCTTCGCGCCGCTTTCGGTCAGTTCCCCAGCGGTGTCGTCGCGCTGTGCGCCGAAATCGACGGCTCTCCCGTCGGCATGGCTGCGAGCAGCTTCGTCGCTGTGTCGATGGACCCGCCGCTCGTGGCGTTCTGCGTGCAGAACACGTCGACGACGTGGCCTAGGTTCACTGTCTCGAAGCGCATCGGCATCAGTGTGTTGGGCGAAGCGCACGACGGCGCTGCGCGGACATTGGCCGCCAAGACGGGTAACCGGTTCGAGGGTCTGGAAGTGACGACGACCGAGGACGGCGCCGTCTTCATCGGCGGAGCGAGTATGTGGCTCGACGCCACCGTCACCGAACAAGTACCCGCAGGCGATCATGCGATCGTGCTGATGCGGATCAATGAACTAGAGATCAGAGATGTAGCGCCCATCGTGTTCCACAGCAGTAAGTTCCGCCGCCTCGCGGCCGAAGAAGGTTAGCGAGCGGGCAGGAAACAGAGCAGGCAGAGACCAAACGGCCGCACCCCAAGGAAGGGGATGCGGCCGTTTGTGTACGGGGTCGAATCAGAATGCAGCTTCGTCGAGCTCCATGACGTCGAGGTCCGTGTTGGCGAGGATGCCACGGGTAGCGGTCAGCTGGGGCAGGATGTTCTTGGCGAAGAAGGACGCGACTGCGACCTTGCCCTCGTAGAACGACTTTTCCTTGCCCTCCGCACCGTTGTCGAGTGCTGTGATGGCAATTTCGGACTGACGCAGCAGCAGCCAGCCGATGAGCAGGTCGCCGAAGCCCATGAGGAAACGGACGGATGCGAGGCCGACCTTGTACAGCTCGGTCGGCTGCTCCTGAGCTCCCATGAGCTGCTGGGTCATCGTGGTGACGATGGCCTGCACGTCTTCGAGTGCGGTGGCGAGAAGCGCGCGCTCGGCCTTGAGTCGACCGTTGCCAGCTTCGCTGTCGATGAACGACTTGATCTGGCCGGCGATGTGAGCCAGCGCGACACCACGGTCACGGGCGATCTTGCGGAAGAAGAAGTCCTGCGCCTGGATGGCCGTCGTGCCCTCGTACAGCGAGTCGATCTTCGAGTCGCGGATGTACTGCTCGATCGGGTAGTCCTGCAAGAACCCGGATCCGCCCAGCGTCTGGAGACTCTCCGCCAGCTGGCTGTAGGCGATTTCGGATCCGACACCCTTGACGATCGGGAGCAGCAGATCGTTGACGCGGTAGGCGATGTCCTCGTCCGCGTCGGATACCTGCTTCGCGGTGACCGGGTCCTGGTGTGCCGCGGTGAAGAGGTACACCGCGCGCAGGCCTTCGGCGTATGCCTTCTGGGTGATCAGGCTGCGACGAACGTCGGGGTGGTGCGTGATGGTGACGCGGGGTGCTGCCTTGTCCGTCATCTTCGTCAGATCGGCGCCCTGGACACGCTCTTTGGCGTAGGCCAGTGCGTTGAGGTATCCGGTGGAGAGGGTGGCGATCGCCTTGGTGCCGACCATCATTCGAGCGTGCTCGATGACGTCGAACATCTGCGCGATGCCCTTGTGGACCTCGCCGACAAGCCAGCCCTTGGCCGGGACGTCGTGGCCACCGAAGGTGAGCTCACAGGTGGTGGAGACCTTGAGGCCCATCTTGTGCTCGACGCCGGTGACGAAGACTCCGTTGCGCTCGCCGAGTTCGCCGGTCTCGAAGTCGAAGTGCGTGTTCGGCACGTAGAAAAGACTCAAGCCCTTGGTGCCGGGTCCGGCACCTTCCGGACGAGCGAGAACCAGGTGCATGGTGTTCTCGAAGAGATCGTCGGAAACGGCCGAGGTGATGAACCGCTTGACGCCTTCGATGTGCCAGGAGCCGTCTTCCTGCTTGATGGCTTTGGTGCGGCCTGCGCCGACGTCGGATCCGGCGTCGGGCTCGGTGAGCACCATCGTGGCGCCCCACTTGCGCTCGACGATGACCTTCGCCCATTCCTTCTGCTCTTCGGTGCCGTTGTTGTAGAGCACGTTGGCGAATCCTGGTCCTGCGGAGTACATGAACGCAGCCGGGTTGGCGCCGAGCAGCAGCTCGTTGAGTGCCCAGCCGAGAGTGCGAGGCGCGGGGATGCCACCGACTTCTTCGTCGAGGCCGACACGCCACCACTCGCCGTCGTACAGCGCCTTGAACGACTTCTTGAAAGCCTCTGGCAGCTTGACGGTGTGAGTGTCGGGGTCGAACACGGGCGGGTTTCGGTCGGATTCGGCGAAGGACTCGGCTACCGGTCCTTCTGCCAGGCGTACGACCTCGCGAAGCATGTCGCGGGCTGCCTCGCCGTCGAGGTCGCCGAAGTTGTTTCCTGCGAGGGATTCGTCGAGCCCGAACAGCTCGAAGAGGTTGAACTCGAGATCCCGGAGGTTGCTCTTGTAATGTCCCATGCTCGTTCTCTCCAAATTTGATGGTGCGGTCTCGGGTAAGTACCGCCCAAGTTAGCTACTCGTCGGTAACATAACTGGATATTACCCCCGTTCATTCCCGCTGCCAAGAGGGGACCTACTCGCGAGTAGTAACGCGTCGATCGCCATGCCGTGATCGGTGTGCCGCAGGCGCTTCTCGCCCCTGGTTGCCACGTCCAAGCCGTCGACATCGGAAGCCAAATCCTCTGGCGTATAAAGTATTTCGGGATCCTGCGGCCCGCCGACGCCGTCGGTGATGTTGAGCGAGTGGTGACCGAGAATCATGAGGATTCCGTCAGGTTTCAGAGCGCCGATTGCGCTGCGAATCACCCGTTTACGTTGTTCCGGGGGTAGATGAAGGTAGAGAACGAGGACCAGGTCATAGTTCGGCTCCGGCGAGAGCTTGGTCACATCGGCATGGACCCAGGTGAGTCGATCTCGCACCGATTTAGGTGATTTCGCGGCGATCCGACGCCCCTTCTCGAGCCCGACTGCCGAGAAGTCGACGGCGGTGACCTCCCATCCGCGGGTGGCCAGCCACAGGGCATTTCTGCCCTCACCGGCGGCAAGGTCCAACGCCCGCCCACGCGGAAGCGTCGTAGCGTATTCGACCAGTGCCTCGTTAGGAGGCGATCCGTAGACCAGGTCGGCGGCCGCATACTTGGTGTCCCACGCTGTTGCATCCATTCCGACGACCATATGTCGCCGACGCGTCACAACGTGGTGCGCAGAAGCAGAACGTTGTAGTTCTGGTGCACCGTGGCAAGGAAGTAGAGGTCAGGACCCGAGGACCACGGGTGAATATAGGGCGCATAAGCACTGCGAAGCTGATTGGTGTCGACGAGCACCTCGGGCGGACTCCACGGGCCGACGGGCGAGGGGGAGCGGCGCATGACGATCGAATCGGAGGGGTCCGTGGTGAGCATCAAGTATTGACCGAGGTATTGGTTGTATGCGACGGACAGCTCGCCGACGTTGTCGACAATGGGAGCCGCGAGCGCGGGGTCGCCCTTCTTCCATTCGGCGCCGGTCCAGTATTCGTACGCGGCGAGGTTCAGGATGTCTTTTTCGAGTACGCGCGAGACGTGGCCGAGGTTGCCGCGTCCGGGAGGCGTGCCGTATTCGTAGACGAACCCGCCGTCCTTCAGGAAGGCGTTCTGCTGGAAGTTGCGGCTTCCACCGTCGCTCGGACGCTGAGTCTCCGGGTGGACGGTCCAGTTCTCGCCGTTGTCACCCGATACTGCAATCGAGGAGTAGTTGGTTTCCCAATGCCCGGGCTGACCCCAGTCCTTGACCGACATCAGGCTCATGAACTGATTCTGACCGAGTGCGACACCGGCAGTGGGGATGCGGCTGATCTCGACGAAGGGGATCTTGGGGCTCGGTACGAGTTCCTTGGCCTGTCCGAGCGGGTCCTTGACGATGCTGTCGAAGCTCATGCCATCGGCCAGGTTGCCGTCGTGACTTCGCACGAGCGAGTTGCTGCGCCAAGACCACAGGCTCCCCTGTAGTAGGTTCGGCAGCCCGAGGCCTGCTGTATCGCCGAAGGCGGTCAAAATCTCGCCGTTGCCGTTGTCCCACATGATTCCGAGGTCGGTGCCCAGCATGTTGACGTGCTGGGTCTCGTTCGTGCTGGACATTCCGGTTGCCTGTGCGACGGCCACGGTGCGTCCGGTGAGCTGTGGGAGGCCGAAGACGCCGTTCAGTCCGGGAATCGGATTGACGATGTTCGGATTGGCCGCTGCAGGACCGGCAATCACAAGAGATGTGACCACAACAGCAACAGCGACCGACGTAAAACGTTTCACTAGCCCCCCGGCTTTCCTTCGAGTTCTAAACAGACCGCGGGAAGCATAGCTCGAGGACTAACCTGCCGGACAGGCTTTTTTGTTCTTTCGACAAAGTGAACGGACTGGTCTGCGCGGGCAAAACGGGCGTGAAGTCCGTTACTGTCGAGGTGAGGATCAGTCGTGCGGGACGGACTCGTCGACGTCTGCGGTATCCCAGTCCAAAGTCGATCCGAGTTCCTCGGAATCGGCACGACGCGCGACGCGGCCCAGCACGATGGCGACCATGAGGGCCACCACCAACCAGACGGCTATACCGATGAGTATTCCAAGCACATGGTCTTTCTAGCACCGTTATCTGAGAATGTGCGGAGAAACTAAGCTTTTCGATTGTTGCAATGCGATCGACAGTGGTCACGGATTGGTTACGGAGGGGTAGCGGTTACCTCTGCACGTGTCGAACGACCTGCTCGACCGCCTTTCCGAAGCGACTGCCCCCCAGACACAGAGCCGCGACGGTAGTCAGGTCCGAGGCGTGGTCGACGTCACGCAGAATTGGCAGTGACGCGATGTCCGCGCCCAGTGCTTCGAGAGCCCTGTAAGTATCGATGCCCGTCGTGGGACTCGACATGGTCACCTCGAGGAGCCCGCGAGCGAGCGCGGGATCTGCGATGCCCAATCCCCACCAACCGCCGTCCTCAGCCATGCCGAGCACCGATCGCCCCGGCTCGGTGAGCTGCGTTGCGGCGTCGTTCAGCAGGATCACCGTCACTTGGGGGGTGTCCATCCCGATCTGAAAGACCGGATTGCCCGACGCCGCAGCGTCCTCGTGCGCGTAGCGAAGCCGCTCGGCGAAACCGTCGCCCCGCTGCCCGATCACGATGTACGACGCCAGTGCGGCAGTTATTTCATCTCCTCGGCTCGCCTGGGCGAGGTCGCCGGTCATGGCGACGATGCGCTCGTCGAAGTCGGCGGCGGATACGGCGTCGAGGGTGTCGAGCAGTGCGGCGGCGGCGATGTCGGCGGCGATGTCGTCGCCTAGGGTTTTCGCGAGGCGGGTTTTCGCGAGCCCGGGTACGGGAGCTTTGGCGACGACGAGGGCGGTTACCTTCACGAGAGCACCTTCCAGAAGTCCCGCACTGCGACGACGGTTCCCTTGACCGAGCCGGACACCTTCGAGGTGCCTGCTGTCCGTGGACTGTAGGAGACCTCATGTTCGACGACCGTCCAGCCGGCTTTCGAGGCGAGGACGAGCAGTTGTAGCGGGTAGCCGGACCGTCGGTCGGTCACGTCGAGATCGAGAAGTGCTTGCCGTCGTACCGCACGGATGGCGCCGAGGTCATGGACGGGCAGGTTGTATTTGGTCCGAAGCCGAAGGGCCAGGACGGCATTGCCGATTCGCGCGTGGATCGGTGAGTTTCCGCGGACGGTCTTGCGTCGACCTACGGCGAGGTCCGCGTCTTCGAGGGCGGTGACCAGCAGGGGGAGCTCACGCGGATCCATCGAGCCGTCGCCGTCGAGAACGCACACGACTTCGGTTGTCGCGGCGAGAACTCCGGCGTGAACGGCCGATCCGTAACCTGGCACGGGTTCCTGCACGACGGCGGCGCCGTGCGTTCGAGCAACCGCTGCAGTGTCGTCCACGGAATTGTTGTCGACGACGATGACGCGGTAGCCCGCGGGCATGTCGGCGAGAACGCCGGGGAGCGAGCCTTCTTCGTTCATGCACGGAATCACCACGGTGACATCGGTCGGCTCAAACACGGGGGGCACCGGTGCCTTCGGCGTCACGAAGAGGTGCGGTTGCGAACTCGCGCAGACCGTCGAACGGCGAGATCGCGGCGTCGAATCCGATTGCGGTGCGGGCCGATTCGGGGCTGGCCACCACGTGCCGGACGTCACCGGAGCGGTACTGTCCGGTCACTTCGGGTGCCGGCCCTGCGCAGGCCTGGGATAGCGCGGTTGCGACTTCGCCGATGGTGATCGGATGACCCGAGGACACATTGAGCGCAGTGAATCCGGGTAGGGCGGCCGCGATGGACAGTACGTTCGCCGCTGCAACGTCGGAGACGTGCACGAAATCACGCGCCTGCAATCCGTCCTCGTACACCTGCGGTGAACGTCCGGCTTCGAGCGAGGAGCGGAACATCGCTGCGACGCCGGAGTACGGAGTGTTGCGTGGCATGTTCGGTCCGTAGACGTTGTGGTAGCGAAGTGCGGTCACCGAGCCGCCGGTGGCGAGGGACCAAGCAAGTGCGTAGTTTTCCTGCGCAAGCTTGCTCGCGGCGTAGGTGCTTCGTGGCTGCAACGCCGAATCCTCTTTCACCAGAGCCCAATCCAGAATATCTCCGGTGTTCGGGTCGGTGTTGTCGAAGCGGCCTTCGTCGAGATCGGCGCGCGTGCGCGGACCGGGCACTACCGTCTTGCCCGCAGCATTGGTGTATCGCCCCTCGCCGTAGACGACCATCGAGGACGCCAACACCAACCGGGTGCAGCCCGCTTCGGCCATTGCCGAGAGCAGCACGGCGGTGCCGAAATCGTTGTGGCTTGCGTAGGCGGGTGCGTCCGCGGCGTCGACGCCTGCGCCGACGACGGCAGCCTGGTGGCACACGGCGTCGACTCCGGCCAGCACGTCCACGAGCGAGTCGTGGTCGCGGACGTCGACCCTCTCGATACCCGGTGTCGGTCGATCGCTTCCGTGCGCGGAGGGAAGAAATGCGTCGATCGCGACGACGTCGTAACTGGGGCGGAGTGCGCCGAGGATGTGTCCACCGATGAATCCGGCTGCCCCGGTGAGCAAGACGCGAGTCATGGCAGCTCGATCGGAAGCTCGATGCCCTCGTGCACGCGGCACGATTCGCAAGGACCCATCAGTGCAGAGCTGATAGCCGATCGAACCAAGGCCTTCAGTGGTTCGATGTTCTTCTGGAATTCGGCGAACACGTCGACTGCTCGAACACCCTGCCCTGCCTCGATCCCCGCATCGAGGTCGGTCACGAGAGCGATCGGGGCATAACATAATTCGAGTTCACGGGCCAGTACCGCCTCGGGATGTCCGGTCATGTTGACCAGTGTCCACCCCTGACGGGCATACCACTGGCTCTCGGCGCGGGTGGAGAATCGAGGGCCCTCGACGACAACCATCGTGCCGCCGTCGACGGTCCCGGGTTGCACTGCCGCGGTGCGTAGGTCGGCGCAGTACGGATCGGCGAATTCGACGTGAATTCCGCCGTTGTCGAAGTAGCTCTGCGTACGCCCGCTCGTTCGATCGACGAGTTGGTCGGGAATCACCACTGTTCCAGGCCCGTATTCGGGGAGAAGGCTGCCGACGGCACACGGGGCGAAGATGCGCTGCACTCCGAGCATGCGCAGGGCCCACATGTTGGCGCGATACGGCACCGTGTGTGGGGAGTACTCGTGCTGAGCCCCGTGTCGAGGAAGGAATGCGACGGTGCGGCCGTTTATGTCGCCGATGGTGATGGGCCCGCTCGTCGAACCGTGCGGCGTGTCGAGTGTGACCGAGTGTGCATCTTCCCCGAAAAACGAGTAGAAGCCGCTACCACCGATGACCGCGATGTCGGCTCGGTGCGAAGTTGTTGTCGGCGTTGATGTCATTGATTCATTTCCGTCCTCGGTATGCTGGGCCCATCGATGTTCGAGATTTCCACGTGGATCGCAACGTTAGGTGAACGCTATCCGGTATTGGAGAGAATCTATCGCGGCTGTCCTCGCCGTAGCGCTCGTGGCAGTGGCCTTCGTGGTCCCGTATCTGGGCAACGAGCTGATTACGCCGATCATCAACCGCACCCCGCAGCAGGTTCGTGATTTCGCCGATGCCGCACCGCTTTTCGGGTTCCGTGAGCTGCACTTCGGGTGGGGCACGCCGTTCGCGATTCTCATCGCGATCGGGGGCGTCCTGTGGGGGCCTGAGCTCGCGCGCAGACTGTCGTGGCGGATGTTGCTGCCGCTCACTTGGGGTGTGTCGCTGGCGTGGACGATGGCGCTGGCCATGGTCGACGGTTGGCGACGCGGATTCTCGACGCGGTTGTCCTCCACCGACGAGTATCTCCACGAAGTTCCCGACATCACCGATATACCGGCGACGCTGCAGGGCTTTTCCGAGCGCATCCTCGATTACCAGGCCGACTCGTGGACGACGCATGTGTCCGGCCATCCGCCGGGTGCGCTGCTGACGTTCGTGTGGCTGGACCGGGTCGGGCTCAGTGGCGGTGCGTGGGCGGCGTGGTTGTGCGTTCTCGTCGGCACCAGCGCCGCTATGGCGCTCATCGTGACCGTCCGTGCCCTCGGTGACGAGACGATGGCGCGTCGTGCAGCCCCGTTCGTGGCGCTTGCTCCCGCGGCTGTCTGGATCGCGGTGTCTGCCGACGCGTTCTACGCCGGCGTGGTGGCGTGGGGTATTGCATTGCTTGCACTTTCGACGCAGAAGAACCGATGGCCTGTATCGCTTGCCGCGGGTGTACTTCTGGGCTTCGGTGTCTATCTCAACTACGGCCTCGGGTTGATGGCACTGCCGGCCGTGGCGGTGCTGGTCGCAAGGCGCGCGTTGTGGCCGGCCGTGTGGTCGCTTCTCGGTGCGCTCGCGGGCGCCCTCGTCGTGGCGGCGATCTTCACCGCCTACGGTTTCTGGTGGTTCGACGGCTACGAGCTCGTCCAGGAGCGTTACTACCAGGGCATCGCGACGGACCGGCCGTTCGAGTACTGGGGTTGGGCCAACTTCGCGGCGCTGTTCTGTGCGCTCGGGATTGCCGTTCCTGCTGCGTTTCCGCGCATCTTCACTCGGGTGCAGCCGATCAATCTTCTGGTCATCGCCGGGCTGGCGGCCGTGGTGATGGCGGACCTGAGTCAGCTGAGCAAGGCCGAAACCGAGCGGATCTGGCTGCCGTTCGCCATGTGGATGCTCCTGGCGCCCGCAGTGCTTCCGCAACGCACACACCGGTTCTGGTTGGGATTGCAGGTGCTCGTGGCACTTGCAATCAACCACTTGCTCTTCACCAACTGGTGATGCGCTGCGCGGGCGGTTAAGCACGCTCCAGCCGTGCGAAGAACCGTCCGTGGATCGGCGCGATATCGACGACGGCGAGACCGGCTGCGTGGGCGATGGCATAAGTTGCGTTGGCGCTGACGCTCGCCCATGCGAACCAATCACCCACCATCGTGTCGGTCTCCCAACGAACTGTCTGTGGTTGTACTTCGGCGGCACCGGGCGCGTGGACCTCGGCGATGACGGCGCCGTCCGGTCGAATGAGCTCTGCTGCTCGGCGAAGCAACCGGACCGGGTCGCCGCCGATGCCGATGTTGCCGTCGGCCAGCAGGACGCAAGCCCAGTCACCGGCATTGGGTAGAGGCTCGAACAGGTCGCGAAGTACCGCCCGTCCGCCGCGCCCGACAGTCAGATCGACGGCCTTCTTCGAGGTGTCGACACCGAGCGCGGAGATGCCGCGTCGTGCCAGGCCCTCGGTGAGTCGACCGGGCCCACAGCCGAGATCGAGTGTGGGGCCGTTGCAGTGGCCGATCATCCGGCCGTCGGCGATTCGGTCTTCGCTGCTCGACGCCGGACCACCCATCCAACGCGCAGTCGGCAGGGGCTCACGAGTTCCATCCGAGTGCCCCATCCAACAGGGCAGCCCGCAGGAGGCTCTGTTGAACAGTTCGTCCGCCGTTACTCTCACGTCGCTCTCCTGGTCGAGGTCTGTGCGATACGGATCGCGTACGCCAGTGCGCTGACCCCGAACAGCACCGCTGTCAGTACCAGCCAACGACCGAGATAGGGCTCCTGCGTCAATCCGGTTGCTGTAGTGAATGTTTCGGATCCTTGCTGAATGATTCCTGGGAAGAACAGGACAAACGTCAGCGCCGTTCCCATGAGCGGGATGCGGATGTAGTTGAGCGGGGACACACGCCAGGTGAGCGCGGGCGCCCGTCCGCGCATCGCGTCCAGTCCGGCAGTGAGCGAGCGGTCGGCGAGAGAATAGAGGGGAAAGAGAAGAAGGTCGTGGACGACGACGGCACCGGCGAACCACACTGCAATCGATTGCCACCAGACGTTCCGATTCCAGAACGTCGCTATACCTGCCACGTAGACCACGTACCCCACCAGCGCCAACGCGAAACACACCGCAAGTAGGTGCAGGGGACGGGCGCCGTAGACGCGGGCGAACGCTGCCATCACGCACCTCTGAATTCGATTGCCTTCACCCATTTGGTGTTGTGCACTCCTGGCATCGCCGGGACGATGATCCGCGCGGGGTACCCGTGGTCGGGGGAGAGGTCGACGCCGTTGACCTGCAGTGCGAGTAGCGAATCGGCGTCGAGGACCTGGTTGGATTGCAGTGTGGCCTGACGGAAGGGCCCATTCTCTTCGATCGAGGTAACCTGCGCCGACCGAAGGTTGCCGACGCCGGCTGCCGAAGCGAGGTCACGTAACCGGACGCCGGTCCAGCGCTGAACCGTCGACCATCCCTCGACGCAGGCGATGGGCAGATCGGCGGTGTGTTGCTCCATCCGTAGGAGGGCATCTCTGGTGAATGTCATCGCGCTCGCACCTCCCGTCAGTTCGAGGGTCCAGCTCGCGCCCGTGTTGTCCTCGGTGATCCGGGCTGCGGAGGCTGTGCGGTTGATCTGGAAATCGTTGGGTCCGTCTCCGTACGACCGGCCGCGGGGGAGAAGTATGGCGGTGTTGCGGAGGAACCCGCCGGTGGTCTGCCCCACGGTCAGGGCTGCGACGAACAGTGCGCCGCCGCCGACGAGCGCGAGGGCGCCGCGCCTGCTGATCGTGGGATCGGTGGGGTTCTCGGCGATGAGGTCGGAACCGTCGGGATCGACTTCCTGCTCGGTCTGCTTGTCTTTCAGTACCTGGATGAATGAGCGGGAGCGGAGGGTGCGAAACATCAACGGTGTCTTGATGATCGCGTGTGAGACGAATCCGGCGATGAAGATCCATGCGCCCCAGTAGTGGGCGGTGTAGAAGCTGAAGCCGAAGATGTAGTCGTACTGGATGTTGAGAACTCCGGTGACGATCTCGAACAGGATCCCGCCGACGAGCGCGAGGAGGGAAAGCCGTTCGAGTGCTTGAGAAACCGAGCGGATCGGAGGCGTCACGAACAGCTTGGGTATGACCGACCACAGTTTGGCCAACACGATCGGAACCAGAATCAATCCGAGGCCGACGTGTAGACCCTGGGTGAGGCGGTACAACCACGATGGGTTGGTGGGCCAGTCGAAGTAGGGGAGCCGCAGCCAGCCGACATCTGTCGGTAGGGCTTGGCCGAATTGTGGGCCATACGCTATGTAGGAGGCAAGCCCGGTGAGGATGACGATGGGCAGGCCGGCGAGCAATACGGCGCCGAAGATCGAGGTGAGCCAGGGGCCTCGGAGCGGACTACGAAACCGTCCGCGCGGGGCCGCCATATGCGGTGACCTCGCGCGGACGGTTTCGTCGGTCATTACGCGGTAGCGACAGTGATGGTCGCAACGCCCACGAGCAGGCCGGGGGTGACAGCGTCGGTCTTGAACGTGTCGTTCAGCAGGCCGGCGGCGGTCTCAGAGATCTTGACCTCGGTGCCCTGCAGGATGGCCGTGTTGTTCGGGCCGGTTGCCAACGGCTTCAAGGTGCGGCCGTCGAGGTCGAAGAGAACTGCATCTTCGGCAGCAACGTCACCGTTGACCGTGACGGTTCCGGTGAGAACCGAGGTGCCCGGATCGATGTCGAAGTCGGTGAGCTCGACGACGGTCTCACCGGCGGTCAGCGACAAGCCGCTGCCATCGTGCATGATCTCGCCCTGAACGTAGGGGTCGACTGTGCCCGGCTCCCAGTACTTGACGTCTCCACCGGTGATCGGGAAGACGATGGATCCGTCTGCCAGAGTGGCGGTTCCGACAACTCCGGGCGTGAGGCCCAAGGTGGTCAGGGCGCCGGTGAAGCCGGCGTCGAGTGCGACAGCGGTACTGACGCCCTTGCTGAGGTCCTTGACCTCGGCAGCTGGTTCCGGCATCGACTCTGTGGTTTCGGCGGCAGCGGCCGAGGTGGTGCTGGACTCGGTGCTCGATGAGTCGTCACTCGAGCATGCGGCGAGAGGTACGAGGGTCATTGCGCCGATTGCAGTGGCGGCCATAACTTTACGGATCGAGATCATGTGAGGATCTACCTTTCGTTGGCTCAAGTGTTGAGCGTTGTAGGTAATTCGCCGCAGGGCCCGTTCCGGATGGGTCCGATCTTAGTCCGGTACGTGGTTCCGCATGCCGAACCGTTGAAATCTCGTATGCGGGCCTCCCGACCCGGCACGAACAGCGCGGCAAATCACCTTGGTAGGCACATGTTCTCACGGAAAAACACGGGAATATGGGAAGAATGTCCGATCCGAGCATTCGTAGTAGGCCCGAGTCATGTTCGATACGTGACCGTTGCCGCACCGTTACCTAATGCCCTTCAGTGCCGTGAATTTTGCTCCACTTTCGCTCCGACTGGGCGGGATTCCGTCGATTCCAAGCGAAAGTGGAGCAAAATTCACGGTATGCCACACAAGAGCCAAGTCCGCGACGTCGCCGAGCTGAAGTCCGCACTGCGTAGTCCGCTCGTGATAGTCGATGTTCGCTGGGCGCTGGGAGATTCGGACGGTCGACGGCATTATCGCGACGCGCATATCCCGGGCGCGGTGTTCGTCGACCTCGAAAATGAACTCGCCGAACCCGGTGCACCCGACCAGGGCAGGCATCCGCTGCCCTCCATCGAGAGGCTCCAGGCGGCCGCGCGACGCTGGGGAGTCACCGAAGGTGTGCCGGTTGTCGTCTACGACAACACCGGCAACCTCGCCGCGGCGCGCGCGTGGTGGCTGCTGAAGTGGGCCGGCTTCGACGACGTAACCCTGCTCGACGGCGGTCTGGCAGCCTGGATCGCCGCAGGTAACGGCACCTCCGCGGGCGAGGAATTTGCGTCGGCGCCCGGAGATGTCCAGCTCAGCGCCGGACACCTGCCGACGCTCACGACCGAGGAGGCCGCTGCACTCGCCGCGTCCGGAACGCTGCTCGACGCGCGGGCAGCCGAGCGGTACTCGGGCGAGTCCGAGCCGGTGGATCCGCGCGCCGGCCATATCCCCGGCGCCATCAGCGCTCCGACCAGCGCCAACCTCGACGCGGACGGGCGATTCTTGACTGCGGACGCGCTCCGCGAACGGTTCGGCGGGGTGAAGCCGCAGGTCGGGGTGTACTGCGGTTCCGGCATCACGGCCGCTCATCAGGTGGCCGCGCTGGCCATCGCCGGGATAGATTCAGCCCTCTACCCGGGTTCGTGGTCACAATGGTCCAATGACCCGGCTCGGCCGGTGGCGACGGGTATGTGACCCGTCCCCTCAGCGCAGTACCAGGTCCGCGGCCCTTTCGCCGATCAGCACGCTCGGCGCGTGCGTGTGACCGCGGATGATCGTCGGCATGATCGACGCGTCCGCGACCCGTAGGTTGTCGACGCCACGGACCCGCAGATCCGGGGTGACGACGCTCGAGCTGTCGTTGCCCATCCGGCAGGTGCTCACCGGGTGGTAGAGGGTGTGTGCGTTCTGCTCGAGGGCTTCGGTCAGCAGGTCCTCGGTCGAGATGTCTGCTTTCACGCGTGGTCGGACGAGGGCGCCGAGCAATTTCTCGAGGGAGGGTTGCGAGGCGATGTTCATGCATGCCCGCAAGCCCTCGATCATCGCGCGCCGATCGGCGCCGTCGGGATCGCTGAGGTAGCGGGGTTCGATGATGGCTTTGGCCAGTGGGTCGGCGGAACGAAGACTGATCTCGCCGCGGCTCATCGGTTTGAGCAGCACTGCCCCGATGACGGCGGCGTGGGCATCCGGCGCGATGAGTCCCTCGTCGAAGAACGGGGCGGGGGCGTAGATGAGCTCGACGTCCGGGAACGGTACTTCGTCTCGACTCTTGATGAATCCGTAGGCTTCGGCGACGTTCGAGGTGAGCATGCCGCGTCGGCGCGTCAGGTAGTTGACGAGCTGCGGGATTCTTTCCGCGTGGAACAGTGAATCGGATTCGGTCTTCCAGCCGATGAGCGCACACAGGTGATCGGTCAGGTTCTTACCGACCTCCGGGGCGTGGTGCTGGACGGCAATCCCGTGTGCGGCCAGTTGTGCTCTGTCGCCGATGCCCGAGAGCATCAGCAATTGTGGCGTATTGATCGCGCCCCCGGCGAGAATCACTTCCTTGGCGGCCCGGATGGTGTGGGTGAGCCCGTCCTTGGTGTATTCGACGCCGACGGCGGTGGACCCTGCGAAGACGACGCGCGTTGCGTGAGCATCGGTGAGGATGGTCAGGTTGGCCCGCTTGCGAATCGGTGTGAGGTACGCGTCGGCAGTGCTCCAGCGGGCGCCGCGTTTCTGGTTGACCATGGTTTGCGAGAAGCCCTTGGGCTCGGCACGATTGGCGGCCTCGACGGAGTATCCGGCTTCCTGGACGGCATCGAGGAAGGAGGCCGTCAAGGCGCGGGGACTGCGCTGGTTCGACACGATCAACGGTCCGCCGGTGCCCGCATCGAGTTCCTTTGTCGCTTCGATGCTTTCGATCTTGCGAAAGTAGGGTACGACGTTCTCGAACGACCACGAGGAGTCCGACAGTGAGGCCCACTCGTCGTAGTCGGCGGCGAACCCGCGGACCCACATCATCGCGTTCATCGACGAAGACCCGCCGAGCATCTTGCCGCGGGGCCAGTAGATGCTGCGGTCCCCCAGTTCTGGCTGAGGTTCGGTGTCGTAGTTCCAATCCACGTCACTGCGGAACAGTTTGGAGAAGGCCGCCGGGATGTGGGCGAACTTGTTCTTGTCTTCCGGGCCCGCTTCGAGCACCACGACGGTGTGGCGCGGGTCGGCGCTGAGCCGATTGGCGAGTACTGCCCCAGAGGATCCGGCGCCGACTACTACGTAATCGGCGATGGCTGGTTGTGACATGAAAGAAGGTACCTTTGTCTCTAGCCGCGCAGAGCGGAGGCGAAGATGGCAGGAAGCTTTGCCCAGGAGGGCTTTCCGGCGAATCCAGTCAGCAGTCGGCCGGTGGTCGCGGCCGTTCGGTTGTCGACGAACCACGGTGGCTTGGGGGAAATCGACCATTCCCCGTTGATCAGCGAGCGAGGAGACGGACGGAAAGGTCCGCGCACTACCGTGCGTTCGGCACCGTCGATCAGCAGTGCGTTGTGGACGATGCCGATTCCGCTCTGGACGTCGTCGATCGTGTGGCCCGGGAATGCACCCCACGACGCCGCTGCGGTGAGGAATCCGACTCCTGTCCATGCGTTCACTGCGATCGTGCCGTAGTTCAGTTCGGCCAGCATCGAGTCGAACTTCTCGCCCAGCCGATCGATCGTCTTGGGGTGGGCGATGATGTTGACTCCCAGGGTGCCGATGAACTTCTCGTTGACGGTGGTCACTGCTTTTGCAGCGAATTGATCTCCGTCGTAGGGGAGTTCGATGACGCCGAGCACTGGTGCGAAGTACTCGGTCTCCAGCAGTGATGCTTCTTTGCCGGGGTCGATGTCGTCGATGAGGACGCGTCCGCCGGAGAGTCGCGAGGCCTTCGGGTAGTTCTCCAGGGCGCCGGCTACGCGAGTGTCGCTGCCGGGGTAGTACGCGCGACGGGAAGGTGCAGAGTCGAGTGCCTTGCGGAGTGCGGCGAGGAACTGGTCGCGCTGACTCCAGTTGGATGACAGTACGACCGCCTGTGATGCGACGCAGTTGTAGCCGCCGTTGTGCAGGCGTTGCGTGGCAACGTGTTTCGCCTGAAATTCGATGTCGGCTGTGCTCCACTCGCCGGGGAGGACAATGGTCGGTGAGACACCACCGAGCTCGCTCGTCATCGGTTTGGTCAGCACCGGGTCGTTGGCGGCTTTGCGTTCGGCTCCGGTCTGCCCGGTCCCGAAGACGATGGCGTCGTGGGTGATCGAGCTACCGGTCATGTGTACGTGATCGACCAGGTCGTGGTTGACCAGGTAGGTGCCCGCCTCGGCTCCACCGGTGAGCAAGCGGACGGCACCGACGTCGATCAGCGGCCGGAGGACTTTTCTCAGCACCGGCAGCAACGGGTCGGTGATCGGGTTGAGCTTGAGTGCGACGACGCGATTGTGGGCGAAGAGTTCGTACAGTGTGTCCAGTGGCGCGATGGACATGATGTTGCCGGCGCCGAGTACGACGCCGATGCCGTTGGTGTGCGCGGGTTCGCGTTGGGCCAGGCCTGCGGTGCGCTTGGCGGTATCGGCGTCGATTCCCGGTTTCAGCCACACATCGGCGCTGAATCCGTTGAGCAGTAGCGAGTCGAAGATGCTCAGCGGCAGTACCTGGACAGTGGTGCGCCCGCCGGGTGCGGATCCGAAGTGTGCCTGGGCGAGCGGGCTGGTGCCGGATTCGAGGGCTGCCAGAGTGTGCGCGAGGGTGGCTGCGCCGCTGACGAATGCGTAGGGGCCGGAGATCCATTCCTCACCGACGAGTGACGACGACGGGTCGAGGCCCTTGATCGAGCACGCTGCGGTGACCCACTCGGCGCCGTGTGCGACGGTCAGGTCTCGTACGTGTTCGAGGAGCGCCCGACGTGCTGCCAATGTCAGGGTCGCCCACTTCTTCTCACCTGCGCTCAACTCCTCGAGTGCGGCGTCGACCAGGCGGTGCGTCTCGTCTTCGGGGGTGAGCGCGATGTGCAGGTCGGGTTCGATTCGATCGGTCAAGGGGTTGGCTCTTCTCTTTGTTCGGGGTGCGCGTACGTCCACTTCTGATGTGATTGTCGTCTCATTCTACCGTGAGCGCTATAGGCCCGCGCTCTCCAAGTTGGCCACCTAGTTGTGCGACGGCACAAGCAAAGCCTGGCGTCGTGGGGACGGGCGAAGCTACGCTTCGATCATGGCAACCAGTCCTCCGACCACCGTGCTCGCGTCGACCGACCTCGCTGCGCCACTGCTCGACGCGACGGAGGTGCTGGCCGAGACGTTGGTCCACCGCATACTCGACGCCGAGCACGGATATCTCGAGGCCTCGCTGTTGACCGAGGACGAGTTGCGCAGTGCTTGCCGGGAGAATCTGCGCGCGATGATCGGATGCCTGGCCGGTCACGGTGCACCGGACCTGTCTTCGGCACATGCGACGGGTCGGTTGAAGGCCGAGCAGGGTGTCCCGCTCGCCGCGTTGCTGCACGCGTTTCGGCTGGGCGGTCGACTCATCTGGGAAGAGTTGATGAATCGGTCCGATGGAGAACCGTCACGAGCCCTGCTCGAGATGGCGGCTCAGGTCTGGGCGCTCGTCGACGTCTGTTCCGACGCTGCCGCGGAGGCGTACCGCTCGACGGTGGACACGTTGTCCGAGCAGGATGCGGAATCCCGACGGCGGCTGGTGCGGGCACTGTTCGGCGATCATGTTTCGAACCCGGCTGCCGTGGCCGACGCGGTGCGGACGTTCCGAATTCCCGATCGCGGATCGTTCGTCGTCGTCTCCGCGGACTCACGTGATGTCGAATTGTCGACGCGGGGCATCGGTGCGGTGTGGGACTCCGAAGTCGATGGCACCCTCGGCCTGCTGTTCGCGACGTCGGATGCTCTGCTCGAGGAGGTTCTGGGCAGTATCGACAACGGTGTCAGCGATGCGGGCAGTGCGGCGATCGGGGTCAGTGTCGGATTCTCGTCACCGGCGGGAATGCCGCTGGCCGTCGAGCAGGCCAGGTTGGCGCGGACCTGTGCGCGCGTGGACGGCAGCGTGTTGACACGGTTCGATGCGGTTCCGCTGCCCTTGTTGCTGGCTCGGCATCCGGACAGTGCTCGGGCGGCGACCCGGCAGATATTCGGACGCTTGCTCGAACTTCCCGACGAGGAGCGGGAGAGCCTGCTGACGACCCTGGATGCGTGGTTCGGCTCGAAAGGGTCGACCAGCGAGGCTGCGTCGCGGTTGCATTACCACCGCAACACCGTGCTGTATCGCTTGCGGAGGATCGGCGAGCTGACGGGTCGGGACTTTCTCGACCCGATTCAGTGCTCGGAACTGTACGTAGGTCTGCGTGCCTATCAGTTGTCGGCCGCGAATCTCAGCGGTGTTCCGTGAGTTGCTGGTTGCTCGCGATGACGACGTCGAGAATTCCGGCACCGAGTGGGACCGGACCGCAGGGTGGGACGATCCCGGCGGATGGGTCGAGGGCGGCGAGGACGAGCCCTATGGCGGTCGGATCGTAGGTGAAGGTGAAGTGCGCGACGTTGTCCTGCGGGCAGACGTCCTGGATCACGATGTTGGTGGCATCGGGGTCACGAAGCAGCGCATTGGTATAGGGCTGGATCGTCTCGTCGACTCGGGTGGCGATGTTGGTGTATTCGACGCCGGGGACGGTGTCGCCGCCTGCATTGAGTTGGTTCAGAAAGTCCGAGCCCTGTAGTAGCTCGACGAGTGCCGGCCCGAACTCACCGGCGACGAGTGTCGTTCCACCCGGAACTGCTTGCAGTACAGGGGAGGTGCCGTACACGGTGCCGCCGTAGGTAGGTGAGGCGATGCCGATCCACTTGTCCACCACGGCGTCCCCGCCTAGGCGGTTGGTGTAGTAGCGGGTGACCGCGGCGCCCTGGGAGTAGCCGACGAGGTTCACCGAACTTGCGCCTGTCGAGGCGAGTACCGACTCGGTGAACTCTTTCAATTGTTCTGCGCTCGCGGCGATGTCGCTGAAGCCGTAGCTCGTTCCGTCCGGCGAGGCGCCGTAGTTCAACGCGTACGCGCAGTATCCCGCCGCTTTCAGTACCGGGCTGAGGCCGGCCCAGTCGGCGTACACCGTGGCGTCGGTTCCGTGGACCAGGATTACCGGTTCCGAGTGTTCCTGCGTAGGAACACATTCGGGATCGTTGACCCCCGGTGGGGCAGCTTCGGGATTCTCCGCGGAGTATCTGATCGCATCAGCGTGATTGGATTGCCCTGGTCCCGGTGTCATCGGGATCACCGGCGCAGCCGACGCGACTCCCATTCCCACTACGGAGCAGGCAACACATGCAGCGCTGAAGCTCAGCGCGAGACGAAATTTCATGCCACACCTCGACTTTGGTTACTCCCCTCCTGGATGCTATGCCCAATTGCGTGTTATGTCCCAATGGGAGGAGTTAGTTGGTGGGATGATTCACAACCGTAACCTTGGTCAGGAAATTCGGCTCGCTTTGATCCAGTCCACACTCATCGTCTGTGGGAACGGTGTCGAGGCCGGGACCTTGCCGACCCAGTTGTTGCCGACTGCCACGTTGAGAAGCACGTAGTGCGGGAATGCACCCGAGAACGGAGTCCAGTTGCCGCCCTTCGCTTCGTATTGGGCCTTGGTCAGCGAGTACTTGGCCGCCCCGTCGATGAACCAGGTGATCCTGTCGGTCAGCCAGTCGACGCGGTAGGTGTGAAACGCGTCGGACAGCGGGGCGGTGTCGCCGCCGGCTTTGATATCCGTCGAAGAATTGCTGCGCGAGGGACCGTGAAGGTTGAAAGACGGGCCATTGGTACCCGGAATTTCCACTATGTCGATTTCGCCCTGACGCGGCCAATCGTATTCATGTCCCGGTTCCAGCCCCAGTAACCAAAATGCCGGAAGTAATCCAGCGGACCTTGGCATCTTTATGGATGCTTCTATGCGGACCGGCGGGGTTACGGATTGTTTCCCGAAGCTCACGACGCGTGCGCTCGTGATGTTGTCGGGTGCACGCACCCCGTCCGGTGGATTTTCGCGCCGAGCGGTGATCTGTAGAGCTCCGTTGCTCATCGACGCGTTGGACGTCGAGTTGGTGTAGTACTGCTGCTCGCCGGAACTTGCACCCCACCTGCCGGTTTGGAACGTCCACTTGCTGCTGTCCACGGCTCCGGTTCCGTTGAATGTGTCTTCCCACAGCACGCCGCCTTGTGTGGGTGGTGCGGGAGGGGGAGTGGTCGTGGTCGGAACCGGTGCAGTCGGGGTGGGAGTCGGGGTGGGAGTGGGGGCAGGGGGCGCCCCGGGTGTCCACATCAGGGCGGACAACAACAATGCAATCCAGTTCATGCTCTATTCCTGTCATGGCAATTGTCGGGGGAAACAACAAGCACGTCAGAAGGTTTAGCACGAAGGACTCGATATCAACGAGGTGAATGGGAAAAAAGAATAAATACGTGATTCAGGGGATATCGTCCGTAGATCTTTCGGACGGAAATCATGTTTATCGCACCGAAATCAGGTTTTATCCTGTTTGGGTGTCGTCGCATATGAGCCGGTGACGGGAATCGAACCCGCCTCTCAACCTTGGGAAGGTCGCATTCTACCAATGAACTACACCGGCTTGGCAGCCCTGAGGCCACGCGGACACACTCTATCAGCCGCCGTGGGCAGTCAGAACTCGATGGTCCCGGCGCGGAGGAGTTCGAGCGTCTCGGCCGCGGGAACGGGCCGGGAGATGAGGTATCCCTGCGCCCGTGTGCATCCGAGCGCGAGGAGGACATCGACCGCCGCGGCGGTCTCGACGCCTTCTGCGATGACATCGAGTCCGAAGGCGTCGGCGAGCCCGACGACGGATTCGACGATGGCGAGGTCGTTGGCGTCGCCTGCTCCGAGGTCGGTGACGAAAGAGCGGTCGATCTTCAGCGCATCGACTTCGAGCTCCTTCAGCTGTGACAGTGCGCTGTAACCGGTACCGAAGTCGTCGATGGCGATGCGAACGCCGAGTTGGTGCAGGCCGTGGAGCGTCTTTCGAGTGCGGTCCACGTCCTTGACGACGGCGACCTCGGTAATCTCCAGGCACAATTGTGGGCCATCGACCCCATAGCTCCGAAGGACTGCCTCGACGGTTTCGGCGAAGTCATGTTCGACGAGCTGGGCCGGGGAGACGTTGACGCGCATGGAGATCTCGAGGGACGGCAATGTCGACTGCCATTCGGACAAGGTGCGGCATGCTGTGTCCAGTACCCACCTCCCCAACTCCGGTGCGAGGTTGGTTGCTTCTGCGACGGGGATGAAAGCACCCGGTGGTAGGAGTCCGCGCACCGGGTGTCGCCATCGGACGAGAGCTTCTACCGCGGTGATCTTTCCGCTGCCGAGATCGACCTCGGGTTGGTAGTACAGGACGAGGTCGTCGCCTTCGATCGCGTCACGCAAATGCACTTCGACGTCGCTTCGCAACTCGCTCTGTGCTCGCACCGATTCGGTGAAGTGCTCGATGTTGTCGGTACTGCCGATCTTCGCGATGAGGGCAGCCTGGTCCGCGCACCGTAGGGCACGTTCGGCCGTGATGCGACCGGGTTGGGCCATCATGATGCCGATCCGGGCGCGCTGACGTAGATCGGCGAGGGGCATGTCGATAACGTCGATTGCCTTCAGAATCGTCTCGGCGGCCGCGCTGGCGGCGCATTCGTCTGTCGGGCCTGCGAGTACAACGACGAATTCGTCGCCCCCCAACCGGGCGATCACGTCCTCGGATCCGAGTTCTTCACGCACGATATCGGCGACGTCGCGGATGTATTCGTCGCCGGTCAGATGGCCGAGGAAGTCGTTCAACGACTTGAGCTGATCGAGGTCGAGAAACAGCACTGCCACCGGGCCGCACCCGGGTTCCTCCAGGCGCGCGTTCAGGTGGTCCAACAGTGCTCTGCGATTCGACATCCCGGTGAGATCGTCGTGCGTGGCTGCGAAGCGGGAACGGTTCTCCGCGTCCACACGTGCTTGCAGTTGCGTCATCAACGCAGCAACCGATCGCAGAGAGCTCAATTCGTCGTCGGTCCAGGTGTGCCCGGCAGGCTTGGCGAATCCGAGGCCCCCCACGTCGACGCCTCCGGCGATCAGTGGGATCACCACAAGCGGAACCCCCTCTGGTGCACTCCCGTCGAGTTGTTCGGCAATGTCCCCCGTCGAGGACACTACGGTGACGTTGTTCATCGTTGCGGCGAGAGCGAGGATCGGGTCGGGGTCGTCCCGGTGCGCGAGCGTCGACGGGTCCGGGTACGTGATTCCGACTCGCGGCGGCCATTCTGCGACGAGAATGCTTGTCCGGGTAGCGATATCGGTCAGGCGTAGAAACGCGAAGTCGAGGTCCAGTTCGCAGGCCAAGTCGCGGAGGATCGAGGGGTATGTCTTGTGGGCCGATTCGGCATCCACGCGCATGAGGGTCGTCGCGACATCGGTTACGACGACATCGAGATCTCGACGTCGATTCAGTGCCCTCTCCTGCCTCCGGCCCCCCGGTTAACGAGACCTTAACCCACTGTGGTCGATCGAGTCTGGAATGGTCAGTGGATGGCTCCGCGTGCCAGCATCTCGAGCATTTTCGCTTCGGGTACCGGCCGCGAGAACAGATAGCCCTGCGCCCGATCGCACCCCACGACCATCAACGCTGATTTCGCTGCCTCGGTCTCGACACCCTCGGCGAGCAGTTCGAGCCCGAAGGCTGCGGCAAGGGTGGCTATGGCTCCGACGATCACCTGGTCGTTGGCGTCGCAATCGAGATTTTTGACGAACTCGCCGTCTATTTTGAGGGCATCCAGCGGCAGTACCTTCAGGTGTGCCAGGGAGCTGAATCCGGTGCCGAAGTCGTCGATCGCGATACCGACACCCAGCTCGCGGAGCATGGTCAGAATCTTGGCAGTCTGGCCAGTATCTTGCACGACAGCGTTTTCGGTGACCTCCAGGCACAGTACGGTCGGCGGAACGGAATCGTTGTCGAGTGCCTGCTCGACGATGTCGACGAATTCGGTGGCGAGGAGCTGCGCGGGTGAGACGTTCACGCGCATCACGATGTCGAGCCCGGGGATGCGAGATGCCCAGTCGGAGTGGGCGCGCATGGCATCCACGAGCACCCATCGGCCCAGTTCGGTTGCGAGTTCCGAGGATTCCGCGATATCGATGAAGTCGCTCGGGGGAAGGAGACCTCTGGTGGGGTGTTGCCAACGCACGAGCGCCTCGACGGCGGTGATGTCCCCGGTTCTGAGATCGACCTCGGGTTGGAAGTGCAGCACGAGATCGCCGTTCGAAATGGCATCGCGGAGATGCAGTTCGACGTCGTTCCGCAGTTCGGTATGCGCGCGGATGGCCGAATCGAACAGTACGACACTGTTTCCGCCACGGTGCTTCGCTACCAGCGCAGCCTGATCGGCGTTGGCGATGATGTCGTCGACGCGTTCCACTCCAGGCATTGCTGTGGTGACGCCGATACTGGCGGTGCGGGTGATGTCGTCACCGGCGATCGTTACCCGCGTAGTGGCCACTGCGTCGAGGACTCGTCGCGCGACGTTGTACGGCGACGTCGGTTCGTCGTCGAGCACCGAGGGTTGCATGACGACGACGAACTCGTCTCCACCCCAGCGGGCGATGGTGGCTTCCGGCGGGAGGACCGCTCGGAGTGTGTCGGCCAGCGCGCGGAGATACTCGTCGCCTGCCGAGTGTCCGTAGAAATCGTTGAGTGCTTTGAGCCGATCCAGATCGAGGAACAGTACGGCGACAGGTCCAGCGTCGGAGGAAAGGCGACGGAGTAGATCATCGGTGAACCCTCTGCGATTCGCCAGTCCGGTCAGCGCGTCGCTTTCGGCGGCGAGACGCAGCGATTCCTCGGCCAGGATGCGGGCGTGAACCTGCGTGAACATCGACGCGATCGCAACGAGGGCGTTGGTTTCGCCCTCGGACCACGCTCGGTCGCCGCTTTTGATGAGGCCGACCCATCCGATCGACTTCTCCTGGACAAGGGGTACTACCGCCATGGAGGTGACGGGATATCCGGAAGCCGCCTCGATCCGTTGGCGGTAGTCTTCGTTGCCGACCGTAGGGCGGAACACCTTGGGGTGCACCAGATGCTCGCATGCGGCGAATACCGGGTCGGCGTCGGCGAAATAGACGATGCCGAGTGGATCGGGCTCGGGCGCATCAGGTCTCGGAGGCCATTCGGCGACCATCACCGTCGATCGATCCCCGTAGTCGGTGTGGCGAAGGTAACCGGCGTGGAGATCGAAGAACTCGACGAGTGTGCGTAGCACCCGGGTGTATGCGGTCGATACCGAAGACGCATCGACACCGATGAGGTCCGAGGCGACGTCGGTGACGAGCGCATCGAGACTTCGTATGTCGCGCATTCCCATTCCCTCCCTGACCTCGAAATCAGGTCTCGAAATCCATCCTGGACAGGCCAGAGTGGACTGTACCGCCTACTGCACCACCGGGGTCGACGTTCGCCTTCTACTGGGAACGGCGTGCCCGTCGGTGTGGGACAGGCGCAGCACCAACGCAATCGATTCACCGTTTTCGATGCCGACCACCCGGTGGAATCGCGTTCGCAACCGCGACAGTGCGTCGGCGTGGCGCGGGGACAGAGTGTCGAACTCCGCATCGGTGTGCGCGTAGATGAAGACCGGTGACGCCGGATGTACCGCCAGTCCGTGAGCCTGCGCCGTGATCCACACGCTCTGGGTGCCGGAGCCGCCACGGACGAAGTCGGCGGGGGCGTGGCCGGACACCACGGTGACCGCGAGTGCGGAACTGGATTCGATGCGGTCGTGGCTGTCCTCGCCCAGCGCGACGCCGCTGTCCCAATCACCCAGCAGCGCCATGACATCGGATCTTCGAGATACATCGAGCTTCACCAGGTCGGTTGCATCGAGAGCCAGTGCGGCGACGTCGATTCCGGTATCCGGATCATCCTGGCCCGGCCACCGCAGTTCGGAGATCATCTCGGTGTGGAGTTCGGCGGTGAGATATCGGATTCGATCGGATTCGGCGATGATCCCGGCGATCTCGGTGATGGCGGCACGGTCGGTGATCACCTCCAAGCGAACTCCTTCCGCTTCGGCGGCGGCATCGAGAGCTCCGACGGTGGCCGCGTCGACGTCGGCGGGGATTCCCAGATGCCGGTTGGTGGTTCGGGCCAACATGGCGTCATAGTGCGCGGCCAGCTCGTTTTCGGTTGCGCTCGAAGTTAATTCGAGAGCGACCTCGACGGTGTCTCCGGTCGGTAGAACCGTGCTCTCGCCCAGTACGCCGAAGTGCGCGGCCGCGACGCGTGCGTTGTACAACGCTGCACCGATGGCGACATGGCTGCCCCGGTAGGCAACATCGAGCCCACTCGTGCGGGACCGATCGAGTGTCAGCCGAACGGAGTCCGACGTGGTGGTGATGGTCCAGGGCTGGACATTTCCGCCGGACGGGGCGCGGGTGGCCGAGTGCGCGATCGCCTCGCTGGGCGTGTGCAACTCGGCCGCATGCAGATCGGGAAGTTCCTTGGACGAGGTGGCGACACCGAAATGCGCGGCACCGGTGGGGGTGACGAGCGCATCGAGATGGTCGTCGATGTGGATTCGCACCCGTCCGGATTCGAGTCGTTGACCCAATCCGAACCGACGTACCGCCCCGGCGACGGTGGCTCCGCCGAGAGCAACCTCGCTCCCCAACTGCGGCCAGGTAGTCGTCGTGCGGTCGACCTCGATCATCGACGCCGCCATCCGCGCCGACAGGTCCCCGGCGCCGAGAATGGCGAGGACGTACGGCACCTTGTCGTGCGTGGAGAGGTTCTCGAGGGATCTCGAATCGATGTCGCCGAGAAGACCGTGGAAAAGTGGCCGGTCGGGCTCGAGATCGAATCTTTCGACATCGAGCAGTCCGCGGTCGCTCGTTTCCATGATGACGGGGACTCGATGCTCACGCGCCTTCTCCCGAACGAGGACCTTCACGTCGAGTGAATCGCACTCCTCGATAAGTAGGTCCAGCCCGTCGAGGAAGCTGTCGGCCGACTCTGCCGTCACGCCGCGATCGTCGATGCTCACCGGGAGATACGGGTCGAGTTCGGCGATGCGTCTGGCTGCGACGACCGGCTTGGCGAGGCCCAGGTCGAGCAGCGTGGCCGGGATTCGGTTGAGGTTGGAGAGTTCGAGCTCGTCGAAATCTGCCAGCCGCAGTGCCCCGCAGACCCCGTCGAGCGCGAGCGAGTACGCGATGGCGTGCCCGACGCTCAGGCCCACGATCCCGATCGTCAGCGTTGCCAATCGTTCCTGTTCTTCAGCGGTGATCTTGTTGCGGTTGCGGTCCAGTCGAAGTCGGCGGAAGCCGGCCGGCCCCAGCGTGGCGACGACGGTTCGGCGCCACGGGTAGTAGATCCATCGCATCGGTTCCTCGACGAGCTCGGCCGTCGGCCTCGGCGTCAACCGTGCCAGCCCGGCGCGTTGTTCGGTGAGTCGATCGAGGACCTCGATGCTCGGGTCCGACCGCAGTCGGTCCAACAGTGCGCGGTCCTCGTGTCGAGTCTCGTCGAGAATGACGGCTTGCCAGGATGTGGTCATGATGTTGCTGCTTCCGTCGAAATATGGTGGCTGGGGAGTAGTTGCGCTACTGCACGCGCGATGTGCTGATAGAGGTTCGAGGTCGTGTGCCGCGGAATCATGTGTTGGTCCCACCAGAGGACTCGTGTCCGGTAGCGGGCATCCGGGTAGGGAACGGCGTCGATGTGGGCCGCCATCACCGCACCAGAGTCCAGGTAGGGGCCCATTGCATGTTCCGCACTCGTGGCCAAGGTGAAGCGGCTCCCGAGAGCGACTGCGGCCAGTGTTGCGCCGATCGCCCCGAGGTATCCCGAGGTGCCCTGACGGGGAGCGTCTTGGGCGGTCCACACGCTTTTCATCTCGACGACTCCGTGGGGTAGGCGGTCGGCGACCATCCTGCGGAGCGCGGTGCGGCCGGTCGAGCAGTCGGCCCACTCTCGTTCGGCGTGCGTGTGAGTGGGCTGGGTGTACGGCCCTTGCACACGGAGTCCGCCGTGAAGACGACCGGAATCGTCGACGGCGGCAAGAAACATGGTGGTCGAGGCGCCGTCGACGATCTCGTCGTACTCGAGGGCCTTCTCGACGCCGAAGTGCGAGTAGCTCGCCAGCGCTCCCTCGATGAAGGCGCGCCACAGCTCTGGCCGTGCTCGCGGCGTCGTTGCCAGCACCGTGCAGTTCAGCTGGGTGTCGAAATAGCTCGAATCGGTGGTCAGGGGTGTGCAGTGTTGCTTCTGCTCGCTGATCTCAGGATCGAGAACGAAAGTCGATTCCATCCGCATCCTTGTGTCGAAGTCTTGTTTGAACTCATCTGAAGTTGATCTTGCTCATTATCGGGGGTAACTACCGTTGTTCAGCAAGATAAAGAGCGCAAAGCGGGGTGCTCGACGTACGGCCACCGCCGAACCCCGGCGGTGGCCGCGATAGCCTGCGGGGTGTGCTGCTCTCCGACCGCGATATCCGTACCGAAGTGTCCACCGGCAACTTGGGGATCGAGCCGTTCGACGACTCGATGGTCCAGCCGTCAAGTGTCGATGTACGTCTCGACAAGCTCTTCCGCGTGTTCAACAACACTCGATACACCCATATCGATCCGTCGAAGCAGCAGGACGAGCTGACCACATTGGTCGAACCCGCCGAAGGTGAGCCGTTCGTATTGCATCCCGGAGAATTCGTCCTCGGCTCGACACTCGAGCTGACGACCTTTCCCGACTACCTGGCGGGGCGACTCGAAGGCAAGAGCTCGCTCGGTCGCCTCGGCTTGCTGACGCACTCGACGGCCGGATTCATCGACCCGGGTTTCAGCGGCCACATCACCCTGGAGCTGTCCAACGTGGCGAACCTCCCGATCACGCTCTGGCCCGGCATGAAAATCGGCCAGCTGTGTTTGTTCCGGTTGTCCAGCCCGGCCGAGCATCCGTACGGCAGCGCGACGACCGGTTCGAAGTACCAGGGGCAACGAGGCCCGACACCGTCGAAGGCGTACCTGAACTTCGTCCAGTCACCGGTCGACTGATCCGACGTGTCCGGCACACTGGCGGACATGGCTTCGATACAGACCGAGCGCGAGGACAAATACGACGCGACCTCGGACTTCGTACTTCCCTCGCTCACCGAACTGATTCCGAAGGGCGGAGCGATCGACGTATCGGAGGTGGAGCTGATCAGTAGCTACTTCGACACACCCGATCTCGATCTGCTCCGGCGCGGTATCACGTTGCGACGGCGGCGCGGAGACACCGACACGGGCTGGCACGTGAAAGTCCCCGCTGACAAGGCACGCACCGAGATCCGGCTGCCGCTCGGTACCGGTGAAGACGCGCAGGTCCCGGAAGAGCTCGCGAGCGTGCTCGCCGGCGTCGCCCTGGGAAAACCGTTGGTTCCCGTTGCTACCCTGACCTCGAAGCGTCGACGGCATGTGTTCACTGCCTCGGACGGATCCGTGCTAGCCGAACTCGCCGACGATTCGGTCGACGTCCAAGCAGAAGGTGTCCCCGACCACCGATGGCGCGAGCTGGAAGTCGAGTTGGGTGCAGCGGGGTCGGAAGCGACGCTGAAGCGTTTCGGTAAAGCGCTGCTCACCGCCGGAGCTCAGCGCGGTGCGCACCCGTCGAAGCTGCATCGCGCGTTGGCTGTGAACTTGGAGAAGACTCAGATGCCGGAGCTCGGGGTCCTGGCGGCATACCTCGACGAGCAGGCGCAGGCCATCTTCGCAGGCGATGTATACCTGCGTCGGGGACTCGACCCGATCCATTCCACGCGCGTCGCGATCCGACGCTACCGGAGCACACTGCGTGTGTTCGGTGCCCTGTTCGACGAGGACGTGGCTTCGATTATGGATTTCGAGTTGGCCTGGTATGCAGGACTTCTCGGTGAGGTCAGGGACAGGCAAGTGCTGCGTGCCCGATTGTCCGACGCGGTGCACAACCTGCCGCCGAAGCTGGTACTCGGCCCGGTTGCCGCGCGCATCGAGAACGATCTGTTGGCCGAACAGATTCGCCACCGAGGCATCATCGCGGCGGAGCTGGACGGAGAGCGTTACCGGGCCCTACTGACGAGTCTCGGCAACCTCTCGCGCGCATTCCCGGCAGCAGCCGGGGCCGAGGACGTCGACGCCGATGAACTCGATCGACTTGCGCGCAAGGCCGGCCGTAAGGTCCGTAGACGCGTCGCGGCAGCAGTAGCCGGGGGCGACGACGCGGAACTGCACCGGGCCCGCAAGGCAGGAAAACGTGCCAGGTATGCCGCCGAGTTGACCGTTTCGATCGTCGGGAAGAAGGAAGCGACGGCTCGAATCGAGCGATACAAGGCGGTCCAGGAAGTGCTCGGCGAGCATCAGGACGCCGTAGTCGCTGCACAGAAGCTGGTCGACCTCGGACGGAAGGCCGGGGTGACTCCGGGGGAGAACGGCTTCACCTTCGGTGTGCTCTATGCCCAAGAGGTCGCGGCGGCCGAGGCTGCTCGGGCCGACGTGTCGAAACTGAACGTGTGAACGACTAACGAAAAGTCGGAAGGCGACTGTATTCTTAGCGTCAAAACCTTTCGAGTAATAGAAATTTCGGCGTAAACGGGAAGGGGGGAAGTCGGTCGTGCGTATCGCTCTCGGCGTGCATGTCAGTACCTTCGAAGTGACGGCTTCCTTGGTCGACGCCGATCTTCCTGAGCTCGGCCCGGTAGTTACCCGCGTCGTGTCGGTGGAAGCGGTACCCGACGGTATCGGCCAGGCCGTAGCCACAGCGCTGGAGTCGACCAGGATTCAAGCCCTGCAGAGCGGTCTCACGGTCACCGGTGCTGCTGTCGTCTGCGAGAACGCGATGCAGTGCGAGGTCGTCATCGACGCGGTCGCTGCGTCCGAGGCGCATCCGTTGATCGTCGTCGACATCTTCGATTCCCACCTCGCCGACGGGCTACCACCCGATGTCGCTGCAGCACTGCTGGTCGGCGTAGTGGATCCGGTGAGTCCGGCCGGGCGCACCGTGTCGTCGTTCGGTCCTCGTCGCGGGATCTGGCAGGTCGCTGCGGTCGGAGCCTTCGTGTTGGCGGCGCTCGGGGGAGTCAGCGCGTTGGCGATGACGGTGGATCCTGCGGTGGACACCAGAACGGTCGTCCCCGCAGACTCGGTCGATACGCCGTACGCGACGTCGATTCCGGCGGCAGATGATTCGGTTCCTCCGGCGGCGGTGCCGTTGGAAGACCCGGATCCCGTGGTGAATTCCGATGTCAGGCCCGAATTCGTCCCGCCCGTCGGTGTTTCACGACCCTCGGCCGCAGGGGCCGAGCGCCCGCAACCGTATCGTCCGCCGGCCGCAACGATCGCCCCCACTCTCGCGCCTACGATCACGCCGACATCGCCCGGGGGTGGCGTCGAACCCACGGACGTGGAACAGCCGCCGGTGGAGACGTCGGTCGAGCCCACCACGGAGCCCACGACCACCACGGACGCGCCCACATCGACGACGACGGAAGAGCCCGAAACGACTCCGGAGTAGCAGCGAGGTCGCCCGAAACATACTCTAAGAATCTTCTAAGGTATCGAAGCCTACCCACGGACTGATTTCACAGCTATGGTCTCTACATCTGTTCGGTCATAGTGGAGTCGAGGAAGCCATGAAAACGGTGCTTGGGGTGTCAGTGGGCTCGTCGGCAGCCCGGGCTACAGCTCTCGATACAGCGGACGATTCGGTGCGCTCGGTCAACGTTGCGAGGTTGTTCGAGGCGTCCGAGCACGTCGCCGCTGCTCTCGGCCTGTTGGACTCCATGGCGAAGGTGCAGGATGTGGACGCCGCGGATACCGTACTCGCGGTCCCGGACGATCCAGCGAGCAGGCCCCTGACCTCGGCGTACTCGATGCACAAGGCAGATCGGTTCATGGTCGTCTCCGAACTCGGCGCTCAGCTGAGGTTCCTGCGCGGCAGCGGACAACTCGAGGGCCTGCGCACGGTCGCACTCTGCGACGTCGGTGCTTCGGGGACCACCGTGTCGATCGCCGATCCTGCCACCGGTCAAGTTTTCAGCTCGGAGCGCACAACTCGATTCGGTGGATCGGTGTGCGACGAGGCAGTGCGCAACTATCTACTCGCCACCTACGGTGCCGACGAACTGGTGTCCGCCTCGGCACTGGACAGCCTCGGCGTCGCCATTCGGTTCGCTCGCGAGCAGTTGTCGAGCCTGCGCGTGGCGGAGGTGACCGGACCGTTCGTCGGCGGTCCGGTTCGATTGTGGCGCAGCTCTTTCGATGACATCGTCGACCGCTCGGTCAGATCGATCGAGGACTGGACCGCCAGTGCCATCGTCGACGCACCGAAATCGGTCAACGCACTGGTCATGGTCGGTGGTTGCGCGCATATCCCCTCGCTTCGCCGCGTCTTCAGGCGTGACCTGCGCTTGCCGGTACTCGTGCCAGATATGCCCGAATCGCTGACCGCACACGGGGCGGCGTTGCTGGCCGCCGACGCATCGCGGGCACGCTCTCGACGTCCACTGACGGCAGTGACGCGGATCCCCCCGGTCACGCCGTTCGAACCGGACAGATACGACGTCGTTCCCCGGCATCGCACTGCCTGAAGCCGGCTGTGAACTGCCACAAGGACACGGTCCTACGTGTACTAGCGGCGCTCGGCCCGGTATGTTGCGAGAAATGACTGGAAAAACTTCTGAGAATTTCGATCCAGCGGAGCACGTCCGTGCAATGGTGGGCCTGCATTACCGGACGAACGACTTCTACGAGGTCGGACGCGAGAAGGTTCGTGAGTACGCTCGCGCAGTTCAGGATTTCAACCAGGTGCACTGGGACTCCGACGCAGCCAAAGCTCTCGGCTACAGCGGCTTGGCGGCGCCACTGACCTTCATCTCCCTGGTCGGCACCCTTGCGCAGCGTCGGTTGCTCGAGAAGATCGCGGTCGGATTCGACCTGGGGCAGATGCTGCAAACCGATCAGGTCCTCGAATTCCACCAGCCGATCGTCGCGGGCGATCAGCTGTACTGCGACGTCTCCCTCGACTCCTACAAGGAGGTCATGGGCAAAGACATGATGGTCACCAAGAACATCGTGTCCAATCAGCGCAACGAGCTGGTACAGACCACGTACACGACGCTACTGATCGGCCGCGACGGAGATATCGACTCCGGAATCGTCGAGGCAGCGGAAAATCTGGTGATGCACGGCGCTACGCCGTCGACTGCTCGCGAGAACGCCACCACGCATGAGGAAGAGGAGCAGGTGGAGCATCCACCGCTCGCGCTGGTCGACCATCGCTCTGTACCTTCGGTGAAGTTCGAGGACGTCACCGTCGGAGATGTGTTGCCGGAAAAGGTCTTTCGCCTCACTCGTGGCGATCTCGTGAACTACGCGGGTGTCGCGGGAGATGCCAACCCGATCCACTGGAGCGATGGGTTCGCCAAGCTCGTCGATCTGAAAAATGTTCTGGCACATGGGATGTTGACGATGGGGCTCGGTGGCGGCTACATCACGTCATGGTTGGGCGATCCGGGCGCAGTCAAGGATTACACGGTCCGCTTCACCGCACCGATTCCCGTCGATCCACATCGCGCCGCCGAAATCCTGTTCACGGGCAAGATCAAATCGCTCGACGCGGACAGTCGAACAGCAGTGATCTCGCTGGGCGCAACCTTCGAGGGCAAGCGCATCTTCGGGCACCGGGCGACGGCCACCGTTCAACTGGCGTGATGTGAAAACTTGCGCGGCCGGGCGGTACCTCCCCGACCGCGCAAGCGTCATCACCAGCAGAAATGTCGTTCCGGGCCACCCTCCCGTTTGTGAACGGTCGATCCGGGCATCTACCCGTTATGAAGGTCGGGGTAATAGTCAGCGCCATTGCGGCGGTCATCGGCTCGTTCATCGGCTCCGGTGCGTGGATCGGCACTCCCATCGCGAAGGCCGCCGGCGGTGCACTGAGCGCCACGTCGACGCTCGTCGCACCCGCCGGGAGTGCATTTTCGATCTGGACGGTCATCTACTTCGGATTCTTCGCATACGCGGTGTGGCAGGCACTGCCCGGACGAAGTGAGCGCCACCTTCCCCTCCGACTGCCGATTGCGGTGTCCATGCTGCTCAACGCCGCATGGATCCTGACCATTCAGATGGGATTGCTGTGGCTGAGCGTGTTCGTCATCGCAGCGCTGCTCGCGGTCCTCGCCCGCGTGTTCGTCCTCCTCCAACAGCAGCGCCCCGAGAACCGGCTGGACGCGGTGATCACGGACGGAACGATGGGCCTCTACCTCGGCTGGGTGTGCGTGGCGACCATCGCGAATATCACGGCCTGGCTCGTCGACCTCGGCGTCACCGGCGGAGCGACATTTTGGGCCTGCGCCGTCCTGGTCGTTGCAGCCCTGGTGGCAGTCGGGTTGGCCACGTACTCTTCGGGCGCGGTCGCACCGGCAATCGGGATCGTCTGGGGATTGATGTGGATTGCACAGGGCCGGCTCGCTGGCGACCTCATCGATGCCAGCGTCGGATGGACTGCAGCGATCGCAGCATTGGCGGTGGGAATCTATACCGCCGTCATCAGGAGCCCCGCGCCGCGCCTCGCTTCATAGCTGCTGCTGCGCAGCAGCATCTATCAGGCGGGGGCCTTCGACCGCCAAGCCGGGACGTTCCCGGTGGAGGCAATCTCGGCCGCGACGTCCCGTAGCTTGCGGTTGGTGTGAGAGGAGGCCACGACCAGCATGTCGAACGCGGCGTCCCGGGTGAGCTTGTACCGGCTCATGACTATCCCGACGGCGATGCCGATTTCGCGGTTGGTGTCCACCGCCATCGACAGTTGATCGTTGCGGTCGTCGGCGCCGGCATTTTTCAGAGCCACTGCGGCGTGGTCGGCGTAGATGGAGCAGTCGTAGAGGGTCTCGGCGGTGAAGAAGTCCTTATGGGCACTGTAGAAGCCCATGACACCCAGCTCGACGCCGCCGAGGATCAGATAGAAGCTCGCCGTCGACCGGATCGACGTCTGCTCGGTCATCAGCTTTCGATAGTGCACCCACCGCGGATCGTTCTCCACATCGTTGTTCACGATGGTGCCTTTGGTGGCGAGTACGGCTTTGGTGGCGGACTGGCCCGTGTGATCGGCGATCTTGGCGGCCGCGGCAATCGTTCGTTGATCGCTGGCCGCAACGATCCGTATCCGACCGTTGTCGCGAAGGGTGGTGACCGCGGCGCCGCCGCAACCCATGGTCGTGACCGCGAGGTCGACGACGCGTTGCGCCGTCGGGCCTGCTCCGGGCTGTTGCGCCAGGTCCCAGGCCAACGACGCGAATCGGTATCCGGCGTGCTCCGAATCGATGGTGTTCATGTCCAGCCGCCTCCCTGACACTTCAGAGCGTTTGGCGCCCTGCCAGAAATACCCCTCGTGAACTTCGCGCACTACATTCTGCCATTGCATCGACCAGAACTCAGCACGAATAGGACTATCGAGACAGTTTTCATCCTGGCTGAACCCCTGCCGACTACTATCAAGTCAGTTCGAGAGGATTGCGCTCGGGCGCGGTCCTCACTGATTGCAATCCGTCGTCCGGCAGCGGCAGCGGGCACCGACACCCGACGTGTCTCTCTCGGGCAAGTGGATAGGTCGTTTTCGATGCAGTGGTGACGAACCGTTTCGGTGCCTTCGCCCCGCACCACCCGGGTTCGCTACCACTCTGTAGAACGCAACTGCGTGTTTTTCGGACCGGGCCACCGCCCAGGGAGGCATCTCGTGGGGCCCGGTCGCGATGTGTCCCCGATCATGTCCTGACACTCGAGTGGCCCCACTCTCTGGCCGCTCAGTCCAACGATCGGCCAATGACGTTGCCGGCCAACGATTTTGCATCGATACCTACCTCTCCGAAGAGGGTTTCGATCCGTGGATGCTGGGCCGAGAATCGAGAATCCGGCGTACCTCGAGAGGGGCGACAAGCTGCAGAGGGGACCATAAAATGACTGGTATTACCAACGTGACGGTATTGGGGACAGGCGTTCTCGGTTCACAGATCGCGTATCAGGCTGCATATCATGGCTTTTCGGTAGTCGCATACGACATCGACGATGCGGCGCTGGACAAGGCGAAGGTTCAGTTCGGCAAGCTGGTGAAGGTTTACACGCAGCAAGTCGAAGGTGCGGCCGACGGCAAGGCTGAGGCCGCGCTCGAGCGGATCACTCTGTCGTCGAACCTGAAGGAAGCTGTACAGGCTGCGGACCTGGTCATCGAGGCTGTTCCCGAGAATCTCGACATCAAGCGCGATACTTACACCAAGATCGGCGGTTTCGCCCCCGCGCACACGATCTTCGCGACGAACTCTTCGACGCTGCTTCCCAGCGACTTCATGGACTCCACCGGCCGTCCGGAGAAGTTCCTCGCCCTGCACTTCGCCAACCAGATCTGGGTCCGTAACACCGCCGAGGTGATGGGCACGTCCAAGACCGACCCCGCTGTGTATCGGACAGTCGTCGACTTCGCATCCGCAATCGGTATGGTTCCGATCGAGTTGAAGAAGGAACAGCCCGGCTACGTACTCAATTCACTCCTCGTACCGTTCCTCGACGCAGCCGGACTCCTCCTCGTCGACGGAATCGCCGACCCGGAGATGATCGACAAGACGTGGCGCATCGCGACCGGCGCTCCACTCGGCCCATGCCAGATCTACGACATCATCGGCCTCACTACGCCGTACAACATCGCCTCTCAGGGCAACGAAGACCAGCGGCGGTTGGCTGCTTTCCTGAAGGAGAACTACATCGACAAGGGAAAGCTGGGCATCTCTACCGGAGAGGGCCTGTACAAGTACCCGAAGAGCTGACCGGCTTCGCGCGGCCGGCTGATGGCACTGCGGTCGCCCGTGATCGCTTGAATGGCGCCCTGAAGCTATCTGATCGTATGAGTGGACCGTTGAAGCGATGGGGGGCGGGGGCAGCACCCTGAACCCCGGCCGATCTATTCCCGCGAACTACGACTACCGGAATGGATATTTTGGTGGTTCTCATGCTGATTCGAGGCGCCTGGCTGACCAGTAGGCAGGCCAGGCGCGTCGCAATCTAGCCTCGGGCTTTCACGCGAATTGAGCTCGACCGAGTGTCAGTTCAGAGGAATGGTGCCCTGAACTGGGAAGATTGAACTTGCGAAGGTAACAATCCAGCGAGTTCGAGAGGCACCATTCCGGTGAGTA
>NZ_JASITC010000029.1:0-17446 GCF_030063405.1 Rhodococcus sp. H29-C3 | reverse complement strand
CCGAAAATCCTCGACCTCCCCGACACCGCGTGGATCAACAAACCAGCAGAAACAACTGACACCGATCAAGAGCACGATTCGATAGCGGCGTAACACCCACTGGACTCATCCACCTTGACAAATTCCGAAGCAGCGACTGTGCTGTCGACTTTCTCGAGCATCTACTACCTCGGCCGAGAGGGTTCTCTACCTGTCGTCAGGGAGGGTGCCCTCAAGCTCAAGGAAATTTCTTACCTCCATGCGGAGGCTTATCACTCTGCGGAACTCAAGCACGGCCCCTTGGCCCTCGTCTCCGTCAACCACGCCTCAGTAGTCGTTCTCACCGATGACGAACCCGGAACACGGAGCGAGATGGCGATCTCTCAGACCGCAGCACGAGGCGGCACCGTGGTCGTGCTCGATCACTGCGAGCAACGCCGCCACCGCGAACCCGACGATGCGACCTGTGTGATTGCGGTTCCCTCCTTTCATCCTCTCTTGGATCACATACTGACCAGCGTCACCTTGCAACTGCTAGCGTACGACGTGGCCGTGAAGCTGCGTCGTGACGTTGACCGACCCCGCAATCTTGCCAAGAGCGTGACCGTCGAATGAGGACAAGTACTGCACCAATTGAACTGCGCAAGAGGAGTTTCGTCGTCTCGACTGCCAACTACCACACGGTTGCCAAGGCCGTGATCTTCGACTTGGACGGAGTGCTGGTCGATTCGCACCCGCAGATCGATCAAGCTCTGAGGCAGTGGGCGCGCAGCCGAAATGTCGATCTCACCCGATGGTGGCAAGAAGCACACGCACTGACCGACCCTGAGTTCATCGCGCTCGCCGCACCTCACCTCGACGTCGATCGCGAAACGCAGGCACTGCGTGTCTTGGAGTACGAGCTGGCCGGCACCGCTCGCCCGTATGACGGTGCGCAGCAAAGCTACGGATCCATGCCGACTGAAGTGACTTGCATTGTCACATCAGGATCCCGGGCGACAGTCCTGCGACGGATACGCGCTGCCGGTCTGCCCGAGCCCTCGATTCTTATTGCCGCAGAGGATGTTCGGCGCGGAAAGCCTCATCCTGAACCATATCTCACGGCACTCGAAGAAATGAACATCTCGGCTGGAGAGGCAATCGTGATCGAGGACTCTCCCGCCGGTGTTCGATCTGCATGCTCCGCAGGAATACCGGTGATTGGCATCGCGAGAACCCCGGCGGCCGCACGAGAGCTCGCTGACGAAAATCTGGTGGACCGCTTACCAGGCCTGACCTCCCTCTCAATTACAGAACATAGCCACACCGGCCCTTAACGCTCGGCTGAGTCGCTTTCCTTGCTGCAGTTCAAACTGGGGATTTGGGCCTGGCAGTGAGATTTTACGGATGGACAGTGGTCAGAGCCAAAGCCCGTCTACAAAATGTTGACCAGGACTCGCTGAGGCGGATCGAAGATCCGGCGCGTAGGAGGCTCGAACGTGACGGGCCAGTTCTCGCAGAGGTCGCTCATTGCGCCGCCGCCAGTCGCCGAGTCGTCCCGGTCCCGTCGGAGATGCCCTCGGCAGCGGGCGACCAGCGCAGGCCCTGTGCGCCGAAGCTCGGGGCGGTGAGAGTGAACCGGCCGGTGCGCTGGGAGATGCCGCGCCCGTGGACGGTGGTTTCGATGGTGATCGACCGCAGCTGGCCCCGACTTCCCTCGATGCCGCCGAAGGCAACGGGCCGAGAAGCGATCGTCAGATCCAGACCGGGCATGCGACCGTTGGTGATCGCGAGTACCCCTGCGTGCGTAGGTGTTCGGGCCAAGATGGACCGGGCACGAGTCGGCGGTACATCGCGCCCGTGCACCGTGCTGATCACCAGATCGATCCCGTCGATACAAATACTGGCAACTCCCCTGGTGTGGTGTGATCGGCGGTGAGGACCGGGCAGATATCAGCTGCCCGGTCCTCGGCAAGCAATGTCGATTCAGTTGCAGTAGCAGTGCAGACGAGAGCACTGAGGTTCGGGCAGAATCTCCACTTTCCAGGTGGGATCGTCGCCGCCGGTGTGATCGATGTCCGTCCACTCCCCGACGACGCCATAACCCCTTTCACGGAGCAACTGGGTGGCTTCGTCCGGTGTCCAGTCCATCGGTGCGTGCTCCTCGATACCTGTCGCGTCCAGGTACTCGATCTCGGTGCCGCCCCGCCGGATCGATACGCCCAGACCGTGTTCGGAGCGTTCGTCCGCGAGTGAGGAGGTGACTGCGGTGAGGTTCTGCTCGGTTTCTCTCATACCCCTAATTATACAGTCTCAAACTGTAAAGTCAAGGGCTGCAATGCATTTCATGCCGGTTCGGGCTCGATCAGTCGAACCTCTACCCGTGGCAGTCGCCTTGCAGATCGCAATCGAGTCACCCCGGCAGGTTGACCGACTCACACTCTGGAGCCGCTCAGGTGTCTCGGCGATCTTCTTCCAGTCCGCGGAGTCGATCGAGTTCGGCTCGTTGCAGTGCAATTTCTTCGCGTAGGTCGGTGGCGATCGCCTTCTGTTCGTCGAGTCGTTCGGTGTAGTCACGGCGTAGTTCGGCTTCGCGTTTGGTCGCATCGGTGCGCTGCTGGGCAAGTGTTATTGCATGGCTGCGGTTGTCGTCTTGGTGCGCGGCTCGCTCGGTGGCGAGATCCGTGCGCAGGGTTTTCGTTTCGGTGCGCAACTCGGCTACCTCGGCGTCCAGTCGACGGGTCTTCTCGTCGTAGCGGTCGACCGTCTCGCGGTGGCTGGTGTTGAGCGAGGTAACGATGGAGTCGTGACTGTCCTGGAGGGCGCTGATTTCGCGTCGCTGACGCGCATCGAGCTCACCCAGGGCCTGTTGGTGCGCTGCCTTCTGCTCCTCGATCTCGGTACGGGCGGCGGCGGCGGCTTTCTCGGCGGCGTCGGTCTGCTCCCATGCTTCGGCTGCGTCGACACGTAATTGGTCGTTCTCGGCATCGAGGGCGTTCGCGCGCACGGTCGCGGCGTGCGCTGCGGCTTCGGCTGTTGCTGCGCGTTCTTCGGCAGCGGAGACAGTGCGTGCTGTTTCGGCGCGCATGAGCTCGAGGCGTTGGTCGAGGGCTGTGGGGTCCGAGACGGTGCCGATCGCGGATTCGACCCGCTGCACCAGGGAGTTGAGGTGTCCGAACTGCGCTTCGAGCGCAGGTAGAACGGCTGCGAGGGACGCAACAGCAAGTTCTGGAGTTGCGGTGTCGGCGGCATCGAGGCCGGCGCCGGATGTGGTGCCGGCCTTCTGTGCGGCCCTTTCGCGGTGTGCCCGCACCCGATCGGCCGGTGTGGCGTGAATCTTGGGTCGGCCTGGCTTACGGGGCGGCTCGGCTGCGGTCATACCGAAACCATATCATTTCATTACGTTTCATTTCATTTCGGAAATGGAACGAAATAGAAACAGGCTGAGTGTCAGTTCCTTGTGTCAGTTCCTGTCAGTTCCCGCCATATGTGGCGGATTCCCAATGAATGTGGCGGCATCGTGGCGGGGCGGTTGCTGTATCTGGCGGCGATGATGTGTCGATGCTGGATCATGGCAAGCAGATAACTTGCGTCGAGGACGATGTCGCGATCCCCTCACGCCCGTGTCGGAATGGAAGGATCGAGCGCTCGGCGGCCGACGGCAACAGCGCCGATGATCAGGACGGCGGCGATTGTGTAGACGGCCACGTAGCTGCCGAGTCCGGTGATGCCGGTGAGGATCACACCGGAGAGGGCGAGGGTTGTCGAGGTCGACATGCTTTCGGATGCTTGGAGCGCGGAGCTGTCGTTGCCCTGACTATCGGGGGCGGAGCGTGCCATGACCGCGGCTGTGATGCGGGGGTAGGCCATCCCCATGCCGGTGCCCATGAGTACGCACCCGATGACGGTGACCGCGATCGAGGCACCGGCCATGAATGCCAGTGCGCCGACCGGGCCGCAGAGGACCAGCAGGGTGGCGCGGAGCACGGAGCGTCGGTCGTCTGTAGAGGCCGCGGCGCGGCCTTGCGCCCAGGCACCCAAAGCCCACCCGAGCGCCCCGATCGCGATGACGAGTCCGGCCCGGGACGGGGTGTAACCCCGTTCGTTCTGCAGGTAGAGCGGCAGGTATACGTCCGTGGCTGCGACCGCTGCACCGAGCAGACCACGCAGGGCGACCAGACCGGGAATGCCAGGCCTGGTCCGCAGGGTCCCGCGGGGCAGTAGCGCGCGAGCGATCAGCAGCAAAATGCCTGCGAATGCAGCGAGCGCGACAGCGTTGCTCGGCCACGGCTGTTGCCCGCCGAGATGCAGACCAACGAGACAGCCGGCTGCAGCGACTGCGTACCAGCCACGCCGTCCGAACACCGGCCATCTGCTCGGGTCCGAGCCGGAGGTAGGCGAGCCCTCCCCGCTGGGTTGGCGGGTCGCAGCGATCAAGGCGACCAGGGCTGCGGTCGACCCGGCCAGGACAGCGGCGAACACGATCCGCCAATTCCAGATCTCGGCGACCGCCCCCGCGACCAGGGGGCCAGCTATTGACGGCACGAGCCACGCGGTCGCGAGCAGTCCGAACATTCGGGCGCGCAGAGGTGCAGGGACGTTCCTGGCGATGATCACATACACCAGGACCGAAACGATGCCGCCCCCGAGACCTTGCAGGAACCGGCCGGCCAGGAAAGCTGGCATGCCGGGGGCGACGACGCACAGGGCGATGCCGGCCAGAAACAACCCGCCTCCCCACGTCAGTGGCGTCGTAATACCGGCGCGGTCAGCCCAGGCGCCGCCGGTGATCATGCCGATCAATGCGGCGGTAATAGTGGCCGCATACGCGAAGGAATACCAGCGCAAGCCACCGAGATCCGCAGCGACCGCAGGCAGGATCGTGGTGACGGCGAACGACTCGATCGCGATGAACGTCATTAATGCCAACGACCCGGCGACGACCGGCCAACGCTGGCTCGTCCACAACCGTTCCCCGCTGGCGTCGACGCTCATCGGGGGCCGGAGATCGTCAGAGCGATCTTGCCGCGCCCGTGACCGGTCTCGACGTCGCGATGCGCATCGGCCGCCTGATCCAACGCGTATGTGCGCCGCACGTGGATGCGCAGCGCGCCGCGGGCGACTCGGTCCATCAGATCGGTCAGCCTCTCAGCGGACCGGTCGCTGCGGAGCACGCGGCAGCCAAGCTCGCCCGCCAGTGCCATGTCGACGATCGTCGCGATCCGCTGCCGGTCTTCGACGAGCTCGATAGCCGTGCGCAGGTTGTCGTGACCGGCTGCGTCGAATGCGACGTCGACCCCATCCGGTGCCACCTTCCGGATCCGCTCGAGCTGGTCTGACCCGTACTCCACTGCGTTGGCACCTAGTTCGCGCAGGTACTCGTGGTTGGCGAGGCTCGCGGTCCCGATCACTCGGGCACCACGGTCGACGGCCAGCTGGACGAAGACGGTGCCCACTCCGCCGGCGGCGCCGTGCACCAACACAGTCTCGCCCGCTCGCACAGCGAGCACGTCGATGGCGGTGTGCGCGGTCTGCCCCGACGCCGACATCACCCCAGCTACCGTCCAGTCGACACCGGCCGGCTTGACCACGATCTGATCTGCAGGAACGGCGGCGAGCTCGGCATAGCAGCACAACGTTCGGAACCCAGCGACCTCCTCACCCACAGCCACATTGGTGACACCCGACCCCACAGCCTCGACGATGCCGGAGAACTCATTACCCAGAATCTGAGGAAAAGCGATGGTGGCACCTGGAGGGGTCCAGCCCGCTCGGATCGCGGCGTCGGTGAGCTGCACACCCGCCGCCATCACACGCACCAGTACCTCGCCGGGCAGTGGTTCCGGTGCCTCGACGTCGCGGACCCTGAGCACGTCCGCTGAACCGAAGGAGTCGATTGCTGCTGCTCGCATCGTTGTCATCGCGTTAACTCGGACGTGCGTGCCAATAGGTCGACCAGTTCGGTGACCGATCGGCTGCCGGCAAGATGGACCTCTCCGGAGATGACCGTCGGGACAGCACGAACACCCAGTCGATGCGCATCCTGCACGTCGCGGTCGACGTCCTCGTCGAAATCGCGGCCGGCCAGTATTCGTTCGACCACCGCATCGCCCAGCCCGACTTGCGAGCCGACGTCGACCAGCACGCTCGTACTCCCGAAATCCTCGTTCAAGTGGAAGTGACGGTCGAAGACGACCTCCCACGCCCCGTGGACGTCGATCCCCGGCGTCGCAGCGGCGAGCTTGAGCAAACGGTGTATGGGCCGGGAGTCGAAGATCCGGGCGGTGTCCATGGAGATCGTCAGTCCTTCTGCGCGGCCGGCGGCCTCGGTGCGCTCACGCGTGGCTTCGTACTGCGCGATGCTCATGCCCCAGTCATTGAGCGCGGCCTCGCGCACGGAGATGCCGGAGCGGGGAGGTCCGTCCGGTTCGAGCAGGAACGCACGATGCACGACCTTTGCTGGAGGTCCATCATTGTTGCCGGCCACCTGGTTCCGCGCTTCGGCGAGGCGTCGATGACCCACCCAGCACCATGGGCACCTCACATCAGCGAACACCTGGATGGTTCCTGGGTCGATGGTCATGCAGTCCTCCACACGTCGTGATCAGTAGATGGCTACACTTCACTTCATCAAGTCCACTTGATGTCAAGCGCAGCCGGAAATGGGGGCCTCCCGTGCCGCAGATCGACCCTGAACTCGTGTGGCTCAAGCCCGGGCAAGTCGCCGCCCGAACAGGAATCGCAGTCTCGGCGCTGCACTACTACGAAAGTCTCGGACTGATCACCAGCCGACGTACCGCCGGCAATCGCCGTGAGTATCGACGCGATACCCTGCGCCTCATTGCCTTCATTCGCACTGCACAACGCGTCGGAGTTTCCCTGGCCGACATCAAGAAAGCCGTCGATGGGCTCCCCGACGACGGCCTCCCAACCATCCGCGACTGGGCCCGCATCTCCCGCCAATGGCATGACGACCTCACCGCCCGCATCGTCGAGCTCACGGCACTGCGCGACACCTTCACCCACTGCATCGGCTGCGGCTGCCTCTCGCTCAAGGCGTGCCCCTACTCCAACCCCGATGATGTCCTCGGACTCGACGGCGTCGGACCACGAAAGTTCCCGTAAGACGGCTGTCCGCGAGCCCGAACCCTGGGCTGTCCGAATATCGGTCGATCCAGTCCTTGAGGCCTTATGCGGTTCCGGATTTTGTTCGGTGACCCGAGACGTAGGCCCACAGGGTTTCGACCGACGCCTCAGTCAAGAAAAGGCCTCAGCCGCACAGCGCTTTTCGGACGCTACGTCGCGGCGGCCAAGCTGATGATGTGCTGCGCGTGCTCTTCGCCCCAATCACCCAGTGTCCGTAGCGCATCGTTGAGGCCCTGGCCCAGCTCAGTCAACGAGTATTCGACGCGAGGTGGCACCTCTGCGAACACTTCGCGGTGCACGATGCCGTGCGACTGGAGTTCGCGTAGCTGCTGAGTCAGAACTTTTTCGCTGACGCCGGCCACCGATCGGCGGAGTACGCCGTGCCGTTTCGGACCATCGTGGAGTTGCCACAGAATCAAGGGCTTCCATTTTCCGCCGACGATGGAGACAGCCGCATCCAAGCCGCATGAGTATTTGCTTCCAGCGAAAGTTGCTGACATAGGGCAATACTGCCATTCGGGTGGCTACCGCACTTCAAGGTGGCTACTTGTGTGCCCGGCTGCTAGCACCCAATCTTGCGGTGTGAAGATTTCAGTTCTCGGGCTCGGGCACATGGGTGCCGCCATCGCTACACACCTGATCGATCAAGGCCACACGGTGACCGTGTGGAATCGCACCGCCTCACGTGCGATGTCCTTCGCAGGACGCGCAGTCATCGCTGCCAACGCAGCAGACGCTTTGGCTGGCGCGAACCTAGCCGTCGTGTCAACGCTGGACAACAGCGCAGCACGCAGCATCCTCGTTTCGGCGGGGGAACAAGCACGCGGGTCACTGGTGGTCAATCTCAGTTCGGACACTCCCGAAACAGCTCGGGTTTTGAGCGCCTGGGCGCTCGACCACGGAGTTCGCTACATCTCCGGCGTCATGCTGACGCCGTCGACGATCGTGGGGCAACGCGGATCAACCATGCTCATCGCAGGCGACGAAGCAGACCTCGACACTGCCATGCCAGTCCTGAGCACGATTGCTCCCAACGTGACCCCGCTGGGGAACGACCACGAGCTCCCCTCATCCTTCGACACAGCACTTCTTGGCGTGTTCTGGACGACGCTCGCAGCGTGGTCTCATGGCACGGCCCTGGCGAAAGCACACGGAATCGACGGTGAATCGATCGCGGCACGGCTGGCGGCGATGGTGCACCTCGCTGCAGAAATCGGCCCCAGCTTCGCGCGAGACGCCGACAACAAGCCTTATCCAGCCGAGACTTCAACTATCGCTTCTGCCGTCACAACGATGCAGCACGTGACTACCGCATCGAACGACGCTGGCGTGGACGTATCTCTTCCCACTGCGGTAACGGCCCTCTACGAACGCGCGGCGCGCGGACATGAGACCGAGGCTCCTTCGCGGGTTACCGAGGCAATGTGAGTGTGTCCGGGCGCGGACATCGGACGCAGGTCACGAGATGTGTCGATGCCTGAGCGTCGACCAAGATCAAGTAGGCATCGATGCGGTCGCTGCGTTGTCGAATGACTGACGGGCGCGGGCGATCTCGACTTGATGTTGCTCGGTCCAGCCGACGAGCGCCTGGATGGTTCCCAGCAGCGTGCGGCCGAGGTCGGACAACCTGTATTCGACACGGGGTGGGATCTCTGGATACATACGTCGGTCGATCAGCCCATCGCGCTCGAGATTACGCAGTGTGACGGTCAGCATTCTCGTGCTGATTCCGTCGATCTCACGGCTTAGCTCGCCGAATCGAAGCGTTTGCTCGGCGAGCAGGGCTATCACGAGCAGGGACCACTTGTCGGCGACTCGATCAAGAATCTGGCGCACCTCGCAATCTTCGCGTGTATCCCACTGAAATGCTTCGCGCCCATCCCGACAACATCCATCTGTGACCTGGTCACTTCCTGCGGGGTAACCGACTGACTTCAAAGTGCCTTCTTGTGTCATCCGTTCATGATGACCCACCCTGAACGCGGTTACAAGAAGTAACCAAGACATGTTTCGTCACCGAGGAGATTGCTGTGACCGAATCCGAAGCTGCCGTCGTCAGCGACCAGCTATCCCGACCGCGACGGGCGTGGGCAGGCAGTCCTTGCAGTCGTGACCGGCGCCCTGTTCCTCGAAGGTATCGACATCGCGATGCTCAACGTGGCAGTTCCCAGCATTGCCGCCGACATAGGCCTCGACACAGGCTCCGCTCACTGGGTGATCAGCGCGTATGTGCTTGCGTATGCCGGCTTCATGATCCTGGGTGGACGTGCCGCCGATGTACTCGGGCGAAGGCGCGTCTTCCTGACAGCCCTCGTTGTCTTCGCAGCATTCTCAGCGCTCGGTGGCATCGCACAGAACTCTTGGGTGCTGATTGTGGTCCGCTTCATCACCGGCGCCACCGCCGGATTCATGACTCCCGCCGGATTCAGCCTGTTGACGACCACATTCCCGGAGGGTGCTCTCCGCAACAAAGCCCTCGCGATCTACGGAGCGATCGGCGCATCAGGTTTTCTTCTCGGTGTGGTCGCAGGAGGTCTCCTCACGTCCTTGGACTGGCGCTTGGTGTTCTTCGCACCAGCGCTGCTAAGTCTCGCATTCTTCGCCGCAGGCTGGGCGTCCATCACCCCCGATCAACCGAGGTCGGAGGCAGCGGCACGCGAACACGGGCAGTTCGATATCGCAGGTGGCCTAACCCTCACCGCGGCAATGGTCAGCCTGGTCTACGGAATCGTCACACTCGGCGCAGATGCGGATAATCCACTGGTACCGATAGCTTTCGGCCTAGCGGCTGTCTTGGCAGTCACCTTCGTGGTCATCGAAAAACGAGCATCCAATCCCCTGATCCCTCCCGGGGTCCTGACAACCGGTCTGCTGCCGTGGGCGAGCTCGATCGGACTTCTGTTCATCGGTGCATTCTTTGCATGGCAGTTCGTACTGACGCTCTACCTCCAAGAACTGCTCGATTGGACGCCCCTCCAGACAGGGTTGGCGTTCTCCGCCATGGGAATCGAGTTGATCATCGCCCCGTTCCTGACACCGAAATTAGTCGAACGATTCGGCAACGTCACCGTGCTCGTGACCGGGCTGGCCGCAGTCACAGTCGGGTTCGTTTGCACGCTCCGACTCGACGCAGATTCAGGGTTTCTCGACCTGCTGCCATCGCTGCTCCTGCTGGGGGTGGCGTTCGCGTTCATCTACGGTCCTCTTACCGCCGTGGCCGTTGAGGGTGTCGACGAGAACGAGCACGGCGTTGCCGGCGGAATTGTGTACACAGGCTTTCAATTCGGTGCTGCTCTTGGGGTGTCAGCGGCGACCATCGTTCTCGTCGGAAGCGAACATGACGTTGCCCAACTTCACGACTATCAGCGAGCGTTGGTCGTTCCCGCTGTCGCTGCAGGCATGGCCCTTGTGATCGGGTTGCTGCTATCGGTTCGGCAGCGCACCCAGCCGACACCGGTAGCGGTCTGATGGCTCGGGTAGTGCCGTACCGTCAGGTCGCGGCCGATGCCGCCTCGATCATCGGTGACACCGTCTACGCAACGATGACGACGGTCGACAAGCTCGGCCGTCCGCGGTCGCGAGCTCTCATCATGGTGTGGAAGCTCGAGGTACCTTCGATCGGTGACGAACACGACCGCTGCTTACTCTGGCCGTGCAGAGGAGTACACCGACCTCCTTGGCTCAATGTCAGCAGTGCACCCGTCGGACCGCCAGATCATCGACTCGTGGGCCGAGCGCCTCAGCGGACGGGTCCTGGACGCCGGATGCGGGCCCGGGCACTGGACGAACCACCTGGCAGGGCTTGGACTCGACGTCCGCGGTATCGACCTCGTGCCGTCCTTCATCTCCCACGCCAAGTCGACATACCCCAGCATCCGGTTTGATCTTCAGAGCATCGATGACATCGTCGAGGCCGATGGGTCGCTGGGTGGTGTCCTGTCCTGGTTCTCGACTATTCACCACGATCCATCGTCAATTGCTGTACCACTCGCTGAGTTCGGACGGGTGCTTCAGCCTGGTGGCCAGCTCGTACTGGGCTACTTCAGTGGCCGATCAATCGAATCGTTCGATCATGCCGTCGCGAGTGCCTATCGGTGGCCGGCCGAGGAATTGCATACCCTGCTGAATGCGGCAGGGTTCGACGTCCTAGAGACGCACGTGCGGGAAGCTCGAAACGAACGGGCCGTGGGGGCGATCGTGTGCGAACGACGTTCCGCAGTGGCTGGACCGACCCCATCCGGGCCTGACAACCCGGATACAGCGCCGAGTGCGACGGCGACGGCTGCGAGTAACTCGGTGGGTACGCGCCGATCAGACGGACGCTGACCTCGCTCATCGCAAAACCCACACTCGCATAAACCTTTTGGTACGAGGAACACAAGGATTAGCCTCGCCACCGGCTTAGGATTAGAAAAAGAGTAGGTTCCCTGATGTCGATTGGTTTCGGGAAGGCGCGCCGGGGCGTTTGGGCGGCGGAGTTCCCCTGTCTGATCTGAGAACTAGATCAATCCCCCGGAAACTGTCTGTCGGAATTGGCGCAAACTCCTTCGGAATTCGGCCCCGCCAACACCACTGCGGGCGCACTGGCGATCAAGAATCCGCCAGATCCGATGAGAAGGATCGACTGACGTTACATCTGGAGCATGTGGCGGACTGCAGGTCAACCCACCGGGCCCCGCCACATTGGATGAGAAGCCACAGTTCCCCGCTGTATGTGAGCCGGTCTGCACGAGCCCTGGTTATGCGCGACCCACGCCGAGATCATCGCGCACGTACCAAGCGATCCAAAACGCTGGAAACAACACTGCGGCCGCGATCGACAGGGGCAGGTTGTGAGAGCGTCGGTACTGTCCGACTCCGGTCAGCAGAGCGACAAGTGTCAAAAATAGTGCCGGTACCGACAGTAGGCCGATCGTCATCACGGTCATCATGCCTGCCTTCCTCGCAGCCTTTGTTTGGCGAACACTACCGGCGTGGATTAGTGACAAAGTTTTTCTTGTAGCGGCGATAAAAAATCCGCCACACGCAGTGAGAAAAATTGACTGACGTTGCTCCTGACGTATGTGGCGACCGCAGGTCAAACCGCCGAGCTTCGCCACATTCGATGACAAGTCACAGTATGTGTCAGTTCTCGGTCGATGTGGCGAATCCTCACATGAACTATCGGTGTGGTGGCGAGTTCTCATCGAATGTGGCGAGGATGATGTTTCGGTGATGGAACGACAGGTAGAGCAGACAGGGTCTGCCGGAGGATTTTGGAGCGGTGCTGGTTACCGAGGGTGGCACGGAGCGGCGGGTGCCATGGGTCACATCCCCCTTTGCAGGTACGAGATGCGCAGACATCTCCTCGATGGATGTTTTCGAGACTGGACGAACACGTTCAAGGGTTGGACCAGGTTGACCAACCTTTATCGCTCGCTAACCGCGACCGACGTTCCGTTGTGCCGACGACTAAAAGGCATAAGTAACTTTTATAAACCGCGCGCTCTGTTTTCTATTGCGGTACCTTCGAATCGATCACACTTTATCTCTGGGAGGTTCACCCAATGAAGCTGTCCACCAATACTTTTAATCACGCCGCACGTGCAGCTGTATGTGCGGTCGGTGCGAGCGCATTGATGCTGGCTGGAGCAGGCGCGGCGTCTGCGCAGTCGCAGACGGGCTGGGTCGGTCCCACGCCCCCTAAAGGCGGGGTGGTGTACCTGCACAGTTCGACCATCACCGACACTCCGGCGCTGGCCGCATCGACCGCTCTATATCCGAGCTTCGGGCAGTCGGTGCCGTCTTTTCGGATGGGAGTGCAGTCGCGTTTGTTCAAGTCCGGTGTCCTGTGCCAGATCACGCCATGGCAGTACAACCCAAATTCCACTGCACGCTTGGAGAACAAGACCAGTGGCAACTGTGGAACAGGTTCGTACAATAGTCACGGATTCGTGCAGGTCAGTGACGGTGAGACGTGGTCCAACTATGTGACGTTCCCGACGAACCCGATCGACTTCACGGCCCCACCCGCGGTAGGTTCCCGATCGGCCAAGGGTGACTCGCCGACCACAGACCTATCCATCGCCACCAATGACAGCGGTAAGACGTTCGGCTCTGCGGCGAACGCCAATTCCCCGGAGTCCGTTCCGGATCTGATCGCCAGCTACGGCGCAGACGGAACATTCGGATATGTCAAAGCAGACGACGTATCCGCAGTCGAGAAGACTGCCGCATCGGTTCCGTTGTACACCTCGGACGGCGTCACCGTCGTCGGATCACTCGATGTGAAGTGAATGCATGAAAAGATCTAGCGTGCAACGCCATCCGCTGCGCTCTCGATCGCGCCTGCCGATCGGGCTACTCAGCGCCGTGTGTTTAGCTATGTCATCGGCGGTCATGATCCCCGCCGCAGCTGCTGCCCAACCGGCGGCATCCGGCGGCGAATCCTGTCCGGTGGAGTCGTTCAACAACGGTGAATGCCTCGTAGGAATGACGACTCCAGGAGTGAGCGCATTGACCGCGGGTGTCCAGGCCGCTGTCCGTTCAGGCCGCGACGATGTAGTCGACAAGTTTGCCACCCAGCCATTCGTCACCGACGAGATGCGCGTAGAAATCGCCGCCGCACGCACCAACGTCCCGGAGGTGGTGTACGTCAGCGATGAGCGACCACCGGAACCTGGAACCGTTGTTCCATTCGGTGGCAGCGACGGGCAAGTCACCGGCCCTTACAATTGGCAAATACAACATAGTCAGCCAATCGAAACATGCGACGACCAGGGGTGCCGCGTGAAGGATTGGGCTGACATCACCTTCCAATTAGGAATCTTTCAGGTCAAAAAGTCGGTGCTGAGTGGCGAATTCAACTCACGGAACCAGATAGGCCGGTTCGGGGTCAAAGACATGACCTGCCAAGTGAAGAAAGACGTCACACGCGGGATCGACCCTGTCCGCGGATCGTTCCCCACCTGCACAGGCACTGCAAATACGATGAATTATCAGATCTTCGAGTCGACGGTGATCAACACGATCGCCGAGAAAGAGCAGAACTGGCTCTATATAAAGTTCGAGTCGTACGATTCTAGTGTAGGGGTCTCGTTCGGAGAGTTCGAGTACAAGAGTCGGAACTGGACCAAGGACGCCGGTGGAGGGCAGTACTTCTACGTGTCGTGACACTCTATATCGGGAGGAGAACTCTATGTACCCGTATGCCCGAGAGAGGCTAGCTGGACTTGACTCGGTCTTGTGGGCGATCGACAACCGTGTTGAACTGCAGGAGCTGGCTATCGGTTCAGCTGATGAGGCAGAGTTGATTGCGTCGTTGAAACGCCTGCATCAGTTCGATGACGACCAATGCAATTTCGTGATTTCACTCTCGGCCGGACACATGACGAAGAAGTACCGGATTCAGCTTTCGGAGGAGCGAGAACGGCTGCGTGAGGAACTCGTAGGCGAAAGCTAGGTGCGTTACGCGTCGGCGGCGCATTTTTCCCTTTTTCGATGAAGAATGCGCTGGCGCGCAGCGCCTTTCATCGCGTTCTTCGACTACGCCCCGTCGTTGTGTGCTCTGCGGGCCCACCTGTGGTGGTGGTCTTCGGATGATCGAGATGAGTGCGTAGGGCCGAAACTCCGAGTGTGCGCAAGGCCGCGGCATCATGCACGGGGATACCCTCTGATGCGAGTCGGGCGAGGTCATCGGCGTCGTCGTCGATGAAGGCGCGTAGCCAGGCGGGCTGTCTGTTTGTGACGGCGCGGGTGTGGGCACGTTTGATGCGCCATGCGGTTTGTGGATGCTGCGCGAATTCGGTGGTCGGCCGGGTCAGCAGCGCCCTTCCTGCTGGAAAATCTCGGTCGGCGAGCCACAGTCTGGTTGCTGCGCGAGTGTACGCAGGACGGGTGGTGGAGTAGACGAGTGTGTATCCCAGGGACTCGATCGCCGAGGCGAGATCATGGCCGGCCTCGATGACGGCGGCATCGGGGATGTGGGCGAAGAATTCTCGCCATCGCTGCACGGCTGGAATGTCGGCATCGCGCAGCACTTCATCGTGTGGGCTGAGGTCGGCCAGGACACCGTCGATGTCGATCATTACCACTCGGTCGTCACCGGGGCGGTCGCGGTGAGACTGTCCGCGGCGGGTGTTCCGGGTACGTGAGATCGTGCTGGTGCTGTCCATGTCTTCGTTCTTACCCCACCGCGCCGACTCTCCTGGGCACCCGCGCGGGGGTTCGTGCCATCGCCTTACTGCAGCTGGGTGCTGTGTGCGCTTTCGAACGACCGGGCCGGATCAAGGTTTGCCGGCGGCGGCAAGCACCATGTCGAGCGATTCGGTGTAATCCCTCCGGATCGTCGCAGGCAGACCTGAAGACAGTGCCAGCAATCGGTTTCCTACCAGCGACACCGACAGGACCCGCACGAACTTCTCCGCAGTGAATCCTTCACGCAGCAAACTTGATTCGACTGCTCGCTTCGCTAAGTCGAGCGCAGCAGCTTCCCACGCCCGCAGTGGATTTCGGTCACGAAATTCTGGTTCGAAACCGAGTCTGGTCTCCGCACGCACCGCGACTTCGGCGACGAATGCTTGGGCTGCGTCGTCGACGAGGCCGGTGATCGCATCGAGCGGATCCATCCCAGTAGCGGGGCACCAGCGGACCGCGATGGCGCTGTACACCTCGGCAGCGACATCGCAAACTGCTCCGGCCAACTGTTGTTTGGACGTGAAGTGGAAATACATAGCGCCTTTGGTGCAAGCACTGTCGTCGAGGATTTTGCTGATGGAGGCAGCGGCGTAGCTGTGCACGGCGAATTCGGTTGCCGCGACGGCGAGCAGTGACGCGCGGGTTTTGAGGGCACGTTCCTGGGTCATCGAGCCGCGCCTACGTAGGCGCGGTCGTCAGCGGCTACTGCTTCGTACTCCTCGACCAACTGACCAAATCCTGCATCGGTACCGTGCTCGTCCCCGTTTCGCTCGGCGTTGGTCTGCGGGTCGTGTTCGAGCGCGGCAGGCTCGATGCTCCGCTCACTGGCGATGTTCTTCTGTACATCGGTCCATGTCTTGATGTGCCGTGACACCGTCGAGGTGTGCACGTCGAGGTGTCGAGCGATGGAGCTGATGGACCAGTCGGGGTTGGTGAGGTAGAGGTTGACGCTGGTCCACACCGCAGGCTTCAGCATGCCGTTGTCGAGATCCTCGGCAATGCCCAGTATTGCTGCAGGCTGCTCGGTTTCATGGTGGTGAGGGTTATCAATCTCGGCGGCGTCGGCGACTACGTCCTCGGCGGGGGCCTCGAGGAGTGCAGCGACGCGGCGGCGGCGTGGTGCGCGCAGGACGACTGCGACGATCTCGCTCATCGTCAGAACCATCGCTGGCGCTAATGCTGCTATTGCTGCTGCGACGGCTGCGTTGAGGACCGTGGCGGTCAGCACGGCGTGGTAGGCGTTGCCCGCGATGGACAGGATCGCCGAGACGGTCAGCACGGCCACGACGAGTCGCCGGCCTCGTTTGGTGGCGTCGTCGGTGTGCTGAGAGAGGGCGATTCGGATGACGGCGGCGGCGAGGATCGGGCCGTCGAGAGCGACGGGGATGACCCAGGCGTCGGCGGGGTGGATGCCGGCCATGACGGCGAGGTCGAGCAGGGTGGAGAAGGACAGTTTGAACGAGGCCGCGCCGACGATGATGGCGATGGCCAGGCCGGTGATCAGTGCGCCGGTCAACACGCGGGGGTGGATGTCGAGGGTGTCCTCGCTGGTGGCGTCGAGGTCGGGGGTATTAGCGTTGTTCATTGATCGCAGGTCCTATCTCTGTGATCGACCGGCCCCGGTGGTGTTCGCGCACTGCCGGGGCTCTCGGGTCGGGATGAGTCGGTGTCAGGGTGCTTCGAGGTGGAGTCGTTCTCGGCCGTATTGCCTGCATACGTCGTGGGTGGCGTGTGCCGCCGAGTCGGATGTCAGTTTTAGAAGACGACTGCACGAGTCCAGAAGTGGAGTGCACTTACTCGGCTGATTCGGTGAGTGAGTCTCGTTCGGCTCTGGCGAGTTGAAGGTTTTTGTAGAGCGCGGATCTCTTCAAACCGTTGTTCTTGCAGAGTGTTTCGATCTTGAATCGCCGTGTTTCGTACATCCGGAGCAGGTAGGCGCGCTCCTCCGGGGTGAGCGTGTGTGGACGCCCCTTCATCCTGCCCGCCGCGCCAGCCGCCGCGATTGCATCCCTTGTCCTGGACCTGATCAGGTCGGATTCGATTATGTGGACACAAGGAAAATGTCAAGTCGCTTTGCCGACGGTTAGGTGACGGCTATTCGACTTGCCCAGTTCACCGGGATGATCCGTCGGATCGTCCCTACGAGACTGCGAAGCCTGTGCCCCGG
>NZ_JASITC010000028.1:0-18164 GCF_030063405.1 Rhodococcus sp. H29-C3 | reverse complement strand
ACGCCGCTGCAGCAATCACCGCGTGGATCTGTGTCCGACTACCCGCTGCCGATCTCGACGCCGTGACGCGAGGACTGGACGAGCTGAAGTTGACACCCGTGCACACTGCACGGGTTCTCGCACACTTTCGCGCCCATCCGGACGCATTGACCTCCGGTGACTCCGCGGGCCCCACAGGCGTGCGCCGCCTCCTCGACATGCTCGCTGCCGATCACCCCGAGGTGAACCGTGCGAGATGTGGACACTGCGGCGACTGGCAACGACCGTTGACCTACCGCGACGACGGCGACTCCTCGATCTGCACCCGCTGCTACACCCGATCGCACAGAATTATCTGTGTGCGATGCGGCCTCTCCGGTCCGCCCGCGTTCCGAGAGAACAACGGCACAGTGTGCGCCCGGTGCGCTCGCGCGGACCCGACCCGTCACCGCCCATGCAATAGATGCGGGAAGGTCCTGCCGGTGGCGTACCGCATCGACGGCCAACCGGTGTGCCAGAAATGCGGCCCGAAGCGGCGCTACACCTGCACCGAATGCGGCCGCACCGATCAGCCCGCGAAAGCGGTCACCGAACACGGCCCGATCTGTTCGGGCTGTTACCACCGCTCCCGCGAACATCAATGCCACCGGTGCGGCCGCATCACGATGTACACCCGGCGCGACGGTGATCAATGGATCTGCAGCCGATGCCGAATACCTCCGACGGCAACCTGCCACGTATGTGGCGAGACCAAACCCTGCAAGAACGGGCACACCCTCGGCCGCCCGATCTGCTCGACGTGCACATCCCGCATGCGCCCGCACAAGGAGTGCACCGTATGCGGAGTCACCCGACGCGTCCTCGCGGTATTACCAGCCGGACCGATATGCGCACCCTGCCACGCTGCGTGCACACCGAAACCGTCATGTTCGCGGTGCGGCGCACTGCGAGCCACACGCATCATCCTGCCGATCGGACCGATATGCACGCCATGCTTCTATACCGTGCGCGACAACCCGGCACCCTGCGCCCAGTGCGGCCTCCGCCGTCCACTCGTCGGCACCGACGCCGGCGGCCACTCCGTATGCGGACCCTGCTCCGGAGACACTCGATTGTGGAACTGTCGAAAGTGCAACAAATTCGACCTGCTCGTCAACGACACCTGCCACACATGCGAGGTGACGACCCAACTCGACACAGTTCTCGCCGGCCCGCAGGGCACCGTCCATCCCCAACTCAGCACTCTGCGCGATCGACTGCTGACGGGATACACCCCCACCCAGATCCAGCATCGATGCGATCACCCGCAGTGGACGCGCCTTCTTCACGATCTCGCCGCTGCCAACGCTGACATCACCCACGCACACCTGGACACACTGCCCCAACAAAACCACGTGCGGTTGCTGCGTCACATACTCGTCGACACCGGAGCGCTGGAGCCGCGCAGCGTGCTGACCGACGCTGTCGATCCATGGCTCGCGCATTTCCTCGCCGATCAACCGCCCGCGGTGTCCGCCCTGCTGCGGCCCTACGCTGCGTGGTCGGTCCTACGCCGCGCACGGAGTCGCCACGCGCGCGGACTCGACTCCCCCAGCGCCCACAAATACGTCCGCACCCGCATCACAGTCGCGGCTCAGTTCCTCACCTGGCTCGATACCCGCGCGGCTACCCTTTCTGCCGCAACTCAATCCGACGTCGACCTGTGGCTGTCGCAGGGAGCAACAACCCGACACCGAATCCGCGATTTCCTCCAGTGGACCCACACCAACGGGCACACCGCCGAACTCGCAGCACCCTGGCTCGGACGAGAAGGACTGCCCAGCCACATCCTCGCCGACGACACCCGATGGGCACTGCTGCGGCGCTGCTTGCACGAGGACACCATCGCGCTGGAACTGCGCGTCGCTGGCAGCCTCGTCCTCCTCTACGGCCACATCCCCACCCGCATCGTCGAACTCACCCGAGACGACGTCACCCGCGACGGGGAGCACAGATTTCTGACACTCGCCACGCGGCCGGTGCTGCTGCCGCCCGCCCTGGCGGACCTCGTCGCTCAGCTCGCCGAGCAGGATTCGCACACCACACCCGACCGGGCACCGTGGTTGTTCCCCGGCATCCGCCGAGGAAGCCACCGCGACGCTGGCGCGCTGACCAAGCTCCTGAACACCGAACTGGGCATCTTCGTTCGCCCCGCCCGCGGCGCAGCACTATGCGACCTTGCCGCCGACCTACCCTCACCCGTACTCGCCGACCTGCTCGGCATCTCGACCTCCGCCGCCGCACGGTGGACCACTCTCGCCGCCCGCGACTGGACCACCTACATCGCGCTCCGCACGCACGCAGACAACGAGCCGACAAACCCCGCGAACTAGCTGTACAGACCGGGGACGTCGATCGAATGCGCTACGGCTTGGGAGTCAACACGCTACGGACGTGCTGTTCGAGTTCTTTCTCCTGGAACTGCGGTAGCCGCATGAACCACCGGTAGAAAATGGGAGCGAGCAGTAGCTCGGTGGCCTGTCTGGGGTCTTGCGCCCCAACTGCACTCACGAGCCGTTGGATGTGCGTCACTTGGGGCGCAAGGAGCCGCTCGTGGAACTCACGCGCCACGGCTGCATCTGTCTGAATCGAAGCGGCGAGCATGCGCAACAGCGAGCAGCGCGGCTCTGTCGAGATCTCGTCGATCGCAGCTTTCAGAAACTCCTGGACAGTGTCGCTTGCGCGGGGCTCGGTTGAGGAAGTGTCATCGCCGGCAAGCGCATCGAAGAGGATGGCGTGGACCGAAGGCCAGTTCCTGTACAGGGTTTGCTTGCCTACTCCAGCTTCAGCGGCGATTCCTTCCATCGTCAAAGCACCCGGACCGCCGCGCTGAGCGAGACCGAGGACTGCTGCATGGACGCGCCTCACGGTGTCAGATCGGACCATGTTCCCATCATATGAACGAGACGCACCGTCTCGTTTGGTGTTGAATAGACGCATGACGACAACTCAGACCTGGGTCATCACAGGCGCGAGCGGCGGTCTTGGGCTTGCTCTGGTCAAGCAAGCGCTGGCCGCTGGACACACAGTGGTGGCCACCACTCGCGGAACGACGTTACCCATCACAGACCCCCGGCTCACCGTCCTGCAGCTCGACCCCGCAAACAAAGCGGCGTGCCACCGGACCGTCGAGGAAATCGCCCGGACCACCGGTCGACTCGATGTCCTCGTCAACAACGCCGGATACGGCCTCGTAGGGGCCATCGAAGAGGCCACCGAGAACGAGGCGCGAGCAATCATCGACGTCGACTTACTCGGCCCCCTGCGGCTCACCCAAGCCGCGCTACCTGTGATGCGAGCCCAGGGCGCAGGAGACATCGTTCAAATTTCATCCGTCGGGGGCGTCGGTGCCATGGCCTTCCTCGGTCTCTACAACGCCGCGAAGTGGGGCCTCGAAGGCTTCAGTGAGGCGCTGGCTGCCGAAGTGGCACCGATGGGCATCCGGGTGACTCTCGCCGAGATCGGCGCGATGGACACCCAGTGGGCGACGGCAGGAATGCAGTTCAGCCAGCCCCTAAGCGAATACGACAAGGTCCGCTCGAAAGCCCTCGGCACGTCGGAAGTTCCCTGGCCGAGCGAGCCTGGGGCCACCGGGGGCGGAACCTCCCCCGACACCATCGCAGAGATGATCGTTCATCATCTCGCTCGACAAGATTCCCGGCCCCTTCGCCTGGTGATCGGTGACGACGCCGCAGCGCAGATTGCCACAGTGCTCGACCTCCGACAGCAGGACTACGCGACACAACCAGGCTTTCAGGCTTGAGCCCGGATCTTCGTCCGGTAACAGCTCACGAGCTGTTACCGGACGAAGATCGGTGGTCTTGTCGGTACCACCGCATAGTCTCGCGCCGTCGGTAACAGCTCGGTTGAGAACGGGGGCGGTGGCCTATGTCGATGACAGCGGAACATTCCGATCCGCTCCCGCTACCCGGTCTACCCACGGTTTTACGAAGCAACTCGGGGCATTCGGAACAGCTGGTCCTGCTCGGCGAACCTCAACCAGTGAGAATCCCGGCGCACCTGCTGCGTTCGTGGCTCGACGACCCAGCCGTGACAGCCAGGTTCGAAGCAAAACGCTACCGCCGACCCGAGAATCTGTGCTGGCCCTGGACAGGCGCAGTGTCCTCCACTGGACACGGGTCCTTCAGGGCCGCAAGCAGACCGGGTACCTCACGGCGCGGCACGATCCCCGCGCACCTGTTCGCCTACCAGCTCGAACGTGGGGTGATTCCCCGGCTCGGATGGTCCAACACCGATGATGCAGTGCTCTGTCACCAGTGCGATTTCGCAGGATGCACCAACCCCTCGCACATGCGATTGGGCACCAACACCACCAACCGTGCCGAATACACCGCCCGACGAAGAAACCTCGCCAGCCCCCTCTCCGACACCCGCGGCGCCGCCGGACGTACCCGAGCAATCGCCGAGGCCATCCGCACCGGCCTGACCAACGACGAGGGTGTCCACGCGGTCGAAATGCTGATTCTCGCTGCCGAGACCGCGGGCCTTCCCTTAACCCTGTGGTGAGAAAGTAGTAGCAGCGGACAGGTAGACACACTGACAACGACCAGCACCCCGGCCAGCTGTTGCGTGTCATGACGATGGTGTGTTGGTTACATCAGTTGACCTTCAAGCAGGTCGAACCCCAATGATGTGGGAGTGACTGATCTCGGATTGATGTCGATTGGTTCGTTCGCACGAAGAAGCGGACTGACATCGAGCGCATTGCGCTTTTATGCCGATGCCGGTCTGATACTCCCGGCACAAGTGGACTCAGCGTCTGGGTACCGGTTCTACGGTGAAGACCAGCTCGAGCGGGCAGTGGTTCTCAGACAACTTCGCGAGATCGGTATCCCGCTCGCAACGGCGAAATCCGTTCTCAACGGTGAACCTGACGAGGCTATCCATCTGATCGATGAACACATCGACGCAGTGGCCAAGAATGCGACGACCGCACGTCAACAGGCTGCCGCCATTAAGACAGCATTGACCGGTGCTGCCTCAGCGATGGTGGTTGCGATGAGCGGACCGGTGTTGGCGGCTGCGATAGATCAAGTCCTCTCCGCTACCACCGACGAACCGGGCATCGCCGTGCTCGGTGGTGTGCATTTTGAGGCCCAACACGGCGCGGTGGTCGTGACCGCCACCGATCGCTATCGTTTGTCCACTCGAACCTTGGTAACCACGACCCCGGTCGCCATAGCGTGGGCGGCGACGGCGAATGGCGATGATCTCCGCAGTTGTCTGACTGATCTGCGACGTACGCCGAAGGCACGGATCGAAGCGACCGACCACGGCATGTGGATGCGGCTGCCGAACCGGGATGACGGGCATTGCCGACTACTGACTGGACCGTTTCCCGACTACCGGTCGATGCTCGATGACATGCCAGCGGTAACTACCCGTGCCCAGGTATCGACAGCAGTCTTACTCCAGTCTCTCGAGGAAAAATCGGCCGACCTGATCGGGTTGCACGTCAGCGACTCCTGCATCACTGTCCGAAACACCCTGTCAAACGACGGTATTCGATTGCCAGCCAGCGTCAGCGGAACTGCGGTCGAGGTCTGGTTCGAGATGACTACGCTCTACCCCGCAATCAGCGCCGCGATCGGAGCGGACGTACTGATCGACCTCAGAGGCCACAGCCAGCCGGCAACTGTTCGCTCTGCCGATCATGGCGATCTGACGACAGTTGCCATGCCCACTATGCCCCCAGCTACCGAAGAACTCACGGCCCCGAAGGAGCACCACCCATGACAGAACCACACACGGACCCGACGATGGACCTCATTGTCAAGGCCGTCACCACGGGGCGCAGTGGAAATACCGACGACGCACGCACCCAACTCCTGGACCTGTGGAAGGTCATCAGAGTCAGTGGAGATCCGTTCCACCGCTGTACCCTCGCGCACTATCTGGCTGATCTCTACACCGACCCTGCACAAGCCCTAGCCTGGGATGTGCGCGCGCTCGATGCCGCCGACGCCGTCAGCGAGCAACGCGCACAACAACATCACACCAGCCTGCACATCGCGGGATTCTATCCCTCGCTCCACCTCAACCTTGCCGACAACTATCGCCGCCTCGGCTCGTTCGACACCGCCCGTGAACACCTCGACGCAGCCCGCGAACACACATCAGCACTCCCAGCCGACCCCTATGGGGAACTCATTCGTACAGCGCTCGACGGAGTGGCCACGGCCGTCGAGAATCACGACACCACACCCCGCGCCTCGGCACCCGGTGCGACCGCCTGAACACATGACCACACTCACCAGCGATGGCGTGAGGCAAGCGCAGTTATACTCATCGACCGCGGTCACCCGGGTCGCGCAGGTCGCAATCAGGAGTCACCGCGTGGGCAAGAGCCAGGGCCGGAAGAACCAAAACCGCCCAGCTCGGCAAGCCGGACCACCCAAGCGGCACCGAGTTCCGTTGCCCGAACTGCCTCCCCGTCCACCCACTGCAAGCAAAAACGGCGGGACCGTACAGATCACGGCTACCGCCTACGAAGATTCAGTGCTGCCCGTCCCGTTGAAGTTCGCTCCCCCTTTGGCGCACTTGGCCTCAGACCCATCCGGCTTCAATCACCAATGGCAACTACTCACCTACGCGTTCGATTTCGACAATCCCCGCGACTTTCCTTCTTTCATGACTGCCCTCACCGCCGAAGAACTCCGGTCCCTTCGACGCTTCGTCACCGTCGCCGAAACAGTCGCCCCCTATACGTTGGTGAGCCATCGAGGCGGTTTTACCATGAACATCGCGAACGGAGAAGCGACCCACGAGACCGTCGTTGCCGACGACGAAGTGATCGTAGGATTCTCTGTCCGGTTCAGGCAGCTTCATCAGTCGAGCGCCGGCGATCCTGATTTCAGCACTGTCTCGAACATCCTCGAAAAACATGCTCGCACCCAGACCGACAGTTCCACACAAGAGCGCCTCGACATACTCGCGAAGTGGCGCAAGGGTCGCGCCAAACTCATGAACCGCAACCTCAAGAACATTGTCGCCCACATGGTGCTCGCCGCCGACAACTGCCCGAACCCAGCCGACCACGCCAACTACGAGGGCTTGATCCCTACCGAGCTGATCAGCCTGTTCAACTACGGCGAACTGATCCACTTCGGAAAACACAGCGCCGAATACGAAGAGCTTGCCGAAGACGATTTCTCCCATGATCACAAGCAACACGCGTTTATGGTCTCCATGCTCGGTCTCATCCACCTCTACTTCGGGTACGCCGAGCTAATTCGAAAAGCAATCGCCTGACGCTTGAACTAGCTCAGCCACATCGGAATGTGGGCTAATTTCCTCAGACGGATTGTGCTGCAACTAATTTAACCCGCGCGTCTGTACGAGAACATCGAACGGAACGGGAACTAATCATCATCAGTCGACTGATACGACTCTGAGGTCGGTGGAAAATTGCACACGATGTGAATACGTGCGCGTTGCCGGTATTTCCGGGCCGCAAGCAGGCCGGGTACCTCGCGTCGCGGCACGATCCCCGCGCACCTGTTCGCCTACCAACTCCAATATGGAGTGATCCCTCGGCTCGGCTAATCCAAAACCGAAGATGCAGTGCTCTGTCACCAGTGCGATTTCGCCGGATGCACCAACCCCTCGCACATGCGCCTGGGCACCAACACCACCAATCGTGCCGAATACACCGCGCGACGAAGAAACCTCGCCAGTCCCCTCTCCGATATCCGCGGAGCGGCTGGGCGCACCCGAGCTACCGCCTACGCCATCCGCACAGGACTCGCCACCCATGAAGATGCAGACACCATCGAAACGCGGATCCTCACTGCCAAAGCCGCAGGATGTCCCCTCACCTTATGGTGACGAGCAAGCGATAACTCAGCAAGCTCGGCGTGTCGAACAAGTGATCTGATCCACCGTTATTCAGACAACCCGAACAAGCCAACTCACGAGATGGCTGCTCGAACGCCGCAAACGCGCCGAACGGGCTCTGACGTCGGTAGTCGCGACGTGCTACCTGCTCGGCGTGTCGACACGGCGGATGGAGAAACTCGTCGAATCGTTGGGCATCACAGCTCTGTCGAAGTCTCAGGTTTCGATCATGGCCCGTGACCTCGACGAGCAGGTCGAGGCGTTTCGTACCCGACCACTCGATCAGGGCCCGTACACGTTCGTCGCCGCCGACGCGTTGGTGTTGAAGGTGCGTGAGGACGGGCGGGTGCGCAACGTCCATGCATTGCTCGCGGTGGGGATCAACCGTGACGGGCACCGGGAGCTCCTCGGTGTCGACGTCTCGTCCGGGGAGAACAAAGCCGGCTGGTTGACCTTCTTCCGCGGTCTCGTCGCTCGTGGGTTGACCGGGCGGCGTTGGTGACCTCCGATGCGCACACCGCTCGTGGCGGCGGTCGGGGCGACGTTGCCGGGTGCGTCGTGGCAGCGGTGCCGCACCCACTACTCGGCGAATCTCATGTCGGTCGCACCGAAAGCGCAGTGGCCGTGGGTCAAGACGATGCTTCATTCGATCTACGACCAAACCGATGCGAAAGGTGTTGAAGAACAATATGATCGAATTCTCGAGGCGTTGACCGACAAGCTCCCGAAGGTTGCGGCGCACCTCGACGAGGCCCGCGCGGATCTGTTGGCGTTCACCGCGTTCCCGAAGGAGATCTGGCGGCAAATCTGGTCGAACAATCCGCAGGAGCGGCTCAACAAGGAGATCCGTCGACGCACCGACGTCGTCGGCATCTTCCCGGACCGGACCTCGTTGATCCGGCTCGTCGGGGCGGTCCTGGCCGAGCAGCACGACGAGTGGACCGAGGGTCGGCGCTACCTCGGACTCGATGTCCTCGCTCGCTCCCGGATGACGATGGTGACCGCGGAGCCGAACGAGGAGAACACAACCAATGAGGAGGTGACCTCGACTACTCCGACCGCACTGACCGCCTGAACGAAGAGATCACGCAGTGCCCGTCCTCACACACCACGGGAGTGGACTTGACCGTCCAGGCTCAAGGGTGGGGGAAACCACACCGCAAAGTATCGGGTTTCCCGTCGTGACGTTGAAGCGGGAGTTGGATGCAATGGTCGAGTGCTAAATTACCCGTTGCGACGAAAATCGAATAGCCGAGAAATGTGGTTGTTCGGATGGCTGGGGGCTGCGGTCTGGGCCGGAGCTTTTCCTCTTATTTCGGATCTCCAGACGCACAGGATGTGGGGAATGTGCGCCTGCATCGGTTATCTGTCCGCGGCGGGGGCAGTCGCTTACTCGCGATCGCACGGCAAGACCCTCTCGATCTTGGCCGCAGCCACTGGTGCGGTCCTCGTTCCTCTGTTCGTGCTTGTGTCAAAGGGTTTGGCGCAGAGCGAGGTTGAGGTCGTGGAACGCGCCGGATTGCTGACACTCGCGCACGGAACTCCTTATCTTTCCACTCCTCTCAACGTCGACGATGTCACCCCATATTTGCCCGGTATGGCGTTGTTCGGATTTCCGCGGGCGGTACTGGGCGAAACCGGTGAGCACTTCCAATTCTTGGGTGACGCACGACTGTGGTTTGCGGCGGCCTTTTTTAGTTGCCTTTGGTTGGCTTGGAGAGTGCTAGGCAGTTCCGCGAGTGGGTTGGCAGGCATCACGGTGGTCGCTTCGCCGGTAGTGGCGATGCCGCTCGCTGTCAGCGGCATCGATCTGCCTATTATCGGTTTGCTTTGTCTCGCAATCGCATTGGCAGATCGTCGACATCCTGCGGCCGCTGGGATCGCCCTCGCACTCGCATGTTCGATGAAGTGGACGGCCTGGCCAGCTGTCGTAATTGTCGCCGTGCTGCTGGCAAATTCCGCAGGGTCCCGCGCTGCCGCGCGAAGCGTCTGGGTGGCCGTTGGGGGTACGGCGCTCGTGATTCTGCCCAGCGCCCTTTTGTCGCCCCGACCGCTGGTGGAGCAGGTCTTTGGGTTCACCACGGGAAGGAGCGAGTGGGTGACACCAGCAGCGAGCCCGTTGCCTGGCCGTCTCCTCGCCGATCTCGGGCCCGCTGGTTGGTATGCAGCTACAGGCCTACTCGCAGCAGGCGGTATCGCCATGGGAATTTCACTGATAGTTCGGCCACCATACGGGCTTGTCGCCACTGCAGATCGACTGGCTATCGGACTCAGTACCGCATTCCTGCTGGCACCCGCAGGCCGGTTCGGTTACTTCGCACTGCCGATCTTCCTCGTCATATGGGCCCGATTGATGCGCTGGGCCCCTGCCCCGCCCACGTCCGCAGATGTCGCACCGTCAAGCAGCGAAAGAACGATCTCGGCCTCGGTCGGTGTCGATCGATGAGCACATGGCGCACTGCAGCGGTTGCCACCTCACTCTGCTGGGGGGCCAACCGTCTGCCGTTCATAGAGGATGAAGTCCGGGCGCTGCGGGAATGGGTGCGGCCAGGCTCGGTCTGTATGGATATCGGGGCTGAATACGGGCTTTACACCTGGGTAATGTCAGCTCTCGCCGGACCTAACGGCCACGTGCACAGCGTCGAGCCGCTTCCCGGTCCCAGCAGCTGGCTGCAAGCCGCCGCAGGGCTGCTCGGTGCTCGCAACGTAACTGTTCACCGGACCGCTCTCGGTGCCGCCGCCGGACACGGCTCACTAAGCTTGCCGACCCGCCGGCTGATGCCGGTGCATGGTCGGGCGTATCTCGTTGAAGGCAGCCAAGGACCAGGGCCGAACGCGGAATTCAGTTCCGCGAGGACAGTACCGGCGACCATCCAGACACTCGATCATCTTGCTTCCGACATCGGCCTGAAGGACCTCTCCTTCGTCAAAGCAGACGTTGAGGGCGCGGAACTGGCGGTATTGCGCGGAGGAGCGGACACGCTGTCGCGTTACCAGCCCACCATCCTCCTCGAAATCGAGGAGCGACACCTGGCCAAATACGGCAGCAGCTCTTCGGACGTGTTTCAGCACCTCGCGCGCCACGGATACAGATGCCATCGATTGCAGCACGGGCAGTGGACCCAAATATCCAGAATCACCGACGACAACCGCAATTACCTCTTCACTCCCGACCACGTGAACTTCTGAAGAGGCGGCCACGTTGAAAACCACCCTCATCATCACCAACGACTTTCCACCGAGGCAGGGTGGCATCGAGACCTTCGTGCAGGCGATGGCGGCTCGCGTCCCCGGCAACAACGTGGTCGTCTACACCTCATCCGAATCGGGAGCAGCCGCATACGATGCCACGCTGCCGTTTCCCGTGATCAGAGATAGTGCCCACATGCTTTTGCCTACCCCTCGGGTTACCCGCCGTGCGATGGAGATCGTAAATGAATATGGTTGCGACCGAGCATGGTTTGGAGCTGCGGCCCCGCTTGCGGCGATGGCACCGGCCCTGCGACGTGGCGGGGTGCAGCGTGTGGTGCCCACTACGCATGGCCACGAAATTTGGTGGTGCCGCGCTCCCGGTACTCGACGAATTATGCGGTGCATTGGTGATCACGTCGACGTTATTACCTACCTGGGCGAATACACCCGCCGCCACATCGCTCCAGCTGTCGGTTCGCACGCGCAGCTGGTTCGACTGGCACCGGGAGTGGACGCGTCCACTTTCCGCCCCGAACCCGTCAAGGCTCGGAATGTACGTGAGCACCATGATTTGGTCGGCCGAAAGGTCATCCTGTGCGTTTCCCGGTTGGTGGCACGCAAGGGGCAAGACGCTCTTATTCGGGCCTTGCCTGACATCCAGCGCGAGACACCCGAGGCTGCACTACTCATCGTGGGCGACGGCCCAGACCGGCGGCGGCCGAGCAAGCTTGCAAAGCAGAACGGGTGCGGTCCCGTGGTCTTTGCCGGAGGTCTCGACCATCTTTCGACTGCCGCTTACTACGCCACTGCTGATGTCTTCGCGATGCCGTGCCGGACCAGAAAGCAAGGATTGGAAGCCGAAGGGCTGGGCATCGTGTTCTTGGAAGCTGCAGCCAGCGGTCTTCCTGTCGTGGTTGGCAATTCGGGCGGCGCACCGGACACAGTCATCGACGGTAAAACAGGCACAGTGGTCGACGGTACGAACGTCACTGCCATCGCTACCGCGATATCAGCACTGCTGGTCGATCCCGCCAAAGGATCCGCCATGGGCCAAGCTGGCCGGAACTGGATGCAAGAGCAATGGTCGTGGGACGCATCGGCGGACCGCCTCACAGAGCTCCTGACGCCGATCCCGGATCGACTGGGAGCATGGTGACTGTCGTAATTTCCGCCGCCGGAAGTGCAGCAGCGGCGGGTGCGCCCTCAGGTGTTTCGATCCTCGCGTCGCAGATGCGCGAGTACCGCGAGGACGCGGCGGTTGCCAACAGAAGGGTCCAGGTCGAGCTTGGAGAAGATGTTTCCGGAGTGCTTGACCACGGACGCTTCGGTGATTGTGAGACGTTGGGCTATCGCTTGATTGTTCAGACCCTCCGCCATCACGGAAAGCACCTCCCGCTCACGGGGTGTGAGCCGATCGTGCGGTCGGTCTGCGGTCCCCCGCTGAAGCAGAACCCGCACGACCTCAGGGTCGATCACAGTCTGCCCACCAGCGACCCGATCGAGTGCATCGAGGAATTCGGTGACCTCGCCGACGCGGTCTTTGAGTAAGTAGCCAACACCGCCCGCACCCGGCAACCCACCGATCAACTCGGCGGCATATGCGGTAGCGACATACTGCGAGAGCACCAGGACTGGAAGTGTCGGGTCACCTTGGCGAAGCTCCAATGCAGCACGTAGACCCTCGTCTCTGAAGCCAGGCGGCATCCGAACATCCGTAATGACCACATCCGGGCGTACGGCACCCACTGCCTGCACCAATTCGCCGGCGGTCCCCACAGCCGCGACTACCTGATGCCCCACCCGAGAGAGCAACTCGACTAACCCGGCGCGAAGCAAGACGGAGTCCTCCGCCAGCGCTATACGGAGCACGGTACCTCCACACGCAACTGTGTTGGACCACCGACAGGACTGGTCACGATGAGCCTGCCCCTCAGAATCGATATCCGATCAGCCAATCCTTCCAGACCAGCACCGGCTCCAGGGTTGGCTCCGCCGCAGCCGTCATCGGTGATGAGCAGCACGAGAGTGTCATCTTCGACGAAGCCAACGACGGTCACCGTATCCGCACCGCTGTGTTTGGAGGCATTGGTCAGAGCTTCGGTCAGCGTGAAGTACGCCATCGTCTCGACCGCGGAGGGCAACCGATAAGGGAGATCGATCTCGACGGTGACCGGAATCGGGTTGCGTAGAGCCAGTTCGTCGACTGCCGCCCGAAGTCCGTGGTCGGTCAGCACCTGAGGGTGGATGCCCCGCACCAACGAACGCAGCTGACTCAAAGCCTGACTGGCTTCGGTTTTCGCACGAGCGACGAGCTCCCCAGCATCCGAATTCTGGCCGCGAAGCTCTAGTTCGGCCAATCCGAGGGTCATACTCAGCGCCACCAACTGCTGCTGCGCTCCATCGTGCAGGTCGCGCTCGATTCGGTGACGCTCCGCCTCGAAAGCATCGACCAAACGCACACGTGATCGCGTCAGTTCGACGACCTGACGGTTCAGGTTTTCGTCGCGGGCCCCCAACAAAAATTGCGCGATCCATACCTGGATACCCGCCAATAGCCCACCCACGTAAGCAGACAACACCAAGCCTACGACCCCGGCGGCACTACCAGGTAACGCACCTACCGGATTCGAGATCGGCTGGTTCGGCACCAGCATCACAGTGTCGGGCGCGATTGCCCACACGATCAGCGGTGCCACGGTGAGGAGCAACGAGAGCCCGAGCAGGGCGGCGAACCCGATTCCCATGGCGGTGAATACGACACCGAGGAGCAACGAGTATGCCAATTCGCGCCAGGTTGCTCTCTCCCGCAGTCGGACGCCAATCCACTGCAACAAGCTGGCTGCAGACAAGGATCCGTGTGGATCGAGCCACGGAGTCGGTTGGACGAGTCGAACACGATGCCTCTCGAGTGCCGCGACGGGAATGCCGAAGACTGCCGCAGCCACGAGCAGAGCGAGCCCGATGCCGATCACCGACAGAACCACACCGAAAACGAGCAACGCGCTGAACAACAGCAGCACCGACAGCCCAACGACGACACCGGTCAGCAGATAAGCCCCGGAGCGCAGGGGCCAGCGCGAGAATAGGTAGCTCTGGGGTCGCCCCCGCATCATTTCCCAGACGGCAACGTTCATAGTTTGCGGTCCGGGGAGCGTCTTGGCCAGAGCGGGTGCGCTGTCAAACCGATGGCGATCGGGGTGCAGTGGTAGGGAAAACCCTCCCGGCGACATTACCTCCAGGCCTACTGACCCGGGACCTGACGTCTGCTGGACTGAAGCAATGTCTTTGCTCTGCGACACGCGTCTCCCCGCCATCCAGTTGGTCACCGTCTGTAAAAGCTATCCCAGCGCGGCCGGATCTGTACCTGTGCTCCGTGACGTCAGTCTATTGCTACAGAAACAAGCACTGACCGCGGTGATGGGCCCCTCCGGTTCCGGCAAGACCACACTGTTGAACTGCGCGGCCGGTCTCGATCAACCCGACAGCGGCAAGGTCATACTCGGTGCGACCGACCTCGCCACTTGTAGCGAGCGAGAACTTACCGTCATACGCCGACAGCGCGTCGGCTTTGTCTTTCAACAGTTCAACCTGTTGCCGATGCTGACGGCGTACGAGAACGTCGCACTGCCGTTGCGCCTGCAGCGTGGCCGGGTTCCCCGCAATCTAGTAACGGAAGCATTGCGTCAAGTGGGGCTCGAAGACAAGGCACGACAACGTCCGGCTCAGCTCTCGGGTGGTCAGCAGCAGCGAGTGGCGATAGCTCGGACTTTGGTCGGCGAACCAGAGATCGTTTTCGCCGACGAGCCCACCGGCTCCTTGGACCGTCGTAGCGGTCGGCAAATTATGGGGCTCTTGCGAGATACTGTTGATCGAGCCGGGCGCACGGTGGCGATGGTCACACACGATCCCGTGGCCGCGGCATATGCGGACCGAGTGGTGTTCTTGTCGGACGGTCGGGTAGTCGGCCAGCTGGACCATCCGACGGCCGACAAGGTTGCTCAACAACTGAGCATGTGGGACCAATGATGCTGGCCATCTCACTGAAGTCGGTACGTCACTATTGGGTACTGTTCGCTGGAACATTCGTCGCACTCACATTAGGCGTCGGCCTGATCGGGGTCTCAGCGTCCGCGCTTGCAGCTACCTGGGCCGTGGACACAACACCGGATAGTTCGAGCCCAACGGTGACACTGAACGACGGCGCCGGCGTCGCCCACACCTTGACCAGCGGAGAGCTGGACATGGGTGGGGTTCAGAGCGTGCTGGCTATGTCCGGAGTGGTGTCGGCGTTCGTGACGGTTTTCGTGATCGCTGGAACATTCGCCTTCGGTATTGCACTACGCAGACGAGATATGGGCTTACTTCGTCTGGTGGGAGTTGGTGCCGGACAGGTGCGCAGGATGATGATCGCCGAGTCTGTTGCGGTGGCATTACCGGCCGCGATGACGGGATGCGTGCTCACCATTGTGGCTGCACCATTGGCTGTCGCGGCGTTGAATGCGTCCGGTCTGACGCCTGTCGCCCTCAGCGTGGGCCAGTTGCTGTGGCCGTTGATATACGCCGCGGGCAGTGGCTTGATCATCGCGGTGCTGGGAATGTTGACTGCCTCGAAAGGAACCGCCCGGGTGCGTCCAACCGAAGCGCTACGCGAGGCAGACCTCGACACCCGAATAATGACAGCGGGACGCGCAGTGGCCGGGAGCCTGGCTTTCGTAGTGGGCGCAGCGATGGTGGCCCTCGCACCCAGCGCTGGGACTGAAGCAGCCACTCCGCTCGCACTTTTCGGCACAATGGCTCTCGCTATCGCAGCCGCGATGCTCGGACCGTTGTATCTGCCGCTGTTGCTGCGCGTGATGGCATTACCGCTGCGATGGGTAGACCCGGTGTCAGGCCTGCTAGCGGCGGAATCGATGCTTACCTCCAGACGGCGCACAGCATCGCTGGTCGGCCCGGTGTTGGTAATTCTGGCGATCGTAGGGATCTTCACCACAGTGCTGTCGACAGCGGGTGCAGCCACCTCGGCCGACAACCGGGCGCGCACCACCGCCCAAATCGTCGTCGAACCAGCGGGGAACACACCCGGATTGAGCCGAGATGAGATCGAGATTTTGCGAGGCGATCCACGCATTGCTGCGGTCTCTGCTCCCGCGGCGCTCGAAATCGTGGTCGCTGGTGCGGACTCAGTTTGGAGGGAGCAGGCGGCCTTCGCAGATCCGGTTGCCCTCTCACAGACGCACCGAATCACTGTCGTAGACGGCACCCTGGGCCCACTTACGCTCGGCACGGTGGCGATCTCTAGCGAATTCGGGGAATGGTATGGCTACCATAAAGACTCGATAGTCACCTACGGGTTGTTCGGCGGCGAACCGGTGCAGGCGAGAGTGGCCTCAGTGCTGGACGGCGGCTCCGCTGTACCGTCAGTTTTACTGCCGCCGGATTCGCAGGGCACCTCGATGTCCCCTCTGCCGGAGCGCGCGGCGGTCCTGCTCGACGGCCAGTACGCGGGGTCCGTTGGCGCGTTTGTGGCCGAGCTCACCGAACGAGTCGGTACAGATCGAGTTCGCGTCTTACCTATCGAGGCGTGGCTCGGGAATGCCACGACAGATCAGGATCGATTGAATATTCTGGTGATGGCAGTTTTGACCGTGCCTGCTTCTTTGTACGCGCTGCTCGCGATCGCTAGCACTTTGGTCATGTCCTACAGTCGACGACGCAGGGAAATCGCCACCATGAGGGTGCTGGGTATCAGCACAGCCCAGGTACGACGCATTGCGCTCTGGGAAGCATTGATGACGACATCGCTGGGGACGTGGATTGCAGGTGCAGTGGTCACTTGGGGTGCCAGTAGCTACTGGCGGTCGCTCACCGTAGTCGGCATGCAAGCACCGTTGAGCGTTCCATGGACCGCACTCGCTACATTGACCGCCACGTGCTTTCTCGTGTGTGCTGGGATAAGTTTCGCCGCTAACTCGCGGCTCTTGCAGCGAGCGGGAGTGACCGAGATCGCGTCACGTGAATGACAGCCGCAGCGGCCCAATCACTTTCACACTGCGCACTTGTACCAGACCAGCGGAAATTCGGTTCGGTTAGCTGGCGAAACCCATCGGCGGAAAAACATCGAAAGCCCTTCCCTGACCGACTGCGGATTCCTGCTGGCCATGACCGTCATCGAAGGGAATGACGCCGTGCTCAAACGATGAGTGCACTCGTTGCATTCGCGCCCTTTGACTCACCCGCACCTCACCCGCGGGGTGCGACCGTCGATGGCGCAGAGCAAGTCGGCGAGTTGGTCTACAGGATCGAAGATGAGGGAATGCTCCAACAGGACCGTAGATATCGCTGCGCCTGGGAAACATTGCTGCGTTTTGCAACGTTGGCCTAAATTCGACTGAGGTAATCCAGAACATGAGCGCGGTGGTCATTAAAGAATTGAGCAGGAAGTGAATACGTGCGCATTGCCAGTATTTACCTTCACCGACGGCGACACACCGCGCACGCTCTCCGCGCACCGGTTCGCACTACTGCTCGAATACGGCGACCTCGGCGACGGTGTCGTCGCCGAACACGACTGCGACGAAACATTATGTGTCCGAGTGGCGGACGGGCACCTCAAGCGCGGCACCCAATCGGCGAACCTTGCACACGCTGTTGCAGTCGGTCGCCATCTCGGGCCGACGCCGGCGGGCGGGGATCCACGCGGACGTTACGGGCGCGCCGTCGCGATCCGGGACGCACTACGAGAGGGCTACGACGAACCGAGGTTGCGGGCTGCGCTCGCCGGCCACAGCTTCGACGCACACCCGCCACCGACCCTGTTTTGAACAGCGCGCAGCCGACCAGTGTCGGTGGCGCGCGGTAGAGATAGATCCATCAGGCCCCGGGCCGCGCCGCCGTACCGGTGGGAGCAGTCCTCACACGAGAAGGACAAGAAGATGACGCTCTCCTCACTCTTCACCGACGACCTCGGACCGCTCCCCCTGCTCGCCGTCGCCGGTGCAGGATTGCTGATCTGGTACGTGCCGTACCTCGGCGAGACCGACCCCGGGTGGAAGGGATTCATCGCCAACATTCTGCGCATCGTGTTCGGGATCGCGTAC
>NZ_JASITC010000027.1:0-18439 GCF_030063405.1 Rhodococcus sp. H29-C3 | reverse complement strand
TGCATCTGCGAGATGCCCTTCGTTGTGGCCGAATCTTTCCCTAGACAAGATTGATTCTTTCACCACGGCAGGGCATTTCGCTTCTGCGACTCGGTCACGTTCACGGCCCAATCGGTGCATTCAGGCTAAGCGACCTGCCCGTCGACGCGCCAGTGCGACGGTACTGACGGGTACACCGACACCGCAGACACCGACTCACAGCATCCGAACCCAGGGGGGACACCACCATGAACATCATCACCGCACGAGCACAACGAGACCAGGCACGTCGACGATTGCTCGACCGCGTGGACCACAGCGACTACACGCTCTACGAAAAAGCCGAAACCGAGTACTACCGCCAGGTCGACATCATTCGTAACGCAGTGATTGCACTGTTCGTGATCGGCGGCAGCGCCCTTGCCCTCTTCGGGATCTTCCGCAGCGACAACCCTGCCCTGTTCGGCATCTTCCGCAGCGACAACCTTGCCTACATCGGTATCGCTCTCGTCCTCATCGGCCTGGTGCAGACGGTGATATCCGCCGTAGAGCGTGAGTGCGTCCCCAGCCGGAAGCAGGACCGGATCAACGACACCCTCGCCGCCATGCTCGACAACGAGGAAACACGACGAAGCTGACCGGCACCGACACTGCAGCTTCCGACTCCCAGCATCCGGAATCAGGGGGACACCAACCGATGAACATCATCACCGCAGCCAAGCGGGAGACACAAGCCCGCACCGCCCTATTCGCCGACTACACCGACGACAACGTCAGCGACTACACCGAAGCCGCCATCGCCTACAACGACAGCACCCGCAGCACCTTGAATCTGCTCTCGCTACTGATATCGCTCGCATCCGTGGCGACAGCCGCCTACGTCTTCCTCACCCACAGCGCCACCCTCGCTCTCGCCCTCGCCGGCCTCGCAACCGTCTACGCGATCAACGCCTACACAAAGCGCAGACACTGCGCCCGCGCCAACATCGCACACATCCGTGGCACCGACACCGTCGCCCGCGAAATCGCCATCCGAACACGAGATCGCAACGGACACTGACCCAACCGGGCAGAACAAGACAAAGAAAGTGCTACCTATGGACCGTTATCTCGCCATCTCGAGTGCCGTCGTCTACCTGGGCGCCGTGATGAACCTGATCGCAGCGAACTACTACCACTACCGCTACGCAGTCGGCTCGTCGAAGAACGCGGCCAGGACTTTCCGCATAGCTCAGTTCCACTGGTTCGCCGGTGCGGCCTTCCTCATCGCAGCAACGGTCATCGCAGCATCGAGGACGTCGTCGTCGCCGACGCTTCCGCTCAGCGTCGTCCTCCCCACCATCGCCGTAGCAATCCTCGCTCCCTCGATCCCACTGATCTACCTGCTCCACACCCGCAACACCCGCCGCCGCAAGCCGTCACTGATCGAACAGATCGCCGCCGACGACACCACCGACCGTATCCACCACTGACCCACCCCTGCGTAGAGAGGGGCGACATGCTTTTCACCGTCGCAGGCCTGATCGCTCTCGCAGTCACCGCCATCGCAGCCGGCTTCCTCCACAGAAGCACCGCGCACCCAACGTTCCCAACGTTCCCCACGGTCTTGTTCGGCGCACTTGGCGCGATGGTCCTACTCACCATCGGTGCCTGGACCACCCTCACCGACACCCACAACATCGCCCACTGGCTACTGAAAATCATCATCACTCTCGTCACCATCACCGCAGCCGCCGCCGTACTCAACGATCAACGCGCCAGCAACAGTCACACCAGAAACGACGTCAATACCTGAACACTGCCTCGACCCCCTCGCCATGACCGACAGGAAGCACCTATGACCGCATTGCGAGCAGTTCCCCTCCCGGACCTGGACCCGGAGGTCGGCACCGGAGTCCAGGTCGCAGGTGGCGAGACCTACGACCTGCACACCGATCCGGAGGCGCTGCTGCTCTGTGCGCTGATGTGGAGCTACCACCCCGCTGGCGACACCAGCGAAACTGCACGCATCACCGCAACCCTGACTGGCGACGACTTCGACGATTACACCCACAGCCGACTGTTCACCGTGATCGCTGACCTCGTCGCCGCCGAGCAGCCATTCGGCCCAGCCTCGGTGACCAACGAAGTGATCCGATCCGGCGGCGCAGGGGGCAAAGACGGTCCACTGCGCCGCCGGTTGCTCAACATCGCCACACTCGGCGCATTCGCATTGACAGCGACACACAACGCCGACATCGTGCTCTCGCAGTCCTACCGGCGCAGCTTCCACACCGCTGGCACCGCCATCACCGAGGCCGCTGAGAACCTGCCCGAAGAGGACTTGTTTGCTCATATGCTCGAACACGGTCGCCGCCAACGCCGCGCGTTCGAACGACTCAACGACTTCCGTAGCGGGCAGTCGTGAACTCGGCCGCATTGACCCCCTGAGATACCACCTACCCGCAATAGCGGCGACGTGGGATCAGTGTCGAGTAGACGCAGGCCCAGTTGATACTCAGGGGGAGCTTGGTGGGCGCGGGGTCACCTGGGGGGGTGCTTCCCCGCGCCCGTGCCGCGTCGATGTCCGCATGGAAACCGAACGCAGCACCTCGGAGTGTAGCCAAGCACCGGCCCAGGCCCAGGTCCCGCTCTCGCGTGCACAGTGGATACGACAAAGACGGCACCTGCACACATCGTGTGCAGGTGCCGTCTTTGTGTGTCGAAGAAAAGTGTCAGTTGATGCCGTGATCGTGCTGGATCGACGGCGCGGAGTAGGTCGGCGGCGCTGCGGGCTTATCCGTCGAAGCCTTTGCAGCGCCGGTGGAACGCTGCCGCGGTGCGCTGACGAGTCCTCGCGGACGTTCACCGGTCTTGCCCGCGCCAGGGACCGGGTCGTACAGCGCGGAAGGATCACCCACAATCAGCGGCCTCGACGCAGTGTGCGCCGAGAAATGCTGTGCGGCCGGCCCGCGGGCGCGTAGTTCTTCCAGATCAGTGGACAGAGCGGCGATGTGCTCGGCGTCGACAGTCGGGTCGAGGGCAGCGATGTTGGTGCGCAGTCTCTCCACCTGGTTGTAGCGTTCGACGGCCGCGCGATCGGTCTCGGTGATCTCGGCAGCGTGGCTCACTCGCAAGGTCGAGTCTCCACGTGTGAGAGCTACAGTTCCGCGCAGTTCACCTGCGAGTTCTTCGGCGATGCGGTGTGCATCTGCGGCTTCGTAGATTCCGATTTCGGTGTTCGAGTTCGGTAGTGGGTTGGTTCGTATGGAGTGAACCTCGACTGCGAGCACGTCCACCGATCCGAAGTCGCCTTCGGGCAGTGAGGGTGTGACGGCGGTGATGCGTTCGGCTGCGTGCGTGAGGTGTTCGGGCGCAGGCAGGGTCACCCGCCGTGCGCCCGGTGCGTAGTCGCGCAGTGAGGCCAACTCGGTGGCGAGTTCACCGGGGGTACCGACGAAGTCGAGATCGGTACGCGAGCCGGTGGGGATCGTGGCGTTGATGTTGACAGCGACCCGCTCGATTTCGCGCGATGCAGACAACGCGGCAGCTTGTGTGAGCGCGAACCGTGCCGCTGTTGCTTCGGTGTAGAAGTCTCCGCGATAGTGCATAAAACCTGGGTCGCCGTGTTGATCGAGCGAGCGAATTTCGACGTTGATGCTGGGGCGCACGCTCGGAGGAGACGCAGTCTCGGCTGGTTCGCGTGCGGCAGTTTCTAGATCACTGTCTGTCGCGCCGTGTGTGCGCGCTTCGGCTTCCCATTGTTTTCGGTATGCGGCCAAATCAGTGAGGACGGAGGGCAGTTGAGCTTCGGTGCTACGGGCGGCTTTGTCGAATCGAGCGGTAGCGCGTGCGTACTGAACCAGTGCGCGGCCGAGAGGCGATGGTGCGGTCATGTGTGGTTGTCTCCGTTGGAGTGTGGGTGCGACTGGGCGCACCGGGAGGTGAGAAGTACGAGTGGTCTCACGCGCGGCGAGCAGCGCGGACGGGAACCGCCGAGCGTGCGTGTATCCGAGGACGATGAGAGGTGCGCAGGAGAACTACGCACCGAGTTCAGCTCGCTGCCGGTTCCGACTGCTGAATCGAGAGACGGCCGTCGCGGTGCAGTGGTGCAGTGTCGGTGTCGGCGTTGCGGTTGGTGTCGTCGTCGTGTTCGCTCGACTGCGCAACGATGCCGACGCGTCGACGTGCCGGACTACTCGCTCGCGAGCTCGAACGCTTGGCCGCTTTGCTGCGCGAAGGTTTCTTGTTCACCGGAGTCGGTGCGGGCAATCCGCTTGCGGTCAGTTCGGCCGCAGTCCATCCGGCGTCGATCGCTTCTTGGTACGCGGCAGCGTGTTCGGTGTCGGCGCGGTCGGCGGCGCGAGCCGCTTCGTCGACCTTCTCGCGCGCAGCGGATGCAGCGCCGGCGGCGTCGAAGAGCGATTCGATGTACTTGGTGCGGGACAACGCGGCATCGCGGGCGCGCGCCATGACGGTGTCACGATCGAGTGCGGGAGTTGTGGACATGAGAGTGAGGGCCTTTCGGTTTCGGTGCGCGAATATCCCCACCGGACAGGCACCGAACGCTCACACGAGCTGCACACCGGAACACATCGAAATGTGCTGCGGTGTAGATCGGTACGGGGTGGGGCGCGCTCGAACGTGACCCTCATCGACGCTCGAACTTGCAGCCGAGTCTAGAGCATTGTCGCCGGCGCTGTCAGTACCGCAGTAGAGCGCGATCTCGTCGGTAGCCCGCGTGCGTCGCCGCGAGCACCACAGCCGCTGCAACCACCACACTTACGACGGCCCCGACGATGTCGCTGTTGACCGTTTCCGCCACCCGCAACAACTGCACGCCGCTGCAACAACCACATGCAGCGCGTGCAGAAGCGTCGTTGCGTACGCCCAGACGGTCAGTAGTAGTCGTCGCCGTAAGGGTCGCGGCGGTACCCGCGCCTGGGTCTGCGGTCGGCGACACCGCTCGCACCGCCGAGCGCGAACAACGGAACCATGAACAGCATCACCGCTATGAACGCGCCGATCGCGGCGATGAACGCGCCGAACACGACAGCGAGCACGACGAGGTACGCGATCCCGAACACGATGCGCAGAATGTTGGCGATGAATCCCTTCCACCCGGGGTCGGTCTCGCCGAGGTACGGCACGTACCAGATCAGCAATCCTGCACCGGCGACGGCGAGCAGGGGGAGCAGTTCGAGGTCGTCGGTGAAGAGTGAGGAGAGCGTCATCTTCTTGTCCTTCTCGTGTGAGGACTGCTCCCACCGGATCGGTGCAGCGGCCCGGTGGCACTTGCTGGAATGTGAGTCCGCCGCATGGCACCGACACGACAGTTCACGAGGGGAGAACGGAATCCGCGACAGGGGCCGGCGCATCGCGTTGCTTCACGTTCGTCGATCACTTCGACACGCTTTCATCAAAGTTCAATGCAATCCGCAGCACGCGCCGCGTGCGCGGATGGAGCGCATCATCGTCCGACGATGAGATAACGAAGGGGAGCTCAGGATCGTCGTAAAGGGACGCAGGTCCATCCCACGGCACAGATGGAAACGTGCCGCCTCGCGGTACGGAGTCCCAACCGTCGCCGCTCGCATCGTCCACCCAGATGGGAATGAGCTTGCGGTCGAGGTTGGCTTCAACGGCGGCGATCACCACTGGCAACACTGTCGTGTTGAAATCGTCGCCCGCCTGCTCGGACTTGGATGAATACCCGTAGTCGCCAGGGTCGACCCGTGCGACATATTCGCCGGTGCTGTCGCGCAACACAACATGGCGGTAGACGCCCATGACATTCTCCTTTCGTCGTCCGACGCGGGGTGCGTCGCCGCTCGCTGCGTAGTCGATGTCCTGCGACCGGCGAAGCTAGAACAGGGTTGATGGCGGGTGCGCGTCGACGCTGTGTCCGGCGAGCGCGGCCCGCAACTTCGGTTCGTCGTAGCCCTCTCGTAGCGCGTCGCGAATCGCGACGGCGCGGCCGTAGCGTCCGCGTGGATCCCCACCTGCCGGTGTCGGCCCGAGATGGCGACCGACTGCAACAGCGTGCGCAAGGTTCGCCGACTGCGTCCCGAGTTTGAGGTGCCCGTCCGCCACTCGGACGCACAATGTTTCGTCGCAGTCGTGTTCCCCGACGACACCGTCGCCGAGGTCGCCGTATTCGAGTAGTAGTGCGAACCGGTGCGCAGACAATGTGCGCGGTGTGTCGCCGTCGGTGAAGGTAAATACTGGCAACGTGCACGTATTCAGATCCTGCACAATTCTCAACCGACCTCAGCAATTCCGACTCGGCCGGTTTCGTGCGGCAAGTCGCCCTTGCTTTCTCGCTGAATGTGTGTACGGAAGCAGGACCTCAGCGTGATGTTATGTCCAGGTGTCTTGACGCAAATGGATTGTCAAGACGTTCCGGTGTTCAGGCCGAGCGACGGGTGGGTAAGCCAGTCCGATTCCTCCGCATCGGCTGGGGAGCGATACAGAACTCGCTTAGGAGTTTTGAACCGCACCGGGTTGTCCGGAGGCTTTGATGTGCCCTGGGTTCGGACTCGCCGGTGCGGTTCACGTCGCGCGTACGCCCATTTTCGAACGGGCTTCAATAGTTCGAGCAGCAGTCGTTTTGCAACTAGATGTACGCATCATTCGGTGTGCCCACCGTATAACGAACTGGGATCACGACAACCGAGGCTTTAGTGTCGCAGTAAGGGCGGCGACGGCAAGTCCAGAGAGGGCAATGAGCGTAAACGCCAATCCGAAGCTGAAAGCGCTGGCGGTTGCGCCGACCGCGAGGGGGGCGATCAGAAAACCGATGCGTGAGACCATTGAGATCGTCCCGATTGCGGTGCCTGAGGCAATCTTGGGTAGTCGCCCGGCGAGGCTGAACGCAATAGGAAAGATCGGACTAGCTCCTAAACCTGCGACCGCAAAAGCGATAATTGCGGTGATTGGTGTGACAATCGCGATGCTCGCGCCAAAAGCGCACGCCACGAACACCCCCCCGACTATTAGAATGTTGGAGGCACCCCAACGGTCCACTAGCCTGTCGCTGATCAACCGGCCGATGAGCATAGCCGTGGAGAACGCGACGAACGCCAACCCGGCTGTGCCAGAGCTGGCTTCAAGTTCTGAGGATAGATAGACCGCGCTCCATGATTGCGGTACGTCCTCGATAAGGGCGGCGAACAGCACGATGAGTCCGAGTAACGACAGGGCGGCGGATGGCCCGAAGATCGTACGGGGTGTGCCGGGGTCCTGTTTGTCGTGGTTATTCTCCTCGCTCGGTGCCGGCCTCGGGAACCATCGACTCGCGACGAGTGCTGACGAGCCGAGGATTACTGAGACCGCGGCAAAGTGAGCAGCGACGGGCATTCCGATCGATGCCGCGGCGGTACCTGCGAGACCGCCAACTACTGTACCAACGCTCCAAGCGGCATGAAAACCGTTCAGCAGTGAGCGGTGGGTGCGCTTTTCAAGCAGCACACCCTGAGTATTCATAGCGACATCCATCACCGCATCAGAGCCACCCAGGAGGACTAACGTCGCCAGCAGTGCCCACCACGTCGGTGCGATGGCTGGCAGTATCAGGGAGCCGCACAAAGCGATCACGGAGACGAGGAGGACCTGCCGGCTGCCGAATCTTCCGATTGCTGCTGCAGCGATGGGTGTCAGGAGTAGTCCGCCGATACCGAGGCCGGCCAGTGCCAGACCAAGCAGTGCTGGATCTATGCCCAGGTTGCCCTGGATCAACGGGATGCGGGGAGCCCAGTTGGCGAAGATGGCGCCGTTGACAAGAAACGCGATCATCAACGCCCATCGCGCACGTACCAGTGTTACCGCGTCAGCCGTCGTTGGGGTGTAGTTCAACTTTGACACCTCACATTCCGTTCGTTGCCGGGCCTTAAACTTTGGCACGGCGGGTATCACTACCGATTCCGGCGCAGGCGTGCAACTGCGATTGGAGTTCTGCTGTGGCGCAGGCGAGCACGGTGGCGGACCGTGCGGTCATCTCCAGACCGTAGTAATCGGTGATTGCCGCGCCCGACTCGTGCGCGATGAGCGAGCCTGCTGCGTAATCCCACACCCCGCCGTCAACCTCCGCGAACATATCCGCAGATCCTTCCGCCACGCGGCACAGTGCCCGCGATCCGCATCCAGTCATTCGGATATCGTGGGCAGAGCCCCACAGACAATCGAGGATGTGTCGCGCTTCTGTTTGCCAGGGAGGTGCTGACGCTGAGCACAGAGCGACCGAGTCAGCCAGTTTGGTCGTTGCAGCGGCTTCAAGGCGGTGGCCGTTCTTCGACGCCCCGCGACCGCGTATTGCGGAGTACATCATGTTGGTGGTCGGGACGTAAACTACCCCGACCTCTACGACTGTTCCATGTGCGTATGCAATGCTGACGGCCCAATCGTCCCATCCGCGCAAAAAATTGTGCGTGCCGTCCAGGGGGTCAACGATCCAGTTGTGTTGTGAGGGAGTTCCATAGGAGCCGCCTTCTTCGGCTACGACATGATGATCCGCGAACGAGGAATGAATGATGCATTTGATTAGTGCTTCCGATTCCAGGTCGGCTGGCGAGGTGAGCTCACCGCCTGCTTTAACTGCAGTCCGGATCGAGTCGTCACCGAAATAGGTCAACAGAACCTCTCCCGCCGCTCGTGCACTCGCCTCGGCAACCTCGCAGATTCGCCGGTGCCAGCTATCGTCGACCGACTGCCGCACACTCACGTGGACCGGTGTGAGTCGACTACCGTGAAAAACTCGTCGAGCACAGCGTTGTCCTCGTATCCCAGGTGCATTCTTGACACTGCATCTCGCGAATGCAGTTCGAGGGCTCTTCCCTCGGTGATCCGGATTGCAGAGGTGTCTACATCTCGTCGTATCCAGTAGGTGTGCTCGAATCCGTAGGATCGCTGCCGCGAAAACAAATGGTGTACGTCGTTTTCCCCCACTTGGATTTGCATTTCTTCGTCCAGTTCACGCACGATGCAAGCACGTGGTCCCTCACCGTCGTCGAGGTGCCCGCCCGGGATGCACCAGGTATCCGGAAAGGCAATACCGGGTTTGTCGTCGCGTAAGTGCAGAAGTATCCGGTCGTCGCTGGTCAGGATAATAACCTGGCATCCGACTGTTCCGTGAGTATGTGCGTCGTTGTCCATGCTCAGATTTTCACTTTCTGTAACGCGGCTATGACGTCATCAATGTCGTTCTCGGTCATCTTTGGGAAAAGCGGAAGAGAGAAGATTCGTCGGGAAACCGAGGTAGCTACGGGAAGATTTCGCTGCGACTTCGTGTATTGCTCGACGTAGAACGGTTGCAGGTGAAGTCCTCTGAAGTGGACTCCGGTACCTATGCCCTCCTTCTTCAGCTCTGCGAGCACTCGGTCCCTTTGCGCTTCCTCGATGTTCTCCGCCATCGAGACGATATACAGATGGTGGGCATGTTTGTCCTTCGGGCGGACTGTGGACAACGGCGTTAACCAGTCAATCTCTTGCAAAGCTGAGTCGTACATACGCACCAGGCTCGCGCGTTTCTCGATATAAGCAGGAAGTTTCGGCAGCTGGTGAATTCCCACCGATGCTTGGACATCGGTCATGTTGTATTTATACCCCGGCATGTGAAGTTGCCAATGCGGCGATCCGCTCGCGGTGTTTCTTTTCCATGCATCATTGGATATGCCATGCAGTGTGAGCATGCGTGCCACTGTCGCGATCTCGTCGTCATCGAGTACAAGGATGCCACCCTCAAGCGTGGTCATGTTCTTTGTCGGATAGAAGCTGAATGCGGCCATGTTCCCGTGAGAACCGACTGTGGAACCCCCATAACTTGCGCCGATAGCATGTGCAGCATCCTCGATCACGGTCAATCCGTGGCGGTTGGCGATGTCGTGGACTAGTCGCATGTCGCATGTCTGCCCAGCCATGTGCACCGGCACAATAGCCCTGGTACGCGGGGTTATCGCGTCTTCGATCAACCTCGCGTCGATGTTTAGGGTGTTGGGTTCGACATCGACGAAGACAGGGCGCGCCCCAAGATGCCACATCACGTTGGCAGTGGACGGCCACGTGATTGGGGTTGTGATGACCTCATCGCCTGTAGATACCCCCGCCGCTGCCAATGCCACGTGGAGCGCTGCTGTGCAGCTGTTCATCGCAATAGCATGCTTACTTCCCACGAATTCGCTGACCATCTTCTCAAAAAGCTGCGTTTTCGGTCCGGTTGTCACCCAGCCTGATCGGAGAGTGGCGATTACCTCATCTTCCTCTTCGGTTCCGATGTCGGGCGTTGCCAGTGGCAGGAAGTCGCGGCGTACTGGCTCTCCGCCCTCTACGGCTGGTGTCGATGCGTGATCGAGCAACATGTCCACGGTGTTTGCGGCGCGAATATCCCCGGGGGACAGGTCGTCGTCAACGGCAGCGTCGTGGATCTCGTGTATGCCGTCAATGGGGAGGTATGAGGGGGTGATTCCCACATCACGCTCCAGCTTCGACGCATCGGCTGCATAATCTCGTTGATCGGCGCCGGGACCGTTGATTGTCAGTTCAGCTGTTGGCACTGCTTGTAGTACGGCGTGGGCAATATCGCTGACCGATGAGTTGGCACCGACAACGTTGTAGACAACGAAGTTTGCCTTGAGACGGTCGGCCGAGTCGACGAGCGCGACGTAGGCGTCGGCGGCGTCTGCGACATGAAGAAGGGGGCGGCGTTGCTGGCCGGTTCCGTCCATGCGCACCTCGTCGCTGACGACCGCTGAAGCAGTCATTGCGTTGACCACAAGGTCGTAACGCATGCGTGGCGACTGGCCGAATAGCGTTCCCATCCGAAGAGCGACAGCGGTGAAGTTCGTGTCTGCCAGGGCCGCGATCTTTTGTTCCGCTTTTACCTTCGATTGCGCATAGGCGGTCAGCGGGTGTAGTGCCGACGTCTCGATCACAGCGGCGTCCGGGTTCTCTCCGTAGACGCTGCATGACGATGCGAGCAGGAAATTGGTAGCGCCAGCGGCTTTGGCGGCGGTCGCGAAGGCTACGGCGGCGTCTACATTGACCGACATCGTCCAAGACTCATCGATATCGCCGGCTGGGTCGTTGCTCAGGGCAGCGAGGCAGATGCCGCTATCCATGTCGGCCAATACCGACTTCGGCAGATCCCGAACGTCCGCCTCCACGATCGTTAAATTCGGGTGCGTCTGGATCTCCTGAAGAGGCTCCCGCCCGAAGTAGAATGTATCCACGGCTACCACCCGGTGTCCTGCGCCGAGCAGCTTGGGAAGTAACACCGATCCGAGGTAGCCGGCTGCGCCGGTCACCACAACACGTCGAGGCGGGCGACCCGGCTCAAATATGGTGCGGTTGTCCAAGTTGACATCATTCACATTTGACCCCTTGTTCGAAGTGTGTGGTAATCAGCGCACCGCCTTGAGCGGCAGATTGAACGATTTGGTCGGAAAGCTGCATGTCCAGCAGCGAATCATGAGGAGGGTTCATCAGGCCCCCGGGCGCTCCGGCGATCGCTGCGAGGAACGCGTTGGCCTGGTTGTCGAACGCGGTGTTGGTTTCGAATGCGAGTCGCCGAGGGATCCCGTGTTGAGGATAGTGATCGAGGTGCCCTGCGGTGTCGTCCCCTGGACTGAGTTCGATACTGCCCTGCGATCCCAGTAAGCGGACTGACCACGCATCTAGCTGCTCCGGCTTGCGGTAGCCAGCAACCATCGAGCAGATGACGTTTCCGGGGAATGTGATTGCCGCTACGCAAGTCTCGTTGTCCACGGCGCTATCGAGTACGTTGTGTTTCTTGTTGCTAATTGCTGTAAGAGACAATGGTGTACCGAACATCCACCGCATGGGATTGAGAAAAGCGTAAGTCATATGAGTAGGGACCATGCCGCCGCTCAAATGTTGGTCGTAGTACCATGATTGAGTATCTTGCCCGATCAGCGCCGTGGTCTGGATTAGTAGAATTTCGCCGATGTCGCCCGACCGAACGAGCTGGTCGGCTGATTTCCACACATCCTTATAACGCGCTTCGTATCCGGTCTCGACAATTAGCCGTCGATCGTTGGCAATGCTGCTGACGCGTTCACCGGTGCTGCTGGACGAAGCCAGACATCCGCCTACCAAGACGTGGAGGTTGGCCTCCAATGCCCATAAGACGACTTCGTCTTGGACGCGATGCGGGACTTCCACCAACACTGCGTCAGGAGAGGACTCGGCAAGTTGTTCGTAGCGGTCGGTGCATACCGCCTGCGCGCCAAATGTAGCGGCGAATACCTGCGCATTCTCGAGACGGCGCGATGCTACCGCGCACAGGATCACCTCAGGATTCTTCATCAGCGAGGTGGTGCGTACTGTCGCCATCCGTCCGGTTCCTACAACCGCTAGACGCATGAAACTCCCTTTCTCGCAGTTATAAACACCGTGCGACAGAATCGTCTCGTGTGTCTGAAGAGACGAACCGTAAAAGCGATCAACCGCGGAGACTGTTGTACAACTCCCGAGTGCGTCGATGGCACATCGTCTGATCGAATTCTTCGATCACCGCTGTACGAGCCGCTGCTGATACACCATGTGAAAACGATGGGTCGGTCAGCAAACGGGTAACGTTGCGAACCATTGTTGATGTGTCACCGACAGCGGACAATAATCCGGTGTCGCCGTGACGCACGATCTCACCTATACCGCCGGATTCGAATGCCACCAGAGGCGCGCCACAGGACATAGCTTCGATTGCAACTAAACCGAATGGCTCACGACGCGAGGGCATGACAACCGCCGCCGCACGCTGATATGCATCCCGCACCGTAGCGATGTCGGAGAACGGTTGCCATGTGACACTGTCATCGATACTGAGCTCCGATAAACGTTCGCGGGCCGGTTTTTCGAGCTCCCCGACGCCGATGATCTCGAACACCACATCGGGGTACCCTTGCTTGATTTCGGCGAAGATGTCGGGTATGAGGTCGAATCCCTTTTGCTCATAAAAACGACCGACGTACAGGACAACAGGCGACGCTGCAGGCAGAGGCGAGGCCAAAGGCCGAAAGAAGTCGGTGTCGGTGCCATGGGGGATGACATGCGACTTAGCCTCAACAAACGGAAACTGCTTAGCCAGATGTTCGTGCACAGACTGGCTGATTGAAATGACGACATCGGCGTGCGCCAGTGCGGACCATTCCATCTCGGCTGCGAATGGGCTTGAGACGTCCTCGAATTCACCGATATCCCAGGAAAGTGGAAGGTGGCACGTGTAGACGAGAGGAACGCCATGCTTCCAAAGCTCCTGCGATGCGACTATCCCTGGCCAATCCTGGCATACGACCACGTCATAGTGTGTACCCCGAGTTAAGGTTTCAAAGTCCTTTTGGCTGTAAGTACGAGGGGAGTCTTTGCCGCCGAACGCCGGTGTGTGAAAAGACCAGTCATTCACGGGGGCGTCACCCAGAAAAAATAGATCGGCGACATCGCCTGTCGCCCAGTGAAATTGAAGAAGTCCCTGCATGTAGGTTCCCAACCCACCTGTTGTTACTGGTGGATACTCGTTTGCGAAGTGGGCGACTTTCATTGCATCCCTTCTCCAGTGAGGTCAGTGAAAAGTGGTGCTGACCTTACAGTACAGACCGGTCGGTTAACTGCGTGGACGCGGAGCTACTACCGAGTGAGAAACGTCGTTTGAATGCAGCTCGAGGACTATCAACGAGCATTGGTAGTTCCGGCCATCGCAGCGGGATTCGCCCTCGATCTCGGACTCGCCCTGTCAACTGGTGGGCGCACGCGAGCTACACAGAGCGTCAGCTGATGACCAGGACTGCGCTGTACCGGCAAATCGACGCCGATACAGCGTCGATCCTCGCCCACGCTCCCTGCGTGCTGATCGTGGCTCGGGAGCTTGATGCCAAAAAATTTGAGTGAGCATTCTCTGGCCGGGCACACATCGGATTGCCTAGCTCTCCTTGCTCGTCACCAGAGGGTGAGGGGAAGGCCTGCGGTTTCGGCAGCGAGAATCAGCGTCTCGATTGCGGTGGTGTCTTCATCGTTGGCGAGTCCGGTCCGGATGGCGGAGGCGAGGGCCCTGGTACGCCCGGCTGCGCCGCGAATGTCGGAGAGGGGGCTGGCTAGGTTTCTTCGTCGTGCGGTGTATTCGACGCGATTGGTGGTGTTGGTGCCCAGGCGCATGTGCGTGGGGTTGGTGCAGCCGGCGAAATCGCATTGGTGACAGAGCACTGCATCCTCGGTGTTCGACCAACCGAGACGAGGGATCACTCCATATTGGAGTTGGTAGGCGAATAGGTGCGCGGGAATCGTGCCGCGCCGTGAGGCATCCGGCCTGCTTGCGGCCCTGAAGGACCCGTGACCGGTGGAGGACACTGCGCCTGTCCAGACCCAGCACAGATGTTCGGCTCGGCGGTAGCGTTTTGCTTCGAACCTCGCTGTCACGGTCGGGTCGTCGAGCCAGGACCGCAACAGGTGCGCCGGGATTCTGATCGGTCGAGGTTCGCCGAGCAGGACCAGCTGTTCGGAACGTCCCGACTTGCTTCGTGCTGCAAAAGGTAGACCGGGTAACGGAAGCGAATCGGCATACCCGATCGGCATCGACATAGCTGTTGCCCCCGTTCGCGTCCGAGCTGTTACCGGTGGCGCGAGACTATGCGGTGGTACCGACAAAGCTGACCATCGTCCGCCGGTAACAGCTCACGAGCTGTTACCGGATGTTCAATGCTGCTGCGTTTGAAAGCCTGGTTGTGTCGCGTACTCCTGCTGCCGGAGGTCGAGCACTGCGGTGATCTGCGCTGCGGCGTCGTCACCGATCACCAGGCGAAGGGGCCTGGAATCTGACTGAGCCAGATGATGAGCGAGCGCTTCGGCGATGATTTCCGGGGAGGTTCCGCCTCCGGTTGCGCCGGGCTCGCTCGGCCAGGGAACGTCCGATGTGCCGAGGGCGTTCGAGCGGATCTCGTCGTATTCGGTTCGGGGCCGGCTGAACTGCATTCCTGCCGTCGCCCACTGGGTGTCCATCGCGCCGATCTGAGCGAGGGTGACCCGGATGCCCATGGGTGCCACCTCGGCAGCCAATGCCTCACTGAAGCCTTCGAGGCCCCATTTCGCGGCGTTGTACAGGCCGAAGAAAGCCATCGCCCCGACCGCCCCGACGGACGAAATTTGAACGATGTCGCCTGAGCCTTGGGCACGCATCACCGGTAGTGCGGCTTGGGTGAGCCATAGTGGGCCGAGTAAGTCGACGTCGATGATTGCTCGCACCTCGTCCTCGGTGGCTTCTTCGATGGCACCTACGAGGCCGTATCCGGCGTTGTTGATGAGGACATCGAGTCGGCCGGTGGTCCGGGTGATGTCCTCGACGGTTCGGTGACATGCCGCCCTGTTCGATGGGTCGAGCTGCAGGACGGTGAGCCGCGGGTCTGTGATGGGCACAGTCGTCCCGCGCGTCGTGGCCACCACGGTGTGTCCAGCGGCCAGCGCCTGTTTGACCAGCGCGAGCCCGAGACCGCCGCTCGCTCCGGTGATGACCCAGGTCTGAGTTGTCGTCATGTGTCCATTCAACACCAAACGAGACGGTGCGTCTCGTTCTTATGATGGGTACATGGTTCGACCTGAAACCGTAAGGCGCGTCCATGCCGCCGTCCTCGGTGTTGCTCAGCGTGGTGGTCCGAGTGCCTTGACTATGGAAGGGATTGCCGCGGAAGCAGGAGTAGGCAAGCAGACGCTGTACAGAAACTGGTCTTCTGTCCACGCGATTCTCTTCGACGCGCTTGCCGGTGAAGACACGTCCTCGGCCGAGCCTGTCGCAGACGACACGCTCGAGGGACTTCTCAAAGCTGCGATCGACGAGATCTCGACAGAGCCGCGCTGCTCACTGTTGCGTATGCTCGCCGCGGCGATTCAAACCGATCCCGATGTCGCCCGCGAGTTCCACGAGCGGCTCCTTGCGCCTCAGGTGGCGCATATCCGACAACTGGTGAGTGCTGTCGGTGCGCAGGACCCCGGACAGACCACCGAGCTACTGCTCTCGCCCATCTTCTACCGGTGGTTCATGCGATTGCCGCAGTTCGAAGAGAACGAACTCGAACAGCACGTCCGCAGTGTGTTGACCGCGAAGACGTAGCGCAATCGATCACCGTCCCTGTTCCTTAGCGTGAGCTGTCGGGTTTCGGGAGCTCGCTGACTGTGTGGGTGCGGGCCGCGATGTAGCCGGTCCAGTCGCGAGCGGCGAGAGTGGACCACCGCGCGGCGGCGGAGGTCGAGATGCCGAGCACGTCGGCAAGAACGGGTGAGGGTAGCTCGGCGGCGAGATCGCACAGTGCTGCGCCGCGGGCAGGACGGACGAAGATGCCGAGTTCGATATTGAGGAGCTTGGTCAGTGCGCCGGCGTCGCGGTGGCTTCCTCGGCGGGCACCGGGAAACAACCACGGCTTCCTACCGGGTGTGGTTCGCGAATCCTGCTCGGCAAGTTGGTCGACGAGATCCGCCAGGGCGGGCGGCAGCAGCACCGGCCGGGCGGCGAGTGTCAGAAATCTGTGTTGCCCGTCGCTGGTGATGTCGTCCCGGGTGAGTTCGACGATGCGGGTGGGAATGTGCCCGTAGAGCAGGACCAGGCTGCCGGCGACGCGCAGTTCCAGTGCAACGGTGTTCTCGTGCACGCACCGCCGTAGTAGTGCCCATCGGGTGTTGTCGGCGAGGACGCGGCTGGGTAGTCCTTCGCGCCCGAGCCAGGGCGCTGTGAGATCAGTGGTGTGCCCGGCGGTGTACGCCCACTGGAGAAAATCGCGAACCCGGTGACGGGTGCTCGCTCCCTGCGACAACCACAGGTCGACGTCGGATTGCGTTGCGTTAGAAAGGGTAACTGCGCGGGTGTCGAGCCAAGTGAGGAATTGAGCTGCGACGGTGATTCGGGTGCGGACGTACTTGTGTGAGCTGGGGGAGTCGAGCCCGCGCGCATGACGGTGTCGTGCGCGGCGGAGCACAGACCACGCCGCGTACGGCCGCATCAATGCGGAGACCTCGGGCCGTTGGTCGGCGAGAAAGTGTTGCAACCACGGATCGACCATGTCGGTCAACACGCTGCGCAGCTCGAGTGCTCCGGTGGCGACGAGCATGTGTCGTAGTAGCCGCACGTGGTTCTGTGGAGGCAACGCGTCGAGGTGGGCGTGCGTGATGTCGCCGCCGGCGTCAGCGAGGTCGCCCACGAGCTGCACCCATTCCGAGTGCTTGCATCGATGCTGGATCTGAGTGGGGGTGTAGTCGGTAAGCAGCAGATCCCGCAGAGTGACGAGTTGGGGGTGGACGGCTCCGTCCGGGCCGGCGAGAGCGGCGTCGAGTTGTGTCGTCACCTCACAGGTATGACAGATGTCGTTGACGAGCAGATCGAACCGGTTGCAGGAGCGGCAATTCCAGGACCGATTGTCTCCGGAGCAGGGTCCACATACGGGCTGCCCTACGGTGTCCGTGCCGACGAGTGGCCGGCTGAGGCTGCACTGCGCGCACGGTGCGTGGGTGGCGCGCAGCGTCTGAAAGCACGGTGTGCAGATCGGTCCGATCGGCACAGTGATGCGGGTGACCCGCGATGCGCCGCAGCGCGCACATATCGGTTTCGGTGTGCAGTCAGCGTGGCAGGGCGCGCAGATCGGTCCGGTCGGTAATACCGCGAGGACTCGGCGGGTGACTCCGCATTCGGTGCATGGTTTGTGCGGGCGGGTGCGGGATGTGCACGTTGAGCAGATCGGTCGACCGAGGGTGTGGCCGCTGATGCACGGTTTGGTCTCACCGCAGACGCTGCATGTTGCCGTCGGTGGTATTCGGCACCTGCTGCAGATCCATTGATCACCGTCCCGCCGCACATATTCCGTGACGCGGTCGCACTGGTGGCATGGGTGTTGGCGGGAGCGGTGGTAACAGCTCGAACAGATCGGGCCGTGTTCGGTGACCGCTTTTGCGGGCTGATCGGTGCGGCCGCATTCGGTGCAGGTGTAGCGCGGCTTCGGGCCGCAGTTCTGGCACAGTGGCTGGCCGTCGACGCGGTAGGCGACAGGCTTGACGTTCCCGCAGCTATTACATGGGCGGTGACGGGTCGGGTCTGCGTTGGCGCACCGGGCGCACACTGTGCCGTTGTTTTCCTTGAACGCGGGCGGACCGGATTGCCCGCAGCGCACACAGGTGATCCGGTGGGATCGGAAGTAGCAGCGGGCGCAGATAGATCCACCGTCGGCGCGGTAGGACAACGGTCGCTGCTCGCCGCAGCGGCGGCATTCGGCTCGCCGTACTTCGGAGTGGTCGACGGCGAGCATGTCGAGGAGGCGGCGCACGCCTGTGGGGCCAGCGGAGTCGCCGGAGGTCAATGCATCCGGATGCGCGTGCAAGTGTGCGAGAACCCGTGCAGTGTGCACGGGTGTCAACTTCAGCTCGTCCAGTCCTCGCGTCACGGCGTCGAGATCGGCAGCGGGTAGTCGGACACAGATCCACGCGGTGATTGCTGCAGCGGCGT
>NZ_JASITC010000026.1:0-18856 GCF_030063405.1 Rhodococcus sp. H29-C3 | reverse complement strand
TCACCGGAATGGTGCCTCTCGAACTCGCTGGATTGTTACCTTCGCAAGTTCAATCTTCCCAGTTCAGGGCACCATTCCTCTGAACTGACACTCGGTCGAGCTCAATTCGCGTGAAAGCCCGAGGTTAACATCTGCGGATGAAGCTCGGCGAATACATGTCCATGGATGCCGTGTCGTTGGCTGAGGCAGTCGGCAACCGGCAGGTCACTGCGCGCGAACTACTCGATCTCGCACGTGAGCGAGCAGCCGAGGTGAACGGCAGGCTGAACGCGATCGTGTCGACGTTGGACGCGGCGGACGCGCGGGCCGACGACGCGTCGCTCGGCGGACCCCTCGCTGGTGTGCCGTTTCTGATCAAGGATCTTCTCCAGGAGTACAAGGGATATCCGACGTCGTACGGTTCGCGATCCTTGGCTCAGCACGTCGCTACCGATCACGCCCTCGTGACACAACGGTTTCTCGACGCAGGGCTGGTGATCTTCGGGAAGACCAACACCCCGGAGTTGGGCGCGAAGGGTGTCACCGAACCGGACTATTGGGGAGCCGCCCGCAACCCGTGGAATCTCTCTCGCACGCCCGGCGGCTCTTCGGGTGGATCCGGCGCGGCCGTGGCGGCTGGGATTGTTCCTGCAGCCGGAGCCAACGACGGTGGCGGTTCGATTCGGATCCCCGCGGCGTGCAACGGTCTCGTCGGCCTCAAGCTCAGTCGAGGGCTTTCCCCTTACGGTCCGCAGACCGGGGAGATCATGTTCGGAATGGTGACGCAGGGCGTGGTCAGCAGAACTGTGCGCGACAGCGCTGTCCTGTACGACGCAATTGTCGGCCCTGATCCGAACTCGCACTACGAAGCTGCATTTCCCTCTCGACCATTCTCTAAGGATCTCGGCCGACCCCCAGCCCCGCTCCGGATAGGTTGGTCCTCGTCCTCGGCGGTCAATCCGGAACCGCATCGTGAGGCTGTAGAGGCGGTGGAGCGTACCGCCGAACTGCTCGTCGGCTTGGGGCACCACGTCGAGCAGGTAACGCCGCCCTATGACGACTGGGCGCTCTCGCGCGATTTCCTGACGATCTGGTTCGCTCAGGTGCACGCGCAGATTGCGGATATCAAAAGACGTACCGGCGCAAGCGATTCCGATTTCGAGGCTGACACTGTGGCAATTGCCGAGTTCGGTCGTTCGAGTGGTTCGCTGGCCCCGATCGAGGCGTTGGAACGAACGACGTCGCATATCCGTTCGCTCAGCACTTTTCACGAGCGTTTCGACTACCTGTTGACACCGACATTGGCCACTCCCCCTCTGCGAGTAGGCGCCACCTCCACCTCGTCGATGTTGCAGCGAACCGCTCGCCTGGTCAGCAAGGTTCGCGGTGGAAAACTCATGGCACTCAGCGGAGTGCTGGACGACGTCATCGAGGACAGCCTCGGGTGGGTCCCCTATACCCAGTTGGCCAATCTCACCGGCCGCCCCGCGATCAGCGTTCCTCTGCACTGGACCGAGGACGGGCTGCCAATGGGTGTGCAGTTCGTCGGGCGACTGGGATCCGATGGCGAACTACTTCGGCTCGCGGCTCAGCTCGAGGAAGCGCAACCGTGGATTCAGCGATTCCCGGCCCCAGCCGAGTGAACTCGTGACTGCGTAACCCGCGGTACCGAGATCGGTCGGTACCGCGGGTAAGTGAGTCAGAGTTCGAACTCGGCCGGATCTATACCGACGGCGAAGCACGCGTTGCGCACGGCGTTCTTCTCATGGTCATCGAACAGTCCGTCTGCGCCACCGATGATGATACCGATCTGGATGACTGCTCGAGCTTGTTCCGGCTTGGTCTTCAACTTGCCGATGGTCGCAGTGGCTTCCACTTTGCCGAAGTCGAAGTCACCATTCAGCTTGTCGCAATACCAGTCGAACTTCTGTCGCAGTTCGTCGGCAGGGAAGACCTTCAAGGCTTCGTTGCTGGCAATGAGTGATGCTGTCTTCTGCCGTTCGGCCGGATCTATGGTGCCATCCGCTGCGGCGATGAGAGCGCACATCGCCATGCTGCCGTTTGCGAATTCTTTGTTCTTGAACTGGACGGTCTTGGTCTGCAACTGCCCGTTCAGCTCTTGGGCCTTCGATTTGAGTTGGTCCCAGAAAGCCATGGATCTCCTTCGTTCGGCGTCGCGCCGTTCGCGCGATCGACTCCATTGTCCACATCTTGGTCCGAAGTGTCCGAATCGACGAACCAACTGGCCTGGTGAGCCCTATCGCAGCCGTTCGGCGTCTTTTGCTCTGGCCAGGAGTTCGACGCACAGTTGGGCAAGTTCTTCCGCTGACGCACCTTCTTGCACGGCAATCGCGACGTCTTCGGCGGCACATCTGACCTCGAACGTGCGGTCGATCAATGCTGACGCCTCGTCGGCCGACAATACGATGGCATCTGCCGGGATGGATGTGCCCTTGACTGCACTCCGGTGCTCGTATGCCCGCTGCCGGCACGACTGACGGCAATACCGCCTCCGCCGACCCATTCCCGAGTCCGCGACCTCGCGTCCGCACCATGCGCACGCATGAACTCGACGAGACGACACCGGCATGTACAGAGCCTAACGGTGCGGGACGGTAGAATGACCACGGACTGGCGCCGACAGAGACTTCTCGCGTGTCGATACGGGAACGAACGACGCGGTACAGACGTTGACATATTTGTGAGTTGCGTGAGGGCATCACCAGCCCCGTGCAAAATCGCATGCACTATGAGGAGAGGACTTCACAATGGCAGACCGCGTACTACGGGGTAGCCGTCTCGGTGCTGTGAGCTACGAGACCGACCGCGATCATGATCTCGCGCCTCGCCGGGTTGCCCGGTATCGCTGTGACAACGGTGAAGAGTTCGACATCCCGTTCGCCGACGAAGCCGAGATTCCCGGCACTTGGGCGTGCAAGAACGGCCTCGAGGGTTCGCTCCTCGAAGGAACGGCACCGGAGGCCAAAAAGGTAAAGCCTCCGCGTACTCACTGGGACATGCTCCTCGAGCGCCGGTCCGTGGAAGAGCTCGAAGAGCTTCTCAAGGAACGTATGGACCTACTGAAGGTCAAGCGCCGCGGCGCCTGATTTCTTGATGTCGAGTGCACGGGCGCTCGACCGACATGAAGTAACTCTGCTTGCGCCGAACGAATGGAAACATTCGTTCGGCGCATTTTTTTGTCACGCTTCCTACCGTGGGTTTGTTTTCGAGAAGCACGTATTTCGAATCGACGACGAATGAACAATTTCTTCGCGGACGCCGTCCCAACTCCGCCGTGCAATGAAAGTATTGTGCTCTGAGCCATACTGAGTTCTATCGCCACGCGCGGTCGTCAGGACTGCGGACCGTAAGGCATCGTCGGTATGGCGCAGGGGTAACAGCTCGAGGATCACTGTCGATGTATATGTCGACGCGGTAGGTGGAAACGCTGCATTCGAACTCGGACGCGGTATCCACGGCAGAGCGAGAGGGGCGGCATCAGGTGTACGGGGATTCCGAAAATCTTTTGAGCTCTCTGCGCGAGGAATTGGACGCGGTCGATCGCTGTCTTATGGATTCGATTCGTGACCGGATCGATATCTGCGTGCGTGTCGCGGAGGTCAAGCGTGAGTTCGAAATACCGATGATGCAACCGGGCCGCGTCGGGGTCGTTCAGGAAAGAGCCCGCGAATTCGCGCGTAGCAATGATCTGTCGGAGCACTTTCTCACCTCGGTGTACAAGTTGTTGATCGCAGAGGCATGCCGTGTCGAAGACCTCATCATCGACTCGGATTCCCCCACCCAGCGCGCCGCGTCCGACGCGCAGCATCGATAGGTGATGGACATGGCTGTTCGCACGTTGCTCATAGACAATTACGACTCGTTCACCTATAACCTCTGCAGCCTGTTGGCAGAGGTGAACGGCGTGCCACCTGTGGTCGTCAAGAATGACGTGCCCTGGGAGTCCATCGACTTCGGAACCTTCGACAATGTCGTAGTGTCTCCGGGGCCTGGGCGTCCTACGACCGCGCACGATCTCGGAATCAGTGCGCGCGCTATCGAAGAAGGCGAGCTGCCGATACTCGGTGTGTGCCTGGGTCATCAGGCGATATGTCACCTGTTCGGCGGCGTGGTCGATCTTGCACCCACGCCGATGCACGGTCGAATTTCGGAAATTGTCCATACTGGCGACGATCTGTTCGAGGGAATTCCGTCACCGTATTCGGTAGTGCGATATCACTCATTGCTGGCAGTGGAAGTGCCCGACGAACTCGAAGCCTTCGCGTGGACCCATGATGGCTTGGTAATGGCTGTTCGGCACCGCACCAAACCGATCTGGGGAGTGCAATTCCATCCAGAGTCGATCAGTACCGATTACGGTCGCGAACTGCTGGCAAACTTTCGGGATCTCACGGTGGCTCGCAAGCCCCGAGCATCGACCGGCATTCCACGTCGATCTCCGTACTCGATCGAAACTCTCTGCATAGACGGCGAATTCGATACCGAGCGAGCGTTCTCTGCGCTGTTCGCAAGTGGACCCAACAGCTTCTGGCTGGACGGCAGTGCCGCGGTCGAGCCGAATTCACAGTTCACCATCATGGGAGACTGCTCTGGTCCGCTAGCGGAGTACGTCACGTACCGAGTAGCCGAGGGACAGGTCAGAGTTGAAAGCAGTGATGGATCGGTGGAAACCATCGATTCGACCTTCTTCGCGTACCTCGACCGCCAGCTGCGTGATCGTGCAACTCCCCCACTCGAGCACTTACCCTTTGCATTCGGACTCGGCTACGTCGGATATTTAGGCTACGAACTCAAAGCCGACGTCGGTGGACAGCTTGTTCATACCGCACCGACTCCGGACGCCTCGATGGTTTTCGCTGATCGCGCCGTAGTATTCGACCATGTGGGACGGCAGTGCTACGTCATGGCCCTGGTCCGGGATCGAGCGGAGACGGAGACTGCGACGTGGTTCGCATCGGTCGAGCGCGCATTGAGATCACTCGAACACGAGGACAAGCAGGTTCCGGACACACAGGCGCTGATCGCTCCACTTGTTCAGAACGAGTTGCCCCTTCGCCACAACCATGCGAAGTACCTAGACCTGATCGAACAGTGTCTGGCCGAAATCCGGTCGGGAGAGACATACGAAGTGTGCCTTACCAATACCGCGACGTTCCCCGGTCCGATCAACGCGCTCGATACCTATTCCTATCTGCGTGAAATCAACCCCACGCCCTACAGCGCATTTCTGGGCTTCGCTGATCTGTCGGTGTCGAGCGCATCACCGGAGCGGTTCCTGCGTATCGATGCCGAACGAATCGTCGAATCGAAGCCGATCAAGGGGACGCGTCCGCGCGGTGAAAGCCCCGAACAGGACGCCGAACTCCGAGCGGATCTTCTCGACAACGAGAAGGACAAGGCCGAAAACCTGATGATTGTCGACCTTGTCCGCAATGATCTTGCCCGCGTGTGCATCCCGGGCTCGGTGCATGTCCCCAAATTGTTCGACGTCGAAACGTACGCCCCCGTACACCAATTGGTGTCCACAGTGCGAGGTCGACTACGCGAAGATGCCTCTGCCGTCGACTGTGTCAGCGCTGCATTTCCCGGTGGCTCCATGACTGGAGCGCCAAAAATTCGAACGATGGCAATAATCGACAAGCTGGAAGATGGTCCGCGCGGTGTTTATTCGGGAGCAATCGGATACTTGTCGGTGACGGGTACCGCCGACTTCTCGATCGTCATTCGAACCATCGTCTCCACCGAGCACGAGGTCACGTTCGGCGTCGGAGGCGCCATCGTTGCTCTGTCGGACCCGGAAGAGGAGTTCGAAGAAACGATGGTCAAAGCAGTCTCGATGCGGCGGGCGCTGGGCCGCCGGCCTGAGGGACGAAGCTAGCTGTTCCGCCCCTCAGGCGTCGGCTCGGTCAGGGAGTAGCGAAGTACTCGAACACCGCTGGTTGAACCTGTGGATTGGCATTGAGCGTTCCGATGATCGATCCCGCCACCACGCCGATGACAGTTCCGATGATGCACCCGGAAATGAAGTTCGGAAAGATCGAAACGCATCCGATGGCGAATCCGAGTGCAGCGCCCACAGCGGTACCGATTGCGCCACCATTGGTGTAGCCGATGGCGATCTGATTCAGAGCATTATCGAGTGCCGCTTGCTTGGTGACCGGGCCCGCCACGTCGGTCACGAGCGACGCTGCCGGTTGTGGCGTCAGCAACAACTCTCGACTGCCGAGTACGGCGGGCGCTATCGAATACGACGTACCGTTGACGGTGTACGTCAATGGCAAGGCGGCCAGGACGTTACCGGATGCACCGATCACCTGAACTTGCTCAGCAGTTGCGTCGAGACGAAACGCGCCTGAGTCGAGAATTGTACTGACTGCTCCATCCGGTAGAACGGACGTCTGGTAATTCACTGTTTCGTTCGCTGCGACCGGATCGGCAGACGCCGTGCCGCCACCGATCACAATTGTCACCGATGTCGTAACAAGCACCGCAGCAACTGTTGCCGTTACTGACTTGATCCGCTTCACAGGCATCCCCAGACCGTAGTTCGACGAATTGTTCGTTTTGTCTCTGCGATGGTATTCGTTACCACCCGATTCATGTGCTCAATACAGGTTTTCATCGAGATAGCTTTCCAATACTGTGCCGATTTCCGCGAGCACCTGCGGTTCGATCATCTGATTGTGGGCGCAGTCGATCTCATGAATTCGGACTTTTCCGGTCACGAATTCATTCCATTGCGCCGGGTCGCGAGAAACTCCATCGCCGGAGCCCTGTGCTGCGGAGAAGAACAGAACGTTGCCATCGAAGACATCGGGCACGAAGCGGTTCATGATTGTCGTCGAGTTACCGAATCCGTCGTTGATCCGTTCCAGATGCTGCGGAGTCACACCGGTGTTCTGGCCGAAGGATTCGTTCAGAAGTTCAACCGCGCTCTCGTAGGTCAGCGCTCCGTCCGATTCCTGGTTCCCGACATCGAGGCCGAGACCGGCGAGCAACTCCTCGACGCTAAGTCGACCTTCGACCGCCTCGGCGGGTTCGAGGACGTAGCTGTCCAGAATCGTCAACGACTCGACGATGGATCCGTCATGACGGAGTTCGACCGCGACCGCGTGAGCGATGGCGCCGCCGAGTGACCACCCGAGCAGGTTGTACGGACCGACCGGCTGGACTGCGCGGATCTCCTCGACGTAGCGGTGTGCGAGAGCCTGAATCGACTCGAAGGCACCGCCTTCGGAGATACTCGGAAGCTGAAGACCGTACACAGGTCGATCGGCCGCGAGGTGACGAACAATTCCGGAGTAACCCCACGACAGTCCGATGCCGGGGTGAACACAGAACAGGGGTGTTCCACTCCCCTGCCCGCGCAACGGAATCACGACGCCGAAGGCACTGTCCAGAGGAGACGGCTCGCTTTCCGTGGAATCGATTCGGGCGGCGAGCCCAGCCGCGGTCGGGTCGAGGAAAAGGGCCTGCAACGGCACGCGCACACCCGTCGCAGTCTCCAGGGCAGGTACGACGCGTGTTGCCACCAACGACGTACCTCCGAGATCGAAGAAGTTGTCGTCGACACCGATGGTCTCGACTCCGAGAATCTCGGTGAAGACCTCGATGACAGAGGCTTCGGTCGCCGACGACGGCGCCCGATAGGCGACTGTCGCTCCCGTCAATTCCGGTACCGGCAACGCTCGACGGTCCAACTTACCGACGGGAGTCAGCGGAATCTCGTCGAGGACCACGATTGCGGTTGGGACCATGTGCCGCGGAAGCGTTTCACCGACGAACTCGGTCAGCGTGGTCGTAGGGACCGAGCGCCCATCGGCAATCCGAATGTACGACACCAGGACGGTGTCGCCGGACGGCGCGGTATGACCGATGGTCGCCGCGAACACGACGGCGTCGTGCGCGGTGAGAGCGGCGTCGATTTCGCCGAGTTCGATTCGGAACCCACGAACCTTGACTTGGAAATCGCTGCGCCCGACGAATTCGATCGTGTGGTCGACAGTCCACCGAACCACGTCTCCCGTGCGATACATCCGTTCGCCCGGTTCACCGAACGGATCTGCAACGAACCGTTCCGACGTCAAGGCGAAACGAGAAAGGTAGCCGCGAGCAGTTCCAGGTCCGGCAATGTAGAGCTCTCCTGCCACTCCCGCCGGAACTGGACGCAGGCGTGCGTCGAGGACCAGGTAACGGAAGCCGATGGCGGGCTGTCCCACATCGATGACCTGACCGGGGACGAGTGGCCCACCCACGCTTGCTTGGATGGAAGTCTCGGTCGGTCCGTAACCGTTGAACATTTTTCTGCCGGGTGCCCACCGAGCGATGAGTTCGGACGTACACGCCTCTCCGCCGACTGCGAGAACGCCGACGTCGGTAAGCCGGTCGCCGTCGATGGAGGACAGCGCAGCCGGGGTGAGAAAAGCATGCGTGACGCCGGACTGCTCGAGCAGATCTGCAAGATCGTCACCGCCGAAGATCCCGGGCGGAGCGATGACGACAGTGGCTCCCACACCGAAGGCCATCATGAGTTCGTAGATCGAGGCATCGAAGCTCGGGGACGCGATATGGGAGACCCGCGACTTCATAGTCGGATGGAACCGGTGCGTGACCTCCTTTTCCAGATTGGCCAGACCACGGTGCCGCACGGCAACGCCTTTGGGTCGTCCTGTCGAGCCCGAGGTGTAGATCAGGTAGGCAGGATGATCGAGCTGCAGGGTAGACGTCCTATCGGCGTCGGTGACCTCCTCGGTCGGATAACGCTGTGCATCATCGACGATATCGGGATCGTCGATGACGAGCCACGGGATAGTGTCGGGAAGTTGGTCACGGTATTCGGCGACAGTGATACCGATCGGTGCTTTCGAGTCGGTCAGCATATGAGCGATGCGATCGGAAGGATAGTTCGGATCTACCGGTAGGAAGGCCGCACCGGATTTGGTCACCGCCCACATCGACACGACCGATTCGATCGATCTCGGTAGGGCAAGCGCGACGAACGACTCGGGGCCCAGGCCGAAGTCGATCAACATGCGCGCGATACGCGTCGACAGGTCGTCCAGGTCTCGGTACGAGAGGCTGGTATCCCGAAATTCCAACGCGATACCGTCCGGATTCAGCGATGCCTCTGTCGTGAGCATCTGCGGCCAGGTCTGCTCCTGCACACCGTCATCACCGCGTGCCGGAGCAAACTTTTCGCGCTCCTCGGGCTCGAGTACGTCCACGTCACCGATCGGTGACGTGGGGTCGAGGGTGACCGAATCCAGTATCCGAACGAAGCGATCGGCGAAGGACTCGACCGTGGCGGGATCGAACAGCGATGTCGCAAAGTCGAATGCAGCTTCGATTCCCGCCGGCTGCCCGGACTCGTCGAATGTCTCCGAAAGCAGCAACTGCAAGTCCTGTTTCGCGACAGGAACATCGAAGTCGAATCCTTCGACGGTCAGCGAGGGTAGTTCGAGCCGTGCCTTGGTGTTGTTCTGGAATGACAACGCGACCTGAGACAACGGTGAGTACGCCGTCGACCGTGCCGGATTCAGTACTTCGACGACGCGCTCGAACGGGATCTCGGTGTGGCCGAAAGCTTCGAGATCGGCATCGACCACACGACCGAGCAGCGACTCGAACGATTCGGCGCCATCGACGACAGTCCGAAGTACGAGAGTATTGACGAACATGCCGATCAAGTCGTCGAGTGCCGCTTCACCTCTGCCTGCCACCGGAGTGGTGATAGCGATATCCTCTGTTCCGCTGAGGCGGGCGAGGGTCGCGGCAAACGCACCGTGCACGACCATGAACATAGTGGCGTTCCGCTCGCGGACGAATTCCGTTATGCGCCGATGCACGTCCTTGTCGATGGAGAACACGACGCGTCCACCGCAGAAGTCCTGCAAGTTCGGCCGTGGACGATCCGTCGGCAGCGGAAGCAGGTCGGGCACTCCCTGGAGTGCGGTGCGCCAGAAATCCAATTGTCCGCTGGCGATGCTGGCAGAGTCCTTCTCGTCTCCGAGTAGTTCGCGCTGCCAGAGCGTGTAGTCCGCGTACTGCACGGGCAACGGTGCCCATGCGGGCGCACTCGAGGCAGTCCGAGCCGAGTAGGCGATCATCACATCGCGGGCGAGCGGGGCCATCGAGGCTCCATCGGCCGCGATGTGGTGCACCACGACGGCAAGGACGTGCGTGGGTTCGACCGAGGACTCGATTCGGTACAGCGCAAGACGAATCGGGATCTCGGTAGTGACGTCGAATCCGGTCCCGGCGATAGTGCCGATGGCATCACGAAGGTCGCCATCGGCAATGGACACCACCGAAACAGCAGGAACGACGTCTTCGGTCCGGTGGATCCGTTGTTCGGGCATGACACCGTCGGACGGGAACGTCGTCCGCAGGGATTCGTGCCGTTCGAGCAGGTCCGCGACGGCCAGTTCGAGTGCGTCGAGGTCGAGTTGTCCGGTCAAGCGCACCACCAGCGGCACGTTGTACGCGGGCGAGCTCGGATCGAACGTGTTGATGAACCACATGCGCTGTTGTGCCAGCGACAGCGGGATCCGCTCGGGGCGAACGACAGCGCGTAGGGCGGGGCGGTCACCCGAGGACGAGGACGTACCGATGGCCGCAGCCAATCCTGCGACTGTGGGCGTTTCGAAGATTGCGCGAACTCCCAGTCCCGCACCGCTCGCGGCATTGATGCGCGCGATCACTCGGGTGGCCGACAAGGAGTCTCCACCTAGATCGAAGAAGCTGTCGAGCGCACCGACGCGGTCGATCCCGAGAGTCTCCTCGAAGACGGTCGCAACAGTGGTTTCTTGAGCGTTCCGCGGCGCTATATATGCGTTTGTGTCCGAACCGAATTCGGGTTCGGGCAAAGCACGGCGGTCCAATTTTCCGACCGGTGTCAGCGGTATCTCGGCAAGCTGCACGAAAAGTGACGGCACCATGTGACCGGGAAGGCTCGCCGACGCATGTGCCGTCAGTTCCGCGGTGTCGATCTCCGCAGAACGGTCAGCGGACCGGACATAAGCAACCAGAACTGTTGCACCCGAGGGCGATTCGGATCCTACGGTCGCAACGAAGTCAACGGCTGGGTGGGTGGAGAGCACGGCGTCGATCTCGCCGAGCTCGATGCGGAACCCGCGCACCTTGACCTGGAAATCGCTGCGCCCGATGTATTCGACGGTGCGCTCGGGCGTCCATCGAACGACGTCCCCGGTGCGGTACATACGAGCGCCGGCCATCCCGAACGGGTTCGCGACGAAGCGTTCGGAAGTCAACGCTCCTCGTGCGTGGTAACCACGTGCCAGGCCTGCGCCTGCAAGGTACAACTCACCAGGCACGCCGACAGGAACGGGCTGCATCCGGGTGTCGAGCACGACTTCGTACACCGCGCGGATGGGACCGCCAATAGTCAGCGCGGAATCAGCGTCCAGCGGGTCGCTGATGTTCGACATGATGGTGGTCTCGGTCGGGCCGTAACCGTTGAACAAATTACGGCCGGGTGCCCAGGTTGCGACCAGCTCAGCGGGAACCGCCTCGCCTCCGACGGCCACGTACTGGAACGAGTCGAGGCCGGCAGGATCGACCGAAGCGAGAACTGCCGGGGTGATGAATCCGTGAGTAACTTTCTCGGACGCGAGAATGTTCGTGAGCTCTTCGCCACCGTAGACCGTCGGCGGGACGATGACCATTGTCGCGCCCATTCCGAACGCCAGTAGGTACTCGAGCACCGAGGCATCGAAGCTCGGTGACGAAACATGCAAAGTCCTCGATTGTGGGGTGATCTCGTATCGCTCGGACTGCTCGGCTGCAAAATTGTCGAGACCTGTATGCGTTACGACAACACCCTTGGGTAGGCCGGTCGAACCGGATGTGTAGATCGCGTAAGCGACGCTGTCGAGCTGGATTCCGTGGACTCGCTCGTCCTCGCGAAGAGGTGACACCGCGTACTCGTCGAGTTCGGTCGCTATCTGTGCATCGTCGAGAACGGTCCAGCCACCGCCCCCGGCAAGCGTCTCGGGGAGGCCGGGCACATTGGCCCGCATCGTCAGACCGAACTGTGCACCCGAGTCACTGACCATGTGGTCGATACGATCTCGTGGGTACCCGGGATCCACGGGGACGAATGCGGCACCTGTCTTGGCGACCGCCCACACGGAGACGACCGATTCGATCGACCGAAAAAGACCGAGTGCTACGAACGATTCTGCGGACACGCCGCGTGCCAGGAGCAGTCTGGCCAGTCGCGTGGACTGCCGATCCAGTTCACCGTATGTCATTGTCCTGTCGGCGAATCGAAGTGCGATGTGGTCGGGATCGAGTGCGGCTGCCTGCTCGAAAATGTGTGGCAACAGTCTCTTCGAGCCGCCTTCTGCGCCGACGACCGGAGCCAAGGAAGCGTGTTCGATGTCGTCGAGCAAGCGAACCCGCGCCAACGGGCTGCGATCGTCGGTGAGTACGGCATAGAGCACCCGCTCGACGCGAGCAACGATGCGATCGATCTGTTCGGCGGTGAAGAGATCGGGCAGATATTTCGCCTTCAAGTGAAGGCGATCATCGACCGACGCAACAAGAGTCAGCGGATAGTGCGCGGCGTCCGAACCCAGGACGTCGGCCACCTTCATTCCCGCGATATCGGTCTCTTTCGACAAACCGGCGCGGTCGACCGGATAGGACTCGAAGACGGTAAGGGTGTCGAACGAAACGCCCGGGCCTGCAGCGCGCTGAATATCGGTCAGACCCAGGTAGTGATGGTCCAGCAATGCTGCCTGTTCCACCTGCACACGATCGATGAGGTCACCGATCGGTTCGGCTGGGTCGAGCGTGATCCGCACGGGCAACGTGTTGATGAACAGGCCGATCATCGACTCGATTCCGTTGACTTCCGGCGGCCTGCCGGACACTGTGGCGCCGAAGACGACGTCGCTACGACCGGTCAGTGCGGCAAGTACCACGCCCCAGGCGCTCTGGACGATGGTATTGAGCGTCGATCCGTGCTGTGCCGAGAAGTCTCGCAGCGCCGCAGTGGTCTCCAGTGACAACGATCGAGACCTCTCCACCGAAGTCGTCGAGAGATGACGGCCACGATCTGCATCGGCGAGAAGCGTGGGTTCCTCGACGCCTGCCAGAGCACGCGTCCATTCTGCAGTGGACAGCGAAGAGTCGCGGGTGTGCATCCACGCCAGGTAGTCACGATACGCGGGCACGCGAGGCAACATCGTATCGTCGCCCGCAGTGGCGTAGAGCGTCAGCAGTTCCTTGATCAGCAGAGGTGTCGACCATCCGTCGAGCAGGATGTGGTGGTTGGTCATCAACAGACGCCACTCCCCCTCTGCCTTGGTGATCAACGTAAATCGAAGCAGCGGAGCATGATCGAGTGCGAATCGCGTGGCGCGGTCGGTTTCGAGAACACGGTCGAGAGCGGCGTCGCTATCGGTTTCGCCGCGCAGATCGACGTGGCTCCATGGAACCCGAATCCCCGTTTGAACAACCTGCACGGATTCGCCGTCTGCATTGTGTACGAACGCTGTTCGAAGATTGGCGTGGCGATCGAGCAAGGTCTGCGCCGCAGCCTTCATTCGAGCGATGTCCACGATGCCGCGGAGCTCCAACCCGAGTTGCACCATGTAGGCGTCGACACCGATGTCGACGCTCTGGTCGACCTCGCCGGCCAACCGCGCGTGGAACAACAGGCCGGCCTGCAACGGCGACATCGACCAGACATCGTCGAGAGCAGGAAAGCGTGCCTCGAGCTCGGTGATGGCCGGCTGATCGATATCGACCAAATCCAGATCCGACGGCGTGAAGCCACCCGCATTCGACGTCGTTGCGTGCGTCGTCAACGCGGTCAGCGCCGCAACCCACAGTTCGATCAGTCGGTCCACCTCGTGCGAGGCCAGAACACCGGCCGGATAGGCGAAAGTGGCATCCAGAACGGGGCCAGTCGATGTCGCGTTCGTGACGGCGTTGATGTCCAGAACAGCTGGAACCGGCATGTTCGGGTTCTGTGCGTCGCCCAACGTTGTGTCCGACACCGGAATCCATCCGACATCCTGCAGGTTCTCCGAAGAACCGGTGGCGAAGCGCCCCAGGTAGTTGAAGCTGACCTGTGGACGGGGGAACCCGCCCAGGACAGTTCTTCCTTCCTCGGTCAAATACCGCAGCATGCCGTAGCCGATGCCATGATCCGGTATCGCCAGCAGCTGTTCCTTCACCGATTTGATGGCATCGCCGGCCGCGGGGCCTCCTTCGAGGACCTCGTCGAGATCGATTCCGGTCAGACCCAGCCGCACCGGGAAGATAGAGGTGAACCAACCGACGGTACGTCCGAGATCTGCACCCGGCACGACGCCGTCTTCACGACCATGGCCCTCCAAAGTGACAAGGGCATTGTCCGCAGTCGAGCCCTGCTCACGTCGCCAGGCAGTTAGTGCCACAGCGAGACCGGTCAGCAGTCCGTCGTTGACGCTGCCATGGAATATCTCCGGGAGTGTCGTCAGAAGATGTTCGGTGACAGTCGTCGGCAACGACACTCTGATGCGTTCGACGGTGGCGTCGACGTCCACGGCCGGATCCAGGACCCGTGAACCGATGACCTCGTCGGCTCCGGCGAGCATGCCCTGCCATAGCGGCAACTCGTCCGTACGCGTCTCGGCGACCTCGGCGAGGCCTGTTGCCCATCGACGCATCGAAGTTCCGGTCTCGGGCAGTGTGGGTTCGGTACCGGCCACTGCGTGCGCCCAAGCCGAAGCCAGGTCAGGCACGAGGATGCGCCAGGACACCCCGTCGATCACCAGGTGATGCGCGACGATGAGAAGACGACCACGGCCCGAGCCGTCGGCGAACCAGACCAGCTGAATCATTCGACCGACCGTCGGATCGAGACGATCTGCGGCAGAGTCCAATTCGAGCGCGGCTAAGGTGGAGAACTCTGATCCTTCGATCGAGTCGACGTCGACCCTGTGGATGATCGACGAAGCCTCTACCGACCCGACCGGCTCCACCGTTTCCGACCAGACACCGTCATCGTTCCGGTACAGGCGCGCACGGAGCATGTCGTGGGTGTCCAGCACGGTCTGAACAGTGGTGTGGAGAATCTCCCGCTCGATCTGCGTGGGCAGTTGCAGCAGCGCAGTCTGGGTGTATCGACCGAACTCTTCGCTGCGCTCGAGCATCCACTGCACGACGGGGGTCAGCGGAAGGTCGCCGACTCCACCACCCGGCAACTCCTCGAGGACCACAACTTCGGAGTCCTCGGCGCGGCGAGCTACCTCGGCCAGTGCCGCAACGCTCTTGCGCTCGAACACGTCTCGCGGAGCGATGACCAACCCTGCTGCCTTGGCGCGCGAGACCAGCTGGATCGACATGATGCTGTCGCCACCGAGCGCGAAGAACGAGTCGTCCACTCCGACTGCATCCAGTCCGAGAACCTCGGCGAACAACGATGCAAGGCTTTCTTCGATCGGCGTCGCAGGGGCCCGGCTCAATGTGACACTCGAGGCGAAGTCCGGTGCCGGCAGAGCTCGGCGATCGAGTTTTCCGTTGGCCGTCAACGGAAGCGCGTCGAGGACGATGACTGCTGCGGGCACCATGTACGACGTCAGCGTCCCGCTGACGAATTCCAGAATCGACGAAGTGTCCACGGTCCGGCCCGCTTCCGGCACGACATAGCCGACAAGACGATCGCCTGCCCCGTCGTCGCGAACCGAGACCACCGATTGAGCGACGCCGTCGTAGTTGGACATCGCAGCCTCGATCTCACCGAGTTCGATTCGGAATCCATGTAGCTGGATCTGCATGTCACTACGGCCGAGGTACTCGAGTTGGCCGGCACGGTTCCACCGAGCGGTGTCACCGGTGCGATACATCCGAGTTCCGGCGCTGCTGTCGGGGTCCGCGACGAAGCGCGTCGACGTCAGAGCTGTTCGACCGAGGTATCCGCGTGAAAGTTGTGCACCGGACACATACATTTCGCCGGTGACGCCAGGAGGAACCAGACCCAAGCGTCGATCACGCACGGACACAGTCAATCCGGGGATAGCCTGCCCGATGACGCTTGCGGACGCAGAGGCGGCGAACTCCTCGTCGAGCGGCAGATAACTGACATGCACGGTGGTTTCGGTGATTCCGTACATATTCACCAGAGCGGGTGAATCCTCGGCATGTCGGTCATACCAACGACCGAGTTGCCCGAGATCGAGTGCTTCGCCGCCGAAGATCACGTAGCGCAACGCCAGTGCATCGGAATCGGCAGGCGCCGTACGGTCTGCCTCGGCGAATTGGTAGAACGCCGTCGGTGTCTGATTGAGCACGGTGACCTGTTCGGCAGCCAGTAACTCACGGAACAGCTCCGGCGAGCGCGCAGTGTAGTAGTCGACGACGACCAGTTTGCCTCCGTACAGCAACGGCCCCCAGAGCTCCCACACCGAGAAGTCGAAAGCGTAGGAGTGGAACATCGTCCACACATCGGATTCGTCGAAGCCGAACTTACCGACGGTGTTCTGGAAGAGCGTCGCGACGGTCGCATGCGTAACTTGAACGCCCTTGGGGCGGCCGGTGCTCCCCGATGTATAGATGACGTACGCGACCGAATCCGGCCTGGCGTCGCCGACACGCTCGTTCGAAGTCAACGGTTCCGGTGACAGCGAATCTACAGTCGCAACGGTTGCCGTGTCGTCGATCAGCACTGTTGCGAGAGCGTCGGTGGGAACCGATTCCACGTCCCGAGTCGTCGAGACGACACAGACGGGCTGAGCATCGTCGAGCATGAATGCCAGTCGGTCTGCCGGATAGGTGACGTCGACGGGGAGATACCCGCCGCCGGCCTTGAGTACCGCCAGCAGTACGACGATCAACTCAGCAGTCCGCGGCATAGCAACTGCTACAAGCTTTTCCGGGCCTACCCCGATCGAGACCAGGTGGCGAGCGAGCTGGTTCGCGCGAGAATCGAGTTGTGCATAGGAATATCCGGCTTCACCGTCGACGACGGCCGTGGAGTCGGGGAAGCGTCGAACAGCAGCCTCGAAGCGAGCGGTCAGGGTCTCGCTCGACGGCAGTGTTCCTGGGTGATTCCAGTCGGACCGCATCGCAGCCGTCTCGGCGGGGTCCACGATCTCGATCTCACCGATCGTAACGGTCGAGTCTGCGGTCACAGCATCGACGATTGCGACGAATCTGTCAGTGAACTTCTGCACCGAGTCCTCGTCGAACAGGTCGACGGCATAGGTCAGTGCACCCGACATCCCTGAGGGAGAACCTGATTCGTCGAAACGCTCCGACATCGTCAACTGCAGGTCGAACTTTGCGACTCCAGCATCGAATTCGAGAGCCGTGACGCTGAGATCGGGCAATTCGAGGTATGCGCTCTGGTTGTTCTGGAACTCGAGTAGGACCTGGAACAGTGGTGAGTGATCGGTGGAGCGTGTCGGTGCCAGGGCGTCGACGAGTCGCTCGAATGGGATGTCGGTGTTGTCGAAGGCAGCGAGATCTGCAGCGCGGGTATCAGCGAGAAGTTCGGTGAAACTCGCGTGCGGGGAGACCTCTGTCCGCAGAACGAGAGTCCCGACGAACATGCCCACGAGGTTGTCCAAGCCCGCTTCACCGCGCCCGGCGATGGGAGTACCGACAGTGATGTCCTCGGTACCACTGAGACGAGCCATGAGGATGGACCACGCTGCATGTACGACCATGAAAACCGTCGAGCGAGTCTCACGTGCGAGTCCGATCAGGCGATCATGAGTTGCTGCATCGATGTCGAATGCGACCGAAGCACCTCTGTTGGATTGCCGGTTCGGGCGTGGATGATCGATCGGCAACGGCAACACATCCGGCACATCCGCCAACGCCTGAGACCAAAACGCCAACTGACGCGACAGCACAGACTCCGGATCATCCTCACTACCGAGAACCTCACGCTGCCACAACGTGTAATCGACATACTGCACCGCCAACGGCTCCCACAACGGATCCTGGCCAGCAACCCGAGCGCTGTACGCCACCATCACATCAGCAGCAAGCGGCGCCATCGACGCACCATCAGCAGCAATATGATGCACCACAATCGCCAACACGAACTCACCTACACCGACCCGATACAACGACGCCCGAAACGGCACATCCACCGTCACATCGAACCCCGCACCCGCATCGGCAAGAATCCGCTCCTGCAACCCATCCGCATCGAGCTCCACAACCGCCAACTCCACCACCACATCGGCAACAGACCCGATCAACTGACACGGCAACTCACCCTCCACCGGGAAAGTAGTCCGCAACGACTCATGACGAGCCAACACATCCCCCACCGCAGCCTCGAGTGCAGCCACATCGAGAGCACCCGACAACCGCACCGCAAGCGGAATATTGTACGCAGGCGAAGACGTATCGAACTGATTGATGAACCACATCCGACGCTGCGCCTGCGACAACGGAATCACCGACGGACGCTCCACCACACCCAACACAGGACGCGAACTCTCGACGACGCTATCTGTTGTGCGAGTAGAAAGCGTTGCAACGGTGGGTGATTCGAACAACATGCGAACACTGATATTCGAGCCGAGTGCAGCATTGACGCGCGCCGTCACTCGAGTGGCACTGAGCGAATCGCCACCGAGATCGAAGAAATTGTCATCGACGCCGATAGCTTCGACACTGAGCACTTCTGCGAACACCCGCGCGATGGCTACTTCCGTCTCGTTGTGTGGTGCACGCCCGCTGCCGATGCTGGGCAACTCTGGCGTGGGTAGTGCTCGTCGATCCAACTTGCCCGCCGGAGTCAACGGAATCGACTCCAACACCACGAACGCCGACGGAACCATATGCCCCGGCAACACCGACACCACCCGATCACGCACCACATCGA
>NZ_JASITC010000025.1:0-22720 GCF_030063405.1 Rhodococcus sp. H29-C3 | reverse complement strand
AAGTACCGGACCATTCCTGCGAGCGAAACAATCCACGACAGTAGCGATTTCGTTCCTCAACTGGCTGAACGAGCGTGGAACTACGCTAGCCGACTGCAGCCAGCACGACGTCGACGCCTGGTACGCAACCGGCCCCTCCACCCGCCAACACGCGGAACGATTCCTCTACTGGGCACGCTCGAACAAACTCACGCCCAAGCTGGCCGTTCCCCGCCACACAACAGGCACACACGAGCTGGTCGGCGAGGACGAGCGACTACACATCATTCGCGCCTTGTTGCTGCACGACGACCTGCCCGCCGTCCACCGCATCGCCGCATGCTTACTCACCCTCTACGGACAATCGATCACACGCATCGTCGCCCTGACCATCGACGACGTCCGATCCACAAGCAGCGGAGTCAGCGTGAAGCTGACCGATACCTGGGTCGAGCTGCCCGAACCGATCTCGCACCTCCTGCGCGAGCATCTGGAGAAACGACCCAACACCAATACCGCCAGCAATGCGACGTCGAGGTGGCTGTTCCCTGGCACCATGCCCGGCGAGCACCTCAACCGGCAGACCGTCATCGACGCACTCCGCCACGGCGGCATCCCGAGCCGCGCCGTTCGCAACAGCACCTGGCAGCAACTCGTCCGGCAAGCGCCACCACAGGTACTGGCCGACGCCCTCGGAATCAGCGCCACCACCGCGATGCAGCACGCAGAGCGTGCCGGTGCCGATTGGACCCGTTACGCGTCGGTTAGGCAGAAGCTCTAGCTGAAGTCAGACGCCGTCTCGTTAATCAGGTCATCAAGGACCACAAAGAAACTCACGATGCTCGGCGATATGGATGCAGCGCAATCGTCGCTCCACAGCGCTCGGGTCCAGTGCCGGTGACCTGGTTGCACTCGGGGCCGAGCACGGATGTCCTGCTGCTAACGGGGACGCCCAAGTCAGAGTCCCGAGGTCGTGGCCCCTACCGACTTCTCGCCCTTGAGTATCTGGCGCTACCGGTAAGTTCGTGCGAAATCACCTGCAGGACAGCCCATTTATATCCACCGTCACCCAGATGTGTCACCGCGCTCACCGCAATTGAGGCCCCTGCTTGGTGGCTACTGTGGAGGGAGACTCGTCGTAGGTGTCTTTCGTCCCAACAACTTCCGTCAGGTCAGACCTGCCCGGTGGGCGACTATCGCCGCCTGGACGCGGTTATCGGCGTGGAGTTTGACCAGGATTGCGCTGACATGGGCCTTGACGGTGCCCTCCACCAGGTGTAGCCGCCGCGCGATCTGACCATTGGACAGGCCTTCCCCCAGCAGTGTGAGGACGTCCCGCTCACGGCGCGTCAGTCGCTCGACTCTCGACTGGATCTGTTCGAGGCCGGCCAGGTCGTCACGCAAATGGCCGATGACCCACTGTGCGACAGCCGGGGAGAGGTAGGCGCCTCCCGCCGCCAGTGCGTGCACCCCGGCCAGCAGTTCACGGGGGTCGCCCGACTTCAGCATGAACCCCTGGATCCCCTCCCCGATCGCCCGTGCGACGTATTGGTCTTCGCCGAACGTGGTGAGGATGCATGCTGCAGTCTGCGGGACGGTTCGCCCGATCTCTGCGGCAGCCGTAATTCCGTCGAGCGCTGGCATGCGGATGTCGAGAAGGGCCACGTCCGGCCGATGGGCCTGCGCCAGGGCAATTGCCTCCCGGCCGTCCCGAGCCTGCGCCACTACCGTTACGGCGGGATCAGTTGAGAGCACGGCTTGCACGCCCGCCAGAATCATTGGCTCGTCGTCCGCTAGTAGGACGCGGATCATCCTGCGCCTCCACGGGGTACGCGCGCTATGAGTCGGAAGCCTCCGTGGTGGGGCCCGGCGGACAGGGTGCCGCCGCATGCCTGCAGGCGTTCCTTCAGCGCCACGAATCCTGTCTGTGAGCCGGGACGGCGACGGAGCGACATGTTGGGCGGAGTGTTGATGACCGTCACCTGAGTTTCCTCGGCGCTGCTATCGATCTTCACGGTGACGGCGGATCCGGGGGCATGGCGTGCAGCGTTGGTGATGCCTTCCTGGATCACGCGGTGGATGCAGCGGACCACTGGGATTGCCGCGTCCTCCGGGCCGTTGCGTTCGAGGGTCATGTCCATGCCTGCGTCAGCCGCTCGCCGGACCAAGCCGGCGATGTCGGGGCTAGTCGGTCCCCAAGCCACCGGACCGTCGCCGCGCAGCATTCCGATGACCGCAGCGAGCTGGGTGATCGCCAATGAGGCACCGGCCCGAAGCTCCGAAGCCGCACCTTGATGTCTTGACGTCAGGGTGGTGTCCATCTCGATCGCACCGGCGCGCAGGGCGAGCAGGTTGAGCTCGTGTCCCAGCGAGTCGTGCATGTCCTGCGCGATGCGACTGCGTTCCTGCAGGCGAGCTCGCTGGGCCGCCTCATCGGCCAGCTCGTCCTGCTGGTGCAGGTACCGACCGCCGAGCCACGGGGCGCCGCAGGCCAGGCCGACGACGAGCAGGGTCACACTCCAGGATGACCCGGTGACCGCGCTGAGCGCGATTGCGCTGACGACCCCCGCTCCGAGGATCGCCGCCGCCCCGCCGACGTGCCTGGCCCGTCGGCCGGCGACGCCGGCGACCGCCGCGGCGACGACGCACAGCGCGACTGCCCAAGGCGGGACCACACCTCGCATGCCCTGCCCAGCGACGAGGCTGAGGATCACGCCTGTCACTAGCCATGCTTGTGGGTAGACCCCGGCCGCGAGCACCCTCACCGGCTGACTCCCACGCCCGCTCATGACGACGATTCTAGGCCCCACAACGGCCGATCATCTGAAGAGAGCGGAGTCTCACCGCCACTACGACTACGCCGATCGTGGTCGCGACCCCGAACCAGATCATCAGGGCCGGTGAGTACAAAAGCAGCTGCTCGTGGGTGAGGTCTCGACCCCCACCGATCCACGATCCCAGCAGCCGGGGCAGCGCGATCAACAGCAGCAGCGGTACGAACCACGCGGCGAGCCGCAGCGCGGTTGTCCACCACCGGCGGTGGGCGGCCGTAGCTGCCCACGCCCCGGCACGTCTTACCGTGCGCACACCGAGCCCGATGCTGAGCAGCGTCACGGCGGCCAGCACCAGGTCGATGTAGAGTCTGGTCGCGGCAATCTGTTGCGGCTCTTCGCCTTCCAGGATCGCTGCAACCCCGTCCGCGAGTAGGTACGGGCTCTCGTTGCCCAGTCCCAGGCCACTGTTGCTCATGATCGCGATGCCGTGACCCGATGGCAGCAGCATCTGGTACGCCGTGTAGGTGAACCAGACGCCGCTGTGACCCCATCGACTCTTCTGATCCCGATCCCACCCCAGGCCGTACGGCTGATCATTCGGCGTCGAGCGCATGAGGTCGATGCTCTCCGGTGCGGCGAGACGTTCACCATCGGCCGCCATCCCCTCATTGGTCTGCATGATCAGCCACTTCGCCATGTCGTCAGCGGTCGTGATCAGGCCGTCGGAGCCATTCACGAATCGCTCGGGTTCGGTCGCAGCGACGGACGCGCCGTATAAGTAGGTGTGTCCCTTTGACACCCCTTTTGGCAGGTCATCGGGCGTCGTGTCGATGGTGGTGCTGTCGTCCATCGCGAGCGGATCGAGCACCTGTTCGCGCAGGTAGTCGGCGAACGGCTGCTGGCTTACCACCTCGACCAGACGGGCGGCCAGGTGGTAGTTCGTGTTCGTATAGTGGTGACGGGTCCCAGGTGTCTCTGCCAGGGTCGCGTCGCGGGCCCGCTGCTCGGCGGCCTGGATGCTGTGTGGTTGCGGCAAGCTCTTCTCGCGCAAGGTCTCGTCGCTGATGCCTGACGTCTGGTTCAGCAGCTCGCGGACAGTGATCTTCGAGCTGCGGGGGTCGTCCACTTCGAAGTCGGGCAGGTACGACTGCACCGATTCGTCCAGAGCGACTGCACCGGACTCGACCAGCTGCATGACGGCAAGTGCTGTGAAGGACTTGCTCACCGACGCCACCGGCATCGGGGTGTCGGCCTTCATGTCCGCGCCGGTGGAGTCGTGCCCGTAACCCGCGGTCATGAGAACGTCGCGACCGTGGGTGATCGCGAGCGAGACCCCCGGGTACCCGGACCGATTCATGTAGTCGGTTACGTACTTCTCGATCTCGGGCGGATCGAGCTCGATGGGCGCTGCCTGCGCCGATTGCGTCGGCAGCAGGATCATGGCCACCAACAGGGTTGTTCCGAGTAGGCCTCGGACACGTCGAAGTCGCATCCTCGTACGCTACGAATTCGGTACCTCCCACACCTGACCCAAAGGTCGGTCAGTGACCCCGACCTTCGTCAGGGGTCAGTCGATAGACGCCGCTTCCCGCAGAGTCCTGGCCGGACGCGCTTCAACTCAGCCCGACAACCTCAAGATTGGGAGCTTATGAAAGAGCCGTCTCAGTTGCGGAAACAACTCGTCACCATCTAATACGTCGCATTACCGGTAAATGCCATATTCAATTACTGGCCTGTACCGTTCACCCAGCGACCGAATACGTCACCTGATACGCACAGTCGCCGCCTGGCGCGAACTGCAGACGCCCGGGTGCATCGCAACTCCGTTAAATCTGCAGTGTGGATTCGATGCTCTTCCGCCGCGCCTCAACACTTCGACAAGCAGGCCAACCATTCTTCACTAACGAGGCCTGCAGGACCTGGTCCGCCGCATGTTCCTCATACGACCACACGCCGCGGCTGCGCGGCACTGTAGACAAGTGCCTGATGTGCACCGGGATCGGCGATCAGCTGATCAATTGCTGTGCTCGCGCGCATCCAGGCTTCGACATCGGCCGAAAATCTACCGACGAGGGCTCGACACTCTTCGACGATGCTCGCCGGAGTGTATCGAAGTTGGCCACCTTGCACCTGGCCCGGCTGAGGAAAACCGAAAACGACGCTCTCGCAGTGGTTTACTCGATTCCGTGCCCAGTTCAGACGCTGGCAAACTTTCTGTGCTGCCGACATGTCCAGTGTGGGTGATTGCGGCCCTCGCCGGTTGAAGCACCCTTCAAGCGCCGGCACCCACAGCGTCGCTTCGTGGTCGACATCGCGTGGTGTTCGCAACAACCCGGCCCAAAAGCCCATCATCAACGCTGCAACTACCTTGTCAGCTGCAGGGACAGTCGGCGCACGATCTGACTGCCGGCGAGATCGCCGGGGTGTCAGTTCCTCGTACGCCTGCTCAACCTTGCTTCTGCCGTCGCCGGAAAGCCCCGCTCCACTCGTATTATCGAACCAACGTGCACCATAGCGAGCCCTCAGGGCCTCGTGCATTTGCTGACGCAGTACGACCTCGACGATCCGCAGGTGGCTGTGAATGTGCGATGCCAGCTTCGCATCCAAGAGGTACAACGCCAGAGCAGGTCCCTCGTGGCCATTACACGCTCGACGGAACGGAGCGAGGCGCGAACTGGCTGTCACAGAGGCCAGGGCTGCCTCTTGCTGAGGGGTGGGTTGAACGAGCACGCTGCACACGCTACAGTTGGTCACATATTCCCGGCCGCGTCCGGGTTTCAGAAGCCACCGTCGCCCGTCAGGGAACGGTGGCTTCCTTCGTTCGGTGAGTAACAACCGCGCATGAACCCTGAACCGGTCGTAACTGGTGGCTCAGCGCGAGCTACGGTGCCGGGCGGTATGTCGCGCAGGAGCGCGAAGTTGAGCCTGCGCCGTGACGCTCGGCGGAAAGCTCAAGCACGGCCAATTTTTCGCGCAGTTCGTGGTTCAGCGCCACGCCGGGCAATCTTTGGCACCAGCGCAGGGACCTTGGGCGCGTTCACACCGCAAGGTGTTCGAGCGCAACCGCATAATGTGTCAGTGCGCCCTGAAACCACAGCTCTGCTCGACATGACCGCTCCCGTGGTGGTTGTCACCGGCGACTCCGGCACAGGTAAATCGTCGGTCTTGCTGGCGCACCAGTCCGAACTCTCTCGCCGCTCCGTAATTGCTCCACCACCGGTCACCTGCACCTTCGACAGCGGGTCTTTACAGGTAGCGATCCTGGACGGCCTCGTCCGCGCATTGACTGATTCAATGGCCAACCGGACTTTATGGCGCAACATCGAGCACCGACTCGAAAACGCAAGTCGAGAAATGGCCGTCGACATCGGCAAGGGCCTTGCCAAAGCCGTGTCTCAGGAAGTCATGGCTCAGGTGAAAGAACGCCTCGGTGAGCATGCGGGCGAGGGGATTTCAACATTTTTCAAGACCTTGAGGCAGGACACGACCGCCGACCTACGGCGGGACCTCAAGTCTAGAAGTGACACCAACGTCGTCAAGCTTCTCGCCCGGCTGTGCGATGAAGTTTCCGCTGCCCTCAAACGCAACGTGGTGCTCGCCATCGACGAATATCAACGTCTCACAGATGACGACCAACGTGCGCTTGCCAGCCTGTCCCTCGCACCTCCGAAACGTGCACGATTCGTGATCGCCTGGTCATCTGCTGCGCATGAGGCTCTCGGCGGCCTCACAAGGCTGCGTGAGACGAACTGCGGCGAGGTCGTCGTCGGCGGACTCAGTAGCACTGACGTCCGTTCGATGCTTACCCGAGCTGGACTGGCAAGCACCCACACCGAGCGCGTGCACTTCCTGAGCAACGGATTCCCGCTGATCGTCGAAGGCCTCATCGGACAAATCCGAAGCGGCGGAACACTGGACGACTACACACCACCCACGGCCTTCGTGCGGTCGCTGGAAGATGCACTTGCCCGCCTCCCAACGAATGCCCAGGTCGCAGCCCGACAACTCTCGGTCTTCGAGCTGCCTCCTACCGAATCCACCCTCGACGCCTATCTCGGTATCAGCGCAACGCAGCGCGGGGTGATGCGGGAGGCACTCGAACGAGAAAACATCCTCAGCGTCGAACGCAACGGGCAACTCTGGTTTCACGAAAGCCGAAGATCCCACCTATGGAACCGCATGCTCAGTGAATCCGAACGGCTCGAGATCGGGCAGCCTGCGTATTCGGTACTCCTGACTCAGTATCGGCAGGACGTCACCGCGTCCACCGGTTTGATGGTTCCTATCGCGCACGTCGCCCGATTCGCAAGAGCGAGCCATGCCGCGAATCCGCAGCTGCAGAAGATCCTCGATCTCTCGCCTGCAGAGCTGGCGGTTCTGGCGTCCGCGATCGAGCTGGAGATCACCGCCCCCGGACGCGAGCAGGATCGATATACGCCACCTGAAACAGCACTCATCTACGCACACAACGTCTTCGGCGTCGACCGATCGGCCGCACTCAGTGCACTCCCGGATCTGTCGGAGCAGGGCTTCATACAGACGCTGGACCGGCCGGAGTGTGTCAACGCAGACCCAGATGTAGCGGTCACTGTCTCGAGCGACCCTACCGACGAGGACAACATCGTCTTGAACGGCCGCATACAGGACGTTCTCGGAAAGACCGTCATCCCACAGATCACGGACCGCCTCGTACGCGAGCACTTCGAAACAGTTCGCTTGGAATCGACGATTGTAATCACCAGCACCGGCAGGTCGGACGCTATCGAGTTGGTTCGAAACGCGCTCGATTATCCGTTGTACCGGTTCAATCCTTTGAGACGAACGGTCTACCCACTGATGGCTCTGTGGATCGACTACGGCGGGCATCCCATCAGTCTGGCTGCGATCTTCAATGGAACCACCGATCTACAGAAAGCGAAGAAGGCAGCAACGGCCGTAGACGAGATGTCCTACGGGCGTCGTGTCAGAACCGTACGGACCTTCGAGGACCAGAAGTCCACGATCCCGTCGATGCGACTGTTTCGAGCTGTCTACTTCGGGACCGGGCGCCCAGTTGCGGGCGACGCCGGCGCCACAGGTAATTGGTCGATGATCAATGACGGGCCTCCCCTGCCGGTGACCGAGTACGCCCAGCGTCAGATCGCGCTTCTGGACATCTTACGGACGCGTGTGGGCGATCTCGAGCGGGAAGTCTATGCGATCAACGAGCCAAGGGGGGCCGCCGTAGGGCAAGCGGCTGACAACGCCTTTTTCTTTGTGGAGCTACGTGGCAGCACGCGTGTGGTCGAGTTGAGTTTGGAACAGATTACATCGCTCATGAGTGAAGAGCCTTTCAAATTTGCCCGTTTGGAGCGCCTTTTGGAGCTGCGACGTGGAGAGAAGGTGCAGCATTTTGTAGGACGCACCCAGCCCGACGGCTTGATCGACGACCCGGTGGTGTCGATGCTCGACGATCTCTGGACGGCAGCACGAGAGTTCAACAAGCATCAACCACGCTGCCGAATCAAACTGCGCAAAACGGCACTGACGCAGCTCTTGCGGGACGCGCACATCCGAGATACCACGCTCGGCCGGGAATTGTCGGAGCGGCTTACTATCGGCGGCTGGCGCGGGCACAGGCCACAACACGCGCTCCGTGTTGCCATTCATCCAGGAGACGGGCTTTTACCGCCTATGGTCACTTACACCCAGCCGATAGGAGACCCCTCCGACGTGCAGGTGCGGTTTCTTCCTCGCACCGCGCGTCCCACAACGCCACAGGAAACATACTTCCTGGCATTCGGCGAAGAGCCTCAGAGCGAACCGTACGGAGATACCGCGGCTTCGGCCATCGCCGGACTTCTTGGATTCATGGATGACGAAATCGAACTGGTGCAGTAGCGAACCTGGCACTCCGCAGGAACTTTTAGTTCAGCCACCGAATCGCGAGTGCTGCACGTACGGAGTGCAGCGCGTCAACGGTGAGGCCCGGGCCCTGAACCATCAGAATCCAGGGTCAGTGACGCTGGTCGGGGCCTGACATAGGGGCTGTTTATCAGCCGCGCCCATGCTGAGAGCCAAGCTCGGGATCTCCCCTAGTTTTCTCCGTCTCGACGTGTCCATGGTTCAGTCGCGTTCGGCCTGCACAACGCAGTGTGGCGCGCAGCCACCGGCGCAGGTACCCGAGGAGGCGGCGATGTCGGGGCGGTCGGTGAGGTAGTCGGTGAACCAGCCCGACAGTCCATCTCAGTGCCGTGCATCGACGGGAGAGCTCAGGGTCCAGCCGTGCTCGGCCTCGACAACAAGACCGACCTCGACCGGAAGATTTCTGCGCAATATCTGATCTTGAACTGGGCGGACCAGAACGCGAAGTAACCGCCGGACCGCATGTGGCAGGGCCAGGCGCACAGGTTCGACCGACATGCCGCGAGCCATTCATCGCGGCCGGTGGGGTGTCATTGCGCAGGAGGCCTATTGCTGGGGCCAGCCGCGGACGAGCTTGTCGGTGCTCGCATGCAGTGCATGGACGCGATCGACGAGGTACGTCGGCCACGACCGCGCGGTCTCCGGGTTCGGGACCAGGGCCGAGGGGGCGGCGACGATGCCCGCGAGCCTTTTTCGCAGAGGGGCGTATGGCCCCGTCGGCTTCGGATCCGATGAGGGCATCGCCGGAACCGACATCGCGATTCTGCTACGTCGGTCAGCCGAGAAACAGTGTCGACTACAAATTCAAACTCTGATTAATCTGTTTGTGCACAGTGGATTACAGGGAAATTTGGGTAGGCGTCGACCAAGAGGGCCGCCAAATCGGCTGAGCGACTGATTCGAGCGCTGCGAAGTGCGCGATGACCGCAGCAAGTTGAGGATGCGGGGGCGTTCGGTGGATCAATGAAATCGGGTAGACGAGAGTCGGATCGGTGATGGGGATCCGACGCAAATTGTGGCCGGTCGGCCACATGTACCGATCTCGCGCGCCGACGAGAGTGGCGACGTCTGAGGACTCGGCAAGAGTGTCTAGGAGCACTTCGTCACCGAAGTGCGGTCCAGCAGAATCGATCCGAAGACCGAACTCGGCGGCGAGCTCCTCATAGAACAGCTGCCATTCGCTCCGAGGCGCGATACCGGGCACCCATATCCGGTGACCTTTCAGCTGCTGCGGCTTAACACTCTTCGAGCCGGCCAGTGGATGGCGTGGGCCGACAAGCAACTGCACTGGTGAATCGAACATGTGGATCATGCGCACATCGTCTGGGAACGTGGCAGGGTCGGTGACGGTACGGAACGTGGCATCGACCTTTCCCGACTGGACAGCTGCAACGGCGACGTGTGGATCATTGACCCGCAGAGTCACCACATCCAGTTCGTCGGCCGGGCGTGCACGCCAATACTCATGCAACACAACCGCTTGCGCGGTACGCAGGCCGAGAACATCGATCCGCAGTGCCCGCGAGCCGGGGTTGATCGCAGCGATGGCCCGATCGACATCGCTCACGATGCGGCGAGCGTGCGGAAGGAACGATTGGCCGTCGAGAGTCAGCTCCACACCGCGAGCAGTGCGGTTGAACAGTCGGACCCCGAGCTGACGCTCGAGTACCGCCACGCGCTTGGAGACCGCTTGCTGGCTCACCCCGATCTCGGCAGCCGCATGCTGCAGTTGCCCGAAATCGGCAGCACACACGAACGACCGCACAGATTCGGTATCCATTGCCACAGACTATAACTTTCTACAACCATCGGTTGTGACGCGCGGAGATTCGGTTGATTGATCCGGAGCGCAGCGAGCTGGTGTGATTCGATGCGTCCCGGATATCCGAGTTGGTAAACCAAAGGAGTCGCATGCCTGCCGATTTGGGACGCGAATTCAGGTGGTTGTGGGCGGCCTACGCCACGAGCACCTACGGCACGTGGATTGCCTTCGGCGCGTTCCCGTTGATCGCAGTGCAGGTACTGGACGTGCCAGCGTTCGCGGTGTCGCTGCTTGAGGCCGCTGGATTGATGGCCGCGGCAGTGATCGCGTTTCCATTGGGGCCGTGGGTCGAGCGCCGGACCAAACGGCCCGTGATGGTCGCCGCCGACCTTGCGCGATTCGTGGCGATGGCGAGCGTCCCCCTGACGTATTTCCTCGGCGTACCGACTTACGGCCAACTATTGGTTGTATCGGTCATTTCCGGGTCGGCGAGCATCGTGTTCGCCGCCGCGTCGGGTTCATACCTCAAGCACCTCGTCGGACGAAATGATCTGCTCGCCGCGAACAGTCGATTCGAGGGAACCAGTTGGCTGGCCACAGCGACCGGCCCACCAGTGGGTGGTGCACTCGTCGGTCTACTCGGCCCGGTGGTCACCGTTGCAGCCAACGCGTTCAGCTTTTTGATGTCCGCGTTCGGGGTTGCCCGTATCAGCGGCACCGACGTCGCGGTCGATCCCGAAGCTGATGCCAGGTTGCGGGTAGCGGATATGTGGGTAGGTTGGCAATTCATCTATCGCGACCACGTACTGCGGCGACTGTTCCTCAATTCGGTTCTGGTGGGTGGTCTCATCATGGCCACCAGCCCACTACTAGCTGTTCTCCTGCTCGGCGAATACCACTTTCCCGCATGGCAATACGGGCTCGTGTTCGGGGTCCCCGCACTCGGCGGCTTCTTTGGTGCCCGCCTCGCTCCCCGTTTGGTCGATCGGTATGGCGCATACAAGGTCATGCTCGTTTCAGGCTGGCTACGCTCGATCTTTCCGATCGGTCTCGCGTTCGTACACCCCGGTGTCGGCGGTCTTCTCACCGTTATCATCGTCGAAGCGCTGCTCATCACGTGCATGGGAGTGTTCAACCCGATCTACGCAACCCAGCGACTTCGACGCACCCCGCCTCATCACGCCGCGCAGGTCCTCAACACCTGGAACGCCGCCGGCAAGCTCGTACAGGCTGCGCTCATGCTGATCTGGGGCATGCTTGCAACACTCACCAGCCCGCTCGATGCCATCACATGGTCCGGCCTACTCCTCTTCGCCACCCCACTGCTACTCCCCCGAAGGTCAAGCTTGGCCAATCACGAGACCACCACACCGCAGTTGCCGTACTTCAGACCGTAGAAAATGGCCGCGAGAAATTAAGCGCGCTCGGCAGACGCGATGATCAGGCCGCTACCTGTCGAGGACCTGGGCACGGCCTCAACACATCGCGGTACCGGTATGCCTAGACCGGGCTAGCCGCCTTCGAGACCGCACCGTCGAGGACACACCGCCGACTGGCGTGTCCCCGGTGAATGGGGCCACCCCGTTTTAGAGTCTTGTCGCCTACGGGCTGGGCGGATAGACATCCCAGGTCCGTAACTTGTCAAGTTGCGGTGGGTTGTTGCGCTGTTCGGTGTTCCCAGGCGAGGTGTTCGCAGCCGCGATCGAGGACGTCATCGCTGATTCGCGTGGTGCCGTCGTTACGGACGATTCCGCTCGCCCGTAACCGTTCTACGGGAATTGACCGTTCACATCGATCCATACACTCCTACGCACGCCCGAAAGCCAAGGCCACGTTGTGCCCACCGAAGCCGAATGAGTTGTTGATGGCGTAGTCGATCGAGCCACGACGAGGAGAGCCGTGAACGACGTCCAATCCGATCTCAGGATCCGGTGTATCGAAGTTCAACGTGGGCGGCACGACACCGTCGCGAATACTCAGAACGGTAAGGATGGACTCGAGCGCACCGACGGCACCGATGGAGTGCCCGAGAGCAGACTTCGGCGCATAGACCGACGCATGATCGCCGATGGCAGCTCGAATTGCTTTGGCCTCAGCCAGATCTCCGATGGGCGTAGATGTTGCGTGCGCATTGACATGCGAAACGTCGCTTTTCAAGAGTCCAGCAGTGGCGAGTGCCCGACCGATCGCGCGCGCCGCCCCCGCACCGGTGGGGTCGGGTGGGACGAGACTATAGGCGTCCGAGGTGACCCCCGCTCCCAGTAGCCGCGCATGGATCTCCGCGCCTCGGGCCTTGGCGTGTTCCTCGGTTTCGACGACCATCAACGCTCCTGCTTCTCCGAAGACGAAGCCGTCTCGATCCCGATCGAACGGGCGAGATGCCCTGTCTGGGTCATGGTTTCGTGTGCTCATCGCACGCATCATCGAGAACGCTGCAATCGGCACCGGGGCAATGTGCCCTTCAACTCCCCCGGTGACGACCATGTCCGCATCGCCCATGACGATCATCTTCCACGCGTTGGCCACTGCTTCCGAACCGGACGAGCACGCAGACACCGGTGTGCTCACTCCTGCGCGGGCACCGAGTTCGAGGCCAACGCAGGCAGCGGGCCCATTGGGCATGATCATCTGCACCGCCAGTGGCGACACCTTCCGATAGCCGCCGCTGTTGAGCTTGTCCACTGCGTCGATGAGTGCATCACCTCCACCGAGGCCGGTTCCGATCGACACTCCGAGTCGGTCGCCGTCGACATCGGGTCGACCTGCGTTCGTCCACACTTGACGTCCGAGCACTGTGGCCATCCGCTCGACATACGACAGCCGGCGCATCTCCACTCGAGAAAGCAACGTATCCGGCTGCACCTTCAAACATCCGCCGATCCGCACCGGCAAGTCGAACTCCTCCACAAACGGCGCATCGAGGGTGCCGATACCACTCTCGCCCGCCAAGAGGCGCGTCCATGTTGACTCGATGTCCCCGGCAATCGAGGTCGTTGCCGCGAGAGCGGTCACGACGACGGATGGGAAAGCTCCGTTGGTAGAGAACGGATTACGGACGCGCGTCGAGTTCATGGCTCTATGCCTACCGGTTCACAGGCACCCGCGTCAAGCAATAAATGAAATGTTCGCTACACTAATTCCGTGGCACGAACACATGACCTTGCGCGACGGTCCGAGCTCCTCGCTGGCGTCGTGGACTACATCGCGGACAGGGGGCTGGCCGGGCTGTCGCTGCGTCCGGTCGCTGAGTACCTCGACACCAGCTCGCGCATGCTGATCCACTATTTCGGTAGCAAGGAAGCGATGCTCGTTGCCGCTCTCGAAACTCAGCGACCGGACGTGTCCGCACTGTTCAGCGACATTGACAACGTGGAGCTGCTTCGGGAAAGGCTTTTGGAAGCATGGGAATCGAACTCCGAGGGCAGTTCTTCGCGTAGCACTCGAGTGGTGCTGCAAGTGCTCGCCGAAGCTGCAATCCAAGGCGGCCCGTTCCTCGACTACGCACAATCGGCAACGGGCGACATAGTCCGGGAGCTTGCCCGTTCTCTGCGGATCATAAATCCCTCGCACCACGACCCCGAGGCGGTCGCGACCATTCTCGTCTCGGGTGTTCGCGGATTACTGGTGGACAGATTGGTGACCGGGGACCACGACCGGGTGGACCGCTGCGCGCGCCTGCTGATCGAACAGACGCTCCCCGCACCGCTGACAGGCGAATCTTGATGCCGCATTCGGTTGCGTGGTCGGATAATGCTCTGCAGCAGAGCGTCTCGGAAGCAATGATCGGCCCAGGGATTTCGGACAGTGGACCCGCTTAGAATAGGGATCTACTGAAATGAGCCAGTCCAGCATGAGCAGATCGCGTCGATCGTTCAGTCCCGAGTTCAAGGACGAACTGTGCCGAGAGGTCATCGACTCCTCCAAGCCGATCAGCGAAGTCGCCAAGGCCTACAACGTCGGTGACGACGGCACTGTCACGTTAATTGAAACCTAGCAGCGAAGCCTGTTTGGGACAGGCCGCTACGGGGCAACGCCGGGCCGTTCACTTTCAGACGACGGCATCGGTCGCGGTGATCTCCTGCCAGACCGTGAAACGGTCGGCCATCTCAGCACGCCATTCGGGTGCGGTCAGTCGGTGGCGGCAGGGCCGGAAATGCGGTGAGATACCAGAGAACGCGGACAGGAATCGTTGTGCGTGCCCGGGAGATGTGAACCGTTTCATCGCATGTTCTCGCTGTCGGGTGGGTTGATGCGAGTTCTCGGCCCGGTTGTTCAAGTACTTGGATCGGCGATGCTCGACCGAGGCCAGCAGTTCGCGGTGCGCGACCTGGTAGCTGCCAAGCTTGTCGGTGACGATCACCCGCGGCACATAGCGCAAGCCCTTGAGTAGCTTACGGAAGAATCGCTTGGCGGCGTTGCCATTTCATCGGGACTGGACCAACACATCGAGCACGTTGCCGTCCTGGTCGACCGCGCGCCACAGATAATGTTGGCGGCCATTGATTCGGATGTACACCTCGTCGAGGTGCCACTTGTCGCCGGGCCGGGACCGCCGTCGACGCAACTGGTTGGCGTAGGCCTGCCCGAACTTGGCGCACCACCGCCGGATCGTCTCGTAACTGACCACGACACCGCGTTCGAGCATGAGTTCCTCGACGTCGCCGAAGCTGAGCGGGAACCGGAAGTACAACCACACGCAGTGGTTGATAATCTCGACCGGGTAGCGGTGGCCTTTGTACGACGGCATCGAGGTGCTCACCTCGCCGATTCTCCCAGTTTGCCGCGTTCAACAACGTGACAGTGCCACCTCAGGTGACTGGCGATCACGCAGCGTTGTGACGAATGTATGGGTGAAACTGACCACGACACAGGTCCACACCAGCAGTTTGATCCAGTTCCATCCCGTTCCAGCACTCACGACGGACCCAATGACTGATGGTCCAGCCACACCCACCATGAACACCAGGATGAACGCACTCAGCCAGAGGTCGAACCTGCGGCCTCCAAACCAGCGCGGACTTTTCACGACGCTTGCACCTGTCGATAATCCGTAACTGCCATGAACGAACACTATCGAACCGCGGTAAGAGTTCGCGCATTTTCGAAGCATGCGATCGCTGCCCGACATGCCCAGTTTCGTCCCACCTCGGACCGACGAATAAGTCCAGCCGCTATAGCGGACTTACCCAGTGATTTATCGCGAGTCGTAAGAAGTGCGAACTCGGACGCCATCCCGACGAGGTCTCCGAGGTAAGCGCTGCAGTCGTGGCGTACCTGGCTATGACCTGCGTCGGGCTGATCCTAGCGGAGACTCGAGTCGAATCTGTTGGTGTCGCTGGTGTGGTTCGGCGTCGAGGCTCGTTCGAACCGCATGTGGTGTCACCTGCTACGTCGTGTGGATATTCGCAATTACTGCGAGACTTTCGCGTAGATTGCGAATGACGGGCTGGGGGGTCTGCTGATGAGACGTGGTGAGTTGCCGCCTGGTGCGGCGCAGTTGCAGTTTGCCGACTTCAACAACGTGACAGTGTTATCTCGAGGCTGGGCTGTGATCGACCGGTTTCGGTGAAGCTCAGATGCCGGGGTCGATACCTCGGTTCGACTCGACAGCTCGATCTGGCTGAGCGTCGATGGGATCGCCACTGCCGCAGGAGAGCACCGAACGGGGCCGGCGCAGCCGAGGTCATCATCGAAGCAGTGCATGCGTGGATCGAAGTCGACGAGCAGCTTGTCTGTGAGATCGTGTCGGCGCAGGCACGTGCGACCCTCATCCGCATACCCTCCTCCCTAGACGAGTAGGAGCACCCATGGCTGATAAGCAGACTTCCCCTGAGCAGTCACAGAACACATCTGAAGTCACGCCTGCCGCCATGCGTGATCTCCTCGCCCTGGTCAGCACTCACCGCCGCTCGATGACAGCAGCTCTTGTGCTGCTACTCGTTTCTGCGTTGCTGTCGCTGGCGCAACCAGTCCTCGCTGGACGAGTGATCGACACCGTCGCCGACAGCGGGACCATCAGACCTCTACTGTTGTTGCTCGGAGCTGTGTTCGTCGTCGATGCGGTGATACAGGGAATCGGACAATTCGTTCTTCTGCGCCTCGGTGAGACCGTCGTACGTGATCTCCGAACTCAGATGCTCTCTCGACTGATCCGCATCCGTATTTCCGTGTTGGCCGAGCATCGCCTCGGAGACCTACTCGCGCGGGTGTCAACCGACACTGTCGCCCTACGCGGTGCCGTATCGCAGAGCTTGGTGCATCTGATCAGCGGCGGACTGACCGCCGTAGCCGCCGTTGTTCTGATGATCATCGTTTCCCCTGCACTGTTTCTTCTCGTACTGATCACATTCGTGGTCGCGGGCAGCGCGTTTGCATTGGTGTCATCGCGCATCCAGAGCGCCTCGCAGCTCGCTCAGGAACACACCGGCCGGATGACCGCCGAACTCGAACGTGCACTCGGAGCCGCCAAGACGGTGAAGATGAGCCGGGCACAGAACCGGGAAATCGCCACTCTCGCCGGATCCGCCGACGATATCTATCGCGAGGGGGTGCGGGGGGCACGCCTGATAGCGACCGTCACACCGGTGATCAATCTGGCGTTGACAGGGTCATTCCTACTGGTGTTGCTGTTCGGTGGCATCTGGGTGACCAACGGTAAGATCACATTGGGTTCCCTGACAACGATGCTACTTCTCGCGCTGTATCTGGTCGTACCTGTCGGCGATGTGTTCAACGCCCTCTCCGAACTGAAGGTCGGTATGGGCGCACTGGGCCGGATCAACCAGACTCTCAATCTACCCGTTGAAGACGACCAGGAGACGGCGACTGTAGCCGACGCACCGGCGCCGGCTGCGACGACCACGAACGGCCCAGTCCATGCGCACACCTCCCAGCCCGTTCCCGCCGTCGAATTCCGCAGTGTCGGGTTCTCCTACCGAGACGACACTCCGGTGTTGCGTGATGTGTCCGTGACGATTTCACGGCAGAGCTACACCGCACTCGTGGGACGTTCGGGTGCTGGCAAGTCGACAATGTTCTCACTGCTGTGCGGCTTTCACCCACCCACCTCCGGACAGATACTCATCGACGGAGTCGATATCACCACCATCGCGTTGGATGGACTTCGAACCAAGATCGCGCTGATGGAACAGGACGCACCGATCCTGCACGGCACGCTCCGGGACAACCTCCTCTACGCCCACCCGGACGCCACGGACGCGGCGATCGCCGATGTACTCGAGCACGCCGGCATCGCTCCCATCGCGGAGCGTTCACCCGCTGGACTGGACACCCCGGTCGGAGACCGCGGAATCTCACTGTCCGGCGGGGAACGTCAACGTCTCGCATTCGGTCGCGCCGTACTGTCCCACCCCACTATCGTCCTGCTAGACGAACCCACCGCCATGCTCGACACCGCTACCGAAACAATCCTCGCCCGGCAGATACGTGAACTGAGCCGCACCGCCGCCGTACTCGTCATCGCCCACCGCCCCTCCACCATCGAAGCAGCCGACAGCGTCGTCATGCTCGACGACGGGGCCATCGCCGCAGCCGGGCACCACACCCAACTGCTCCGAGAATCCCCTGAGTACCGGGCACTACTGGGCCACACGACCACCGACGTGCGAAACACGCTCAGCGAATGAGGCAGGATCGCCCACGACACCGACTTCGGCGATCCTGCCGACGCCGTACCGGGGTATGCACTGCAGACCGCCGCGACCCTCCAACTGGCCGATCACACCGCCACAACACTGACAAATTCCGGAACGCCGATCGAAAAACGACCAGATAGATGAGATCAAATACGATCTTGACTCGGCAGCAATCGAAACAATTGGCACCCAACGCAGCACAGAACCCCGTGCCCCCAATCGTCCGGATTAGGCCAATCGAAATCGACCCAGAACCGCAGGCGCACGCCGCAGATGAGAGTGGGAGTGTGCACGCGTCTTCTGAACTAGTGCAGTCGTCTTCTGAAACTGACAGACGAGTCGACGAATCGACCCTGCAGGAATGAACTCAGACGCGATCGCCGACCGAACGCCTGACCGAGCGCGAACCTCGCCGACAGACGAGGTTACGAACCACAAGCAATCGGATGGGTTTGCCACACTCGCGAAGTTGGTCGATTCATGCCCCGAAATGCAGCGTTTCGTGTTTGAACAGCGATCAATTTGGACTTGGCTTCGGATTCCTACAAGCGCATAGGACAATTAGGCGATGGGACCAGTATCCGGCGATTTCACCTTGACGATGGACGAGTTGCGGGTCGTTGCGCGTTTCGCTGCATACAGTGCGGAGACGGTACTGCCAGATTTTGAAGCCGAACTTCCGAACGACCCGCGCCCACGCGCAGCACTGACATTCGCGAACGGAGCACCACGAACCAACCTTCAACGAACGACTGCGTTCGCTGCACACCGCGCCTCGAAAGAAGCAACTAGCCTGAGGATAGGAGCACAATCCTTCGCTTAGCGCGTGCGCGAACCGCCTCCGAAGGACGCATCTTCAGTGACGAGGAACCAGCCGAAGCCGAATCTGCAGGAAATCAAGCACGTCCCACGGACTGCACTTGCCTTACGGTTGGCGATTCATGTTGGAGAGCAGTTCCCGGTAGGCGGACCGCGCCGTCCAGTATGACGATCGTCGAAATGCGTACCACAAACCGCACAATCGCTCTGAGGCGAATACTTGATCCAACGTCTCGTCTTCGAGACCGCAGCGCACTTATGGACACCGGATGCCAGAAGGCGTGTGCACCTGGGGGAAACCGCTGGAACTCGTACGGTCCTCTTCTGGAACCGACAGTGCCGCTATCTACTATCAACTCTGGCGGGCAACCTCGAAGGGACTGAGCAATCTCTTAATCGAAAGGACCAAACCCGATGGACACCAACATGATTACGTTCGGACCAGAACGAATGATCATCGACAACATGCTCGACGACAACAGGCACGCACTGATCGAGACCGCACGAGGACTATCCGCCACAGATGCCCGTCGGCGACTCGTCTCATCGTTGACGACACCGATCACGCTGGTGAAGCACGCCGCAGTAGCCGAGCGGATCTGGTTTCAACGACACTGGGCAGGCATGAGCGAATCCGACTGCGATGGACCCTGCTCCTGATGACCCAGGAATTGGCCAGGCACGCCGGCCACGGCGACATCCTGCGCGAGCAGATCGACGCACGCGGCTCAACCCCTGCAGAGCTCACCTGAAGGTCTCAGGTCCGGCGGCGACTCCCGTACCAATACGTGTGAACGAGCCAGGACTAGCGGTCGACTGCACCGTCCCACTCGATGGCGAGCCGCTCATGTACGCCGCGATCGGCACCGACAAACCACGACAGTTCTCACTAGGCCTCGCCCAGGGACAGATCGTGCGCAGATGCCGCGCACCACGGTGCGCGCAGATCCGAGACAGTTCATCGAGCCTCACTTGAGAGGCAGCGTCCGCAGCGCGATAGATGATCAACCGCACATCAGGATCACCGAGCGGAGGCAGAACATCGAAATCGACCGTTACCGCACCCACGAGCGGATGATTCATCGGCTTTGCACCAATTCGTCCACGCCGGCCATTCGCCCCATTGTGCTTCTCGATGCCCGGTGCAGGGTGGCTCCATCGCCCCGCGGACACCACACTGGGCACATGGCAGCCGAGCTACGTTCTTTGACCGTGCGCGTCGAGACCAGTCGTTGGAGTGAAACGGTTCTCACCGATGTGGACCTGAGCGTCCCTGCCCGACAGATCACCGCTCTGCTCGGCGGCCCGGGCGCCGGGAAGACGATGATTGCCTACGCCCTGACAGGCCGTCTTCCCAATACCGCGCAGTCCACCGGCGACGTACTAATCGATGGCACCGTCGGCTATATCCCGCAGGACGGCATCGATGCCTTCCTACCCGACCGTACCGTCGGCGACCAACTCCGCACGCTAGAACAGCGGCACGGAGCATGGACCGTCGCCCGAGCGTGTGCGGCGGCCTACTACCCTGCCGATGCACTGAAACTTTTGCCAAGACACAACTCGGCCGGCCAGATCCAACGTGCCGCCGTCGCTGCGGCCTTGCTCGCTACTCCTGATGTTCTGATCGCGGACGGCCCGACTGCCTCCCTGGACCAGGGCACTGCATACGGGGTGTGGAAATCACTTCGCGAATACGCCGATAACGGCGGGGCTCTACTCGTGGTCACCGGCGACGTCGAGCTTCTCGCAGCCACTGGACACGCTGACCGTCTTGTGGTCATCGGGGAGGGGAAGGTGCTCGCCGCCGGAACGGCAGTGGAGTTGTCCAAATCTACGGACCAGCGGGTGCAAATATACTTCCGAACCTGACCTGGCGCTTGACACAACTTGAGCTCGGTCGAGTGTCAGTTCGCGTGAAGCGCGGGGTTGGTTGCATCGCGGTTTTGATCGAATCCGAGTCGGGCACTCATTTCAATGGTTGGCCCGACGCGGACTCTGCGATGGTCCGGTTCCCGGCCAAAGTCCTTGTAGCTGCGAGAGCGTGTTGCACATCCTGCTCGAGTAGGTAGTGGTTGATCGCAATTGCAGCCCTGGATCCCGCGCCGGCGGCATTGATCAACTGCGCCGGTGAATCGACGACATTGCCGGCGGCCCACACACCGGGAACACTCGTTTGTCCGGCTGGATCAACAGTGACCCAACCGTTTTCGCCGACAGCGCACTCCACACCTTTCAGCAATTCGTCATTCGGTATGAAACGCGGCCCGACAAAGATGGTTTCCCTCGCCTCTATCCGACCGTCAGCGAGCTCGATCCCTCTCACCCGCCCTTGCGCCGACACCACCCGCGCAATACGGCCTTCGATGATTCGGATCCCGAAGGCAATCAACCGCTCTCGCTCCGGTTCGGTCAGAACGATCTCGTTCGGGAAGAACACCACGTCATTTGCCCATTGGCGAATCAGTAGTACTTGGTGCATTGTGAACGGCCGGTTCTCACCACCGAGTACCGCAACTGCGGTGGTCCTCACCTCGTATCCGTGGCAATACGGGCAGTGAAGCACACCGAGACCCCACTGCTCGCTAAGACCGTCGACTTCTGGCAGTTCGTCGCGAAGTCCCGTCGCTGCCAAGATTGTCTTCGTTCCGATCGTTGTGCCATCGACGCACTGCACGACGAAGCCGGCGCCGCTTGACTCCTGCACCAGGCTGTTGACCTTGGTTTCCTTCATTTCACCGCCATAGGAAAGCAATTCTTCTCGTCCAGCCGCCAGCAGGGCGTTCGGGGCCATTCCATCTCGCGATAGGTACCCATGCAGATAGGACGCTGGCAGATTACGCGGTTGGGCTGCATCGATTACGAGCACCTTGCGGAGTGCTCGGGCCAGTACTGTTGCGCCGCTCAATCCGGCGGCACTCCCGCCGATGACGATTGCGTCGTATGCGTTCATAGTTCCCCTCGAAGTGTGCTCATCTTGCGGCCGAATACTTTGTGCAGTGCGCTTTTCACGTCGGCTGAATGGCTGCCTCGCCTCTTTTGTGGATGAATTCGAATCCCAGATGTTGCCGGGGAGGATGTAGTGCCACAGGCGTCTGGGCTACCATCGGAAAGTATCAGATTGTTCGCAAGTTAACAAAAGTTGGTGAAGATGTCCGCTCCGTCACTCAGAGAACGCACATGTGCTCTCTGGAGAAGCTCCAACCCTGAACTCGACACCTCACCTATGGAGATCGTCGCTCAACTCAAGCGCATCACGGGACTGCTCGAGCTCGCGGTGGAGCCGATCTATGTGCGTGTCGAACTCACCGTGGCGGAGGTAGAACTTCTTGTTCCCTTGCGTTATGCGGAGGAGTCGGTAACTGCCATCCGGCTCGCAGAACTTCTAGGGATGTCCCGAGCCGGAGTCAGTAAAGCACTGGGCAACCTCGAAAAACGCGGGTTGATTTCTCGTGCCCGAAACCCGGCGGATCGACGTTCGGCGACTATTGTGATGACCGAGTCCGGGAGAGCCGCAATCGACCATGTCTTTCCTCTCGAACTGACCGCCCACGGGAAGCTTTTCAGTGGACTCGGTGCGGCGCGGGCCGATGTTGTCAACGCCCTCGAACTCCTGGCCGAGGTCATGGAATCCGGACTCCTCGGCCCTGCGGATGCGGTGAGTCGTTGACGGCCAGGTTGGGAAAATACACGAAGGTGAAGGGGCTCTTCGATCTTGAGCGGGCAACCCTGGCCCTGAGCTCATTCGGCGCGTCTACCAGCTGAAAGCCCTTGGCCCCTGAAGTCTGGATGTTGCGACACATTCCGACTGCAGAAGGAACCAAGGG
>NZ_JASITC010000024.1:0-25608 GCF_030063405.1 Rhodococcus sp. H29-C3 | reverse complement strand
ACGAACACTATCGAACCGCGGTAAGAGTTCGCGCATTTTCGAAGCATGCGATCGCTGCCCGACATGCCCAGTTTCGTCCCACCTCGGACCGACGAATAAGTCCAGCCGCTATAGCGGACTTACCCAGCGAACGTCTGCATATGTTGTGCCGCATCAGTTTTCGCGGCTTACGGGGTGTGCCCTGAACAACCTCGAATCGGTGTCACGGAGCAAGGGCGTCTGTCGCCCGAGGGCTAAGGCCCATTCAGCCCACATTCGAATCTCCCCGGATCAGGCTGTGCACGTGCATGTCGTGCCATTCGTCTGTGTGACGTACTGACCTGCGACGAGTCCCTTCCAACTGGAATCCGGCCTTACCCGCGACGCGGCACGAAACAACATTCTCAATCGAGTGTTCGCCCAAACGTCGGTTCAGGTCGGGGCGGCTACGCAGTCAGCGGCAGTACACCCTGCTCACGCACGTGATCCGCAGTGGCAGAAAAACATCTTGCCGAGAGGTGCCCGCACCTGATATCGAACCGACCCGCACAGGCAACCGCCGGTAGTTGTGGTGGTTTCACCGCATTCCACGGCCGACTGCCTCCCACGCTTGTCCTTGAACGAGCTGGTCGGTTAGCTTGGTTCTGATGCCCTCGATGGCGTCCTCGCCCAGAGCGAGCCGCAACGGCGGGTGGGCACTGGTCACGGCATCGATGATCACGGCGGCAGCTTTGTCCGGATCGCCTAGTTGTGTGGGGTCCATGGAGGCGAAGGCTTGTGCGGCCGCGGCAACGCTTTGTGCATAGTCCGGCAGTGCCGGTGGGGTGACGTGAAGGGAGTTGCCGAAGCCAGTGCGGAAGTCGCCTGGTTCGACGATGGTCACCCCGATGCCGAGGTGCGCGACCTCCTTGGCCAGGACTTCGGAGATCCCTTCCACGGCGAATTTGGTGGCCGCGTACGCGGCCAAACCAGGCGCTGGTGGCGCGATGCCTGCGAGCGAGGAGATCTGCACGAGGTGTCCATGACGTTGACGCCGCAGGGTCGGAAGAGCCGCGCGGACTACGTTCAACGAACCAAAGACATTGACCTCGAACAGATCCCGCACTTCGGCATCCGAAGTTTCCTCGAGCGAACCGAACGAGCCTCGGCCAGCACTGTTCACGACCACATCGAGATGCCCGAAATACTTTACTGCGTCGTCGACGGCAGCTTGCACGTCCTCGGTGTTGGTGACATCGAGTCGCAAGACGTGCAGGCGGTCCTTGCCGAAGTCCTGCAGGGTCGCTACCGCTTGTCCGTCCGGGGACCGGATCGCCGCGGCAACGCAGCCCCCGCGTGTGAGAACTGCTTTGCTCAAGGCGAGCCCAAAACCGGAGTTCCCCCCGGTGATGAACCACACCTGGTCCTGCACTGGATCTGTCACTCTGCCTCCATAGATTCGATACTGATCGAGCAGTATCGTTAGAGGTAGACTAGTCGATATGCCTAACGAGGACGCAACCAAACCAGGGCGACCGCGCAGTGAGCGGGCGCGCCGCGCTGTCCTGGAAGCGACCCAAGCCCTACTGACAGACAAGGGACTGCCCGGGCTCACCGTCGACGACATCGCCTCTCATGCCGGGGTCAGCAAGAACACGATCTACCGGTGGTGGCCCAACAAAGCAGCAGTCTTGATGGACGCCTTCACCGCAGCGACAAGCGCCAAACTCAAGGCACCCGTCGACGGCACAGCCACCCAACGATTCCGCGCACAGGTCCACCGTGTCGCCCACCTGATGAATGAACCGGAAGCGCGCAGACCCTTCATCGCGCTGGTGGCGGCCAGCCAACACGATCCAGAGCTAGCGGCAGCATTGCGAGACCGATTCATAGCCGAACGTCGAACGTCCGCCGCCGCGCTTCTCGGCCAGATCGCCCAAGAGCGCCCTGACCGGAACAACCTTGACCCAGACATCGTCATCGACCTGGCCTACGGGGCGCTCTATTACCGGCTGCTCATCACCGGACAGCGCCTCGACGCGCCATATGTCGACCGTCTACTCGACGCTGCGCTCGGCCCCGACCACTGAACACCGGCTTTTCGTTCGGGCAGGCCGACATTCCCTATCAAAGGCGGCGCTAAGCCGACTGGTGTTCTATTGGGCTGGACGGATTAGCCGGTCGTAGGCGGCCCTCAAACGACTACCTGTCCGAAAAGTGATCTAGTTTAGATCAACAAACATCGACATTGCTTACCGCGACCGTTTCGACACGGTCGCGACCAAGCTCCCCGGGCAGATCAGTGACGGGCACTACTGCTGGGTCAGGCCGGCAGAATCGAACCGTGAGCGGCCACTATCGACCAACGACCATCCCGGTTGAGCCAGGTCCGCGAATACATCAGAACTGCATCGAGAGGGGATCCCCCGACGCTGGCCTTGATATGCAACTTGACACGCGTGATGCCGATTCCACCGACGACCTGAACTCGTCGACTCAACTCGTCAACGGACTCGACATCAAGATCACCGGCGCGATGCGATGCCATGCATCCTTGTCGATGATCGACCCATCAGGACCGACAAACTCGACGTCCGCGTGCAGGATCGAGTCGAGACCGTCGATATCGTTCGCACGGAATACGCGCAGGAAACTCGGTTTCGGCTTCATCCAGACTTTGTTCCGCGTCAAGGCTCGGCATCGTCATGAAGCGGAGCCTAACGGAGCCGCCGCTGACATGTCGCTCTGTTCTGCTCAGAGCAGAGGACAGTCATCGTCGGACAGAGACTCGAACCATCAGGAATCGCGATGAAAACCGGGCACGGCTATACCGGGTGTCACCAGTAAACGTCTGCATATGTTGTGCAGCAGCATATTTCGTTCTGAACTGTCAACCCTTGCTACTGCGAATGTTGATCAGTCTCGATACACCGATTCGTATCGGTACCAAGGGCCATCGAGGTGTGAAATGGAGGAATCGACATTGCCCAGGCCGGCAGGTTCATGATCAGGTGAGTACACCCACCCGCTCGTAAAGCTGAAGAAGATGGTCGAATTGTCGACGAAATAGACCTCTCCCGACGGGCCGCCGCCAAGCGCGCGACTGATATCGAAAGGACCGATCTCGAACTCCTCGCGGGACGTGCCGGGGTTCTCCCTGATGTCGACGGCGATGGCCTCGAACTCGCTACGCTTGTCGAGGAATGTCGTAGCTGGCCCCCACACCACGAACGCGAAGGCGGCAGAGACGACGACGGGCGCAGGGAGTATCCACCAGGACCAACGTTGGTCGCGGCCGAGCACGTAGAGGGTTCGGATCGCCCACACCAGGCCAGTGACCGCCAAAACCGCAAGTACCGCTAGATGGGCCAGCAGTGGGTCGGCCCAGGTGTGTGCGCCGAACGGCGACGGCCACCAATTTCGTTTGACGCAGACCCACACCGCAACGGCGGCCGTCACGAAGGTCAGGAGTATTGGACCGGGTGGCTTCGACCGTGTCTGCTCGCCCGTCAGCTGCTGATGCACCCACCTGTCGAGCGATGTCATTCTCGCCATGGAGCCAGCGTATCGGTGGCAACACCACAGTGAACTCCACCGCGGCAGAACTGATGCTCGGCACTGCCGTCGGCACCCGAAGTCAGTCGCGATTGGGATGTCGGCCGTGAACGTGGCAGAAACCGTTAGGCAACGAGTGTGTCTGGTGCCTGTTGCAACACGTCCGCCAGACGTGCGAGCGCAATACGACGAGTCTTGATATGCAGAGTTACCAGTAAACGTCTGCATATGCTGTGCCGCAGCATGTTTCACACGGACGCTGATCAGTCCGAGTTCCGCGTAGGCTTCGAGTCATCCTGGAGGCGTCATTCACCCGAAATTTCGAAACGGTCCCTCAATGTTGCGATGAACCCCTCGTATCCGTCCATACCGAATGCGTCCAGGGCCCACATGTAGGTTTCCAGGGCGCGATGCAACGAGTCGAAGGGGACCGGTTCGTAGAATCCGGCCAGCGTCTTCACTGCTTCGTATTGCTGGAGCGACTCGCGCCTGGACGGTACGCCGGGAACGATCCGTTTCGGGATGGTCGGGTCCCACTTCACACGCTCGGCCAGATCGAAATAGTCCTCGTCGAGACGGCCCTGCGCAATCGCACGATCCGCCCACTCGTTAACCCAAGGGTAGTTGTCGAGTCCACTCATCGCGAAACATGCTCTGATGCAAAAGGCCTTGAATACGTCGAGCGTCTCGTCGTCCTGCTGCGCGAGCCAGTCGACCAAAGGTCGGTCGAGGAAGGCCAGCTGTCTCGCGTACTCCTGGTGCACCAGCTTGCCTTCGAGCGGCCGACCGCCATAAGCGCGTTTCAACGCGCTCGCAGCGCGACCGAGATCTGACTCAAGATCGACCTTTCGAGCCACACCGTTGTCGTCGCGAACGTAGATCATCGACCTGTCCGGCCACAGTTCGGTGTCATTCGTCGGCTCGTCGGACCACGCCCTATCCGTCTTCTTCAGCGTTGCCACCACAGGTGGCTCGGCGAGGTCGTCGCGGTGTGTGGGCCAGAATTGGAACAGGTAGTCCTCGACCGGCTCTGTAACCTCCTGCGAGGTCGACGTATCGCGGCCACGTGCATGTGCGCGAACACGATAGGACCCAGCGGGAATTTGCCCCAAGCCTTCCGAAGGATGCCCGTCCAGTGATCGGACTGCGATTGCGGCCGACGCGGTGATGACCGATTCTTCGACCACCTCCCATTCGTCGTACTCGGCGGCGGGCTCTGCCTGCCACACCTGCACCGTCACGCGAGCCGGCCCGTAGGACACGCCCGTGTACGTGGACAGAAAACCTGGACCCACCTCGATCAATGTGCCCTTCGCGCGCACGTCGAGAGGGTCCGCGTCGTCGTTCGAGACAACGAATTGATCATGATCGACCACCACGATTCCCGAGGTCTGCAGAACAGGTTCAGTATCTCCGGACACGGAGACGAGCCTAGCGTTTTCACGCTTCAGCTCGCGGGGTGCGGAGCAATACGACCAGTTCTGATAGGCAGGGGGTGCCAGCAAAAGGTTGAATGTTGTTGCAGTACCGTGATTGTCGTTGGTACGAGAAGCTAGCGAGGTCGAGCGGCAGTTCTGATCGACTGTTCGAGTCGGTGCCGGCAATACGAAAGGCCCGGCGTGAACGGGTCTGAGTGTGGACGTGAGCGGCGAAACAGCGACTTCGAGGTCGAAGCGCATTGCCGCCGTGGTCTAGTAAAACAGTGGACTGGGTCGAGAAAAAACTGAGGGTCGCCGCTATTACCGGTGCCTGCACCGGTGTGGGTGTCATGCTCCCCTGGACCCTTGAGCGGTCCAAGTCCTGGTTGGCGCTGCTGGTGTTTCCTGCGTTCTTCGGTGCGGTGCTCGGGCTGTTGGTCGGTGTGGTCGCGGTCGGTGGTGGCCGCTACGCACTGTGGTCGGACCGAGTGTGGCCCGCACGATCGGCGGAAGTATCGTCTCGTCCGTGCTCGACGTATCTCGCCATAGTCGAAACCAAGCTCGGCCCAACAAAAGGTCCGATCTCATCTGAAACTCGGAATTCGTTGAGACAGCCTAAGTGCGCAGTCCCACGATGCATCTGGATCAGTGAGAGGTGATTTTTGTAGCGATTTGAGCACTCGATAGGCGATGTCGGCGGGCGGGCGGTAGTCGATTCCCATGGCGCGTGCCAGGTCGTAGGTGTGGATGACGGTGTCGCTAACCTGCTGGTCGTAGATCGTGCTGGCCTCGCGGTCGACGCCATCGATGCGGTGAAGCTCCTCGGCGACCAGAATGGTCGCGAAGGCATCCTCCAGGATGTGCGCGGTCTGGCGGTATCGCGTTTCGAAGCCACCCCCGTAGAGGTTGGCCGCAGCGGGCAGGTTTGCTCGAACACTCGGGTCAGTCTGCTGTCGCTGGGGTGTCGGGGCGTTGGCAAGCGCTGCGGTTAGAACGACGTTCTGATCGATCAAGTGCAGGTACAGAGCGCCGACATCTTTACCGGGAACAGGCGTGGGCTGCTTAAAGTCGCCCGAGGTCATCTCCGAAAGATGCTCGGCGAGGTCTTCGGCGACAGTGTGCAGCGTGGATACATCCATGGGGTCCTCCTGGGCTCCGGCAGGGCGTCGCCGCTATGCCGCTGTCGTGGGGTGGGAATAACGTGGGTCTCAAGATCGTCGAGAACCATCTACCGCAGTAGAGGGATTCGTCTACGACGGTAGATGATTTGAGGAGGGTTGTCTATGACGGGTGGCGGCAATCAGCAGCGCCTCGAGCCGGATTTGGCGGCGCTGATATTCCAGGTCGTGCCGCGGCTGGGTGCTCTAGAAGAGCCGATCCTGAGTGAGGCCGGGCTGTCGATGTGGGAGTACGCGATCCTGACCGAGGTCGCAGGCGGCACCGCCATGTCACAGAAGGAGCTCTCCGGTCGAACAAACCGGGACCCCACCCGACTGGGTCGACATCTTAATGACCTATCGGCCCGCGGACTCATTGCCCGCGAACGGGCACCCGATCAACGACAGCGCGCCATCAACATCACCCCTAGCGGACAGGCGGTGCTCGATACCGTTCGGCGCAGAGTCAGGACAGTCGAGGACGATCTGCTGCACAATGCGTTGTCTACCGACGCCGCCACTTTCCGCGACCTGCTCGCCCGTCTCGCTGCGGCGTGTAAATAGCTCAGGCAATACAGTCGCGACCCCATCGAAAACGTTTGGGCCCGATCGAAAAACGATCTCGACAGACCAAGAACGTGGTTGGCGAAGACTAGCCAAACATCCATTAAGCCGTCACTGCGCAACCAAGGGGTGTACCTGGGCCTGGCGGGACTCCCGCTTGGTGGCCACGTCGTCGGGGCACACACCAGCAGTCCTGACGGCCGCCGACACTGTGCAATACGACCAGTTTTGATATGCAGGGTTACCAGTATTTGATGAGAAGCACTGGCCGACAAGGAATTTCCTCGCCTTTGGATGCCACTCGTACAAACATTCGACCTGAGCATCAATTACATGATCGCTCGAAGCGGACAACGGATTGACCCACGTCGCACACGTCCCCGCGTGCCCGGTGAAAACGAAAGTCCAGATGGCGTCGCCTCACGTTGTGATAGGAACATCAATCACATCTATCGCCTCACGACCACACCGTTTTCTACGACGTAACACTCGGCGATGTGCTCGCCCCGGAAGCTTGTTCGCTCATCGCAGGCACCGACACCGCCGCGTCAGCAACACACTACATTTCAGAGCCAGCCAGCGGTGACCCACTTTGTGATGTGGCAGGATTTGTGGGTGGGATATACACTGTGTTTGAGGAGTGATGAAATGACTACAACACATCCACGGCCCGATCTGGCCGCATACACCGACGCGGCTCGCATGTCCCAGTCCGAACTCGTCGGCGCTTTGCGTGACCTACTCGGTGCCAAACTCGTCGCCTACCTGGGGCGAGTGAAGGAAACCCGCGCAGTGCGGCAGTGGGCGGAAGGCACTCGCACCATTGGCAATCCGGACGACGTCGAACGGCTCCGCATCGCCTACCGCGCTGCCCGCCTCGTCACCGAACGCGACAGTGCATCTGTCGCGCAGGCATGGTTCCAAGGCCTCAACCCCATCCTCGACGATCGAGCGCCGGCCCTACTGCTGCGCGACGGGGAGCTCGCCGATATCGGACCGCAGGTTCTCGCTGCCGCCCGCCAGTTCGCCGCGGTGGGATGAACCAACCACGCTTGTCGCTGCTCGAGAGCCCACAGAGCCCGATCAACACCGTCAGCCGCCACGACACGGTCATCTTTCGCGTCGGATATGCCCCCACCCCATGGGAATGGACACCGTGGGAATACGCCACTGATGGGCGCTTCGCCGGCCGTTGGGACGATCCCGAAGGGGTGTGGCGCACCCTCTACTGCGGGATCAGTGCACTTGCCTGTTACCTTGAGGTCCTCGCGTTCGCCCGCCCCAGCCCACAGCTGATCGCCGAGCTCGACGACATCACCGTCGACGACGACGATCAAGCAAGGTACCCCACCCTGCCGCCCGGTCAACTCCCCCAGTCCTGGTGCACACCACGCATGCTCGGCCGCGGCGCCCTCACCGGACGCTTCGCCCTGCCCACACACCCGCACAGCGTCGCTGCCCTGCGCTCGATCTTCCGGCCCCTCGCTATTCGTTACGGCCTCGACGACCTCGACACCGCCGCACTACGCGACGGCCGACCCCGCGGACTCACCCAAGCCATCTCAGGATGGATTTACGCCCTCACACACGACGGCCGTACCGCCGTCGACGGCATCGAATTCGATTCGCGCCATGGCGACCAATTACGCATGTGGGCGCTCTACGAACGCGCGACAGACCCCACCATCAGCCCACACATCGACGCGCTCGAGCACTCCCCCATCGACAACGCCGACCACGAACTCGACCAAGCAGTAACCATGCTTGGACTCCAATGGTCGCCCGCCTGACACCTACATAAACCCGCGGACATCGGCAGAGCATGCCCAGATGTCGTCCTTCCGCTCACGGTTCTGGATCCCGAGACGCAGCTCGACCACTCAATGGCCCGACGCCCGCCGGCCGAAGCCCTTTACAGCGAACACAACATCGCGCTCACCGCGAATACGGGGGGGTCGAGGGGAAGTTGCCCTAGATCCGGCGCCAACGACCACCGGCAGATCACCTACCCGCGCAGATACCTACGCCAGTGGCAGCGACACTGAAGGACAACCTGCATGGTAGCTACGAGCAATTGCAGAAAAACATGGATGGTTTCCGATACGCAGAGGAAGTACTGGGCCTCGAGTAACTACACGCGGCCGTTGGCGGTCTTCCCTGAGCCGCTCGTCGATTCCGTACCGCCGCGAGCCGTGCCGTAGACGCCCGCACATTGAAGTGCGCCGCAGAAGCGTTCTTCGCGAAGCTCGGCGACCGTCTCGGGCACGATATTTTCGTCAGGTATTCCTGACGAACTCGATAGCTCATGGGCGCCGTCGGCCGTTGCCAGTACGGATCACGGTGTCGTCCGGCGACCAGCCGGACGACGCCGCGACTGCGAGCGAAATGCCTTCGGGCACAACCGATGTGTGGCGCGAGAGGTCACTCGTCGATACCAGCCACGGCATTCGAGCGAGCATACTGCGAGGTGGACCTGATGAATCGTACAAATTTGTCACTGTGACGAAATGGTGGACGCGGCAAGCTAGGCGCGCCGACGCCGCTGGCCGATCACTGATTCGATTCGGGTGGTCTCGCGTGTCGAGGTGCGCCGCTGCCTCGGAGGGCGGCCGGTGCCCATCTGGGCCAGCTCGCGTCTCCGACGAGTGCGCCGTGGGTGTACAGAGCGCACGGCCGGAACGGAGTGCGTGCGCTGCCGTTGTCGAACACCTCGACCACGTCGGCGATGCCGATCGCTGCATCGAGATGGATCCATAGTCGTTCGTACCGCTCCCGGATTTTCTGCTCCGGTACGTCATGTCCGCCGCGGCGTACCCGTTCGGCGACGCGCTGCACCGCGAGCTCGACCGGGACGATGATGATGTGCAGGCGAACGAGATAGCCGGCGTCCACGGCGTCGGAGACCAGCTGAACTTTGCTCGGATGCGAGAACACGGTTTCAGTGATGAACGAGCGCCTGTGGGCGATGTGGTCTCGACGTCGGGCTTCGGCGATCTGCGCTGCCTCGTACGCGTGTTCGGCCTGCGCATCGGGCCAGCGTTCGAGGGTGATCTCGTCGGCGTTGATGAACGGGAGCCGGGTGGCCGGACTCAGCACATCACGAACGTAGGTCGATTTGCCGGCACCGTTGGGTCCAGCCAGAAGATGCAGCAGCGGCATCAGCGGTGAGCAGGATGCACGATGAGGTTGCCGTCGTCGTCGACTTCCGAGTACGACTCCCCCGCGGCCGCGAACTGGGCGGCATAGTTCTGCTGGCTTCGCAGGGTAGTGGCCCGATCGGCCCACTCCTCGCGGACGATGGCCTGCTCGTGTTCGCCGAGGCCGTCATAGGAACCGGTGCCGGTGAGAACTTCGGTGACCGCGCGGTGATTCACCCGCGGCGACATCTCGAGTTCACGCCCGATCCGCGCCCAGTGCGCGATCTGCTGCGGCACCGTGCGGGAGGTGGTGAGTGTGGCTGCCGCGGCCGATTCGTACACATCGGCCGGCAAACGGGTCGGCTGACTGGTCCTGGTCATACCTGCATGGTAGCACCGTGCTACATATGAGTATTGTCGCTCTGTCGGGCTACCCGCAGGACCATCGATAGCAACGATCGACATCGCCGGGCGCGCCGCATCAGCGCAATACCGCAACCGCGGTAGGGCTGCCGCTTTCTCCTCACCTAAGCCAACTATGGACTGTATAAACATGTATCCGGCAGGGACTTACAGAGCCATATACATTCATAGAGTCGCGCAAGCTGCCCTGCATCGAGTACAGCGCCGCGGCGCCCTGGCCGCCGGTTTTCCCGCCGAAACCGTAGCGGCATGTGCCCGGTTGCCGAACGAACACGTCCGACTCGACCACTGCTCGGGCCATACCAAGCCCGTACCAGCGACTATGGATTATATGGCCATACCAGTGGCTCAGCGGATCTGTGTGGCCTGCACACCGCGCCGATGAATCAGCCCTGAATCCGACTACGGTTGCGGCCCTCTCGCCGGGAAGGCAACCACATGATCCCTGGCGATGCTCTCATCGTCATTGCGCGAACTCGTCATTGCGCGAACTCGTCATTGCGCGGACTCGGCGTCTGCACGACCCGGCGGCCGGCCGCGCGTCAGCGGGCTCGGCGGGCAAGACGCTCGGAATCGAGGATCAACACGCTCTTACCTTCCACACGCAGCCATCCACGGTGCGCGAAGTCGGCGAGTGCTTTGTTGACCGTCTCGCGCGATGCGCCGACCAGCTGCGCGATTTCCTCCTGAGTCAGATCGTGCGTGAGGCGCAGCGCGCCGGCTTCCTGGGTACCGAAACGTTGCGCGAGCTGCAGCAGGGCCTTGGCGACGCGGCCCGGGACATCGGTGAAAATCAGGTCGGCGAGGTTGTCATTGGTGCGGCGCAGGCGGCGGGCGAGCACGCGCAGCAGTTGCCCGGCCACTTCGGGGCGCTGATCGATCCATCCTTTGAGTGCATCTCGATCCATGCTGACAGCGCGCACTTCGGTAATCGTGGTGACCGTGGACGTACGGGGCCCCGGATCGAAGATCGCCAGTTCGCCGAACATGTCGGATGGACCCATCACCGTCAGTAGGTTCTCGCGGCCGTCCGGCGTGCTGCGACCGACCTTGATCTTTCCCGCGACAATGATGTAAAGCCGATCTCCAGGCTCACCCTCGGTGAAAATTCGGTGGCCGCGAGGAAAATCGACCGACTGCAGCTGCTGCGTCAGCGCTGCTACTGCAGACTGCTCGACTCCCTGAAAAATGCCTGCCCGGGCCAGGACCTCGTCCATCGCACTCCTTCGTCGGTACCTCGACCCTGTTCTATGTCGACGCCGTTCATCTTCTCACTCGATCGAGGAGCGTCACCGATGAGCACCGGCCTGCGCGGGACCGAATAGGCCGGAGGCTCGGCCGGCGCGCGAAACGTCAGTAGCGGTTCGACGGCTCGCATATCTGACAAGCCCGGTCATCGGATTCTTCGATGACTCGCGGGCCCGGGCGCTGGGCCCGGCCGCTCCGTCGCGTATACGGCCCACCCCCACACAACCAGCTCCCTGCGCGGAACGGAGCCGGCGAAAGGGCGCACGCAGACGAGGCGGCCCATCCCCCTCGTCGAGTGATCACCGTGTCAACGAAATCGCAGATGGTGGCGATCCCCGACCACCCCATCGACCGCCACTGCAGAGCCGCGAGGGTTGTCTAGAACATCGCCAACTGCGCGGCATCGATGCGGCTGCGGCGGGTCCGTGAGCGCGCTGCCGGTGCAGAAGGTGCCGGGGTGGGCGCGTTGACGGGTGTGCCGATTCCGGCGCGGCTGGCGAGTACGGCGCGCACGGACAGCCGGCGAGCGTGCTGCGCGCGCCCGTCAGGGCTCTCGCGCTCGTTCCAGTGCGATCGCCACGCCGGCGATCCTGCCTGCGGCGCTGCCATTGCTCGGTCGGTCAATCGGTCGAGTAATACATCGATCTTCTCGGTCAATGCCGCTGCGAGTTCGTCGAGTACCGGCTCCGGGACACCCGCCACCTCGAACGCGTCATTCTCGCTCATGGCATGAACTGTAGATCCTCACTCCGAACACGCCGGCTGCGACCCCGCTGCCCTCGCACGGCATGTCGGCATCGGAATGCGCGCCAAACAACAGTCCGTCGGAGACGACGAAATCGGACACTGCCAGTACCAGTGCTGCCTGGCAGGCGATCTCGCGGGTCAGGGGCGGGCCGAGCAGTGTTCGGATCCTCATACCGATCGAGTATTCATCGCGCCACCGACACCTTTCTCCTACAGGCGAGGGCCGACCGGCCTGTCATGAAGGGCCGCAACGCATTTCAGAGGGAACCGATCGATACCCGGGGTGCGTCCAACACACCGCGGAAGACGACCCGCATCAACCCCCACGCATCGATAAAGGACGGATACCGCCCTGCGCGACCCTCAGCTTCAGCCGGCGCGATCACCGCGATGGCCGCGCCGGCTGAAGATCCTGTTTTATCGATCATCGATCTCAGTCCGCTCGTTCGGGTGGCCCGCTTCCGATGACTGCGGCGAAATAGTCGTCGCCGGGCAGATAGGACGCATCTTCGACCACGCCCGGCGGTGTAGAGGATGGTTCGGTGGGGATGCGGGCTTCTTCTCTGGCTGCGAGCCATTCGCGCCACACGATGCGTTCTGCCCGGTGGCGCACGATCCGGGCACTGATCGCCGCGTCCAGCCCGTGGCGGTGGCCGATGTCATCGAGATCCGCCGCGCCGAGGCTGACCCCGCGACTGTCCACGGTGACCAATCCCGCGATCCGCAGATCCAACAGAGTCTCGTACCCGCTGGTGCGCCCAATGGCCACGGCGGCGAACAGTTCCTCCGCTGTCATCGTGTCCGGTGCTGCCGCGACCGCCCCGTACAGGATGCGATGTCTCCAGCCGATCACACTCCACGCCGGATGCACCGAATCGATCTCCTGCCCCACCCCTCCCCCTGACACTGCTGACACAAGCTCGAACGTGTCCTCCTCTGACTCGCCCATCACCGCCGGCACCAGGGCGTAGCGGTCAGGATTCTGGCCGGCCCCTCGTTCGATCAGCAGCACCGGTGATCCTTCGGCCTCCCGCAGGCGTTCGAGCACCGACCACACCGTCGACTCCGGCAGCATCCCCGCCGCGATCGACAAGGACCTTCCCCCAACCCCCACTACCGGGGTTCCTTCTACGACTTGACCGGATACAGCTGCTGCCCACCCGAGAGCTTGGATCACAGCGTGGGTGGTCCATCTATCTCGTTTTCCGTTGTATTCGCGAGTAACCCAGTTCTGTGCTGTAGCGACCCAGGATCGAAAAATCGGGTTACTGGTCCCCCCTGTGTGCATTTGCTTGTGCCTGGTATCCCGGACAGGTTCGGGGAGTGTCGATGCGGCCCATTCGAGGGCGGCGGCGGCGTCGCGGCGCAGGGCGCGCGCGGGTTCGGCGTAGCGGGCGTAGGCGGCGCGGACGCCCGACCATTCGGCGGTGGCGGCGCGGGCGAGGATGTCAGCGGCGGTGGCGCCGGTGAGGACGGCGTGGGTGAGCACGGACTGGCGGGCTTCCGAGCGGGACGGCCAGCGACGTAGATCGACCTGACCGGTGGCTGCGAATGCTGTTACGCACGCCGGTGTCGGCGAGGTGCGGCACAATCGTGGATGCAGGCGGGCGCGGTCGCCGGTGCCGATGACCCGTTCGGCCACCGTCGAGGCGGTGATTTCCGCGGCTACCGCTCGGATGTCGCTGCGGCGGGAGTGAACGCCGCCGAGAAGAGCTGAGAGTCTGGTGAGCGTTCCGGGGTCGGACCCGATGGTCAGAGTGTTCACCGCGTCCGCGACGTCAGCGCCGACCAGTCGGCGGTGCCCGCCTTCTCGGCACGCGGAGCCGGGGACGGTGATGCAACCAGTCGCCTGGTTCGTCATCGGGGTGATGTCGAGGGTGCGCAAGCGAGCTGCGAGTTGACGCAGCAGTGGCTTGAGTTCGGCGACACCGGCCGTTGACCCGGGTGCCAGCGGGATCAACACGTGGCGGCCGCCGCTGGTGGAGACGTCGACGACCGCGCGGCCACCGCACTCGCCTACCCAGCTCAACACCCGTGCGACGTCCGCGGCGACTTCGTCGGCACCGTACTTCTTTGCATCGAAGTCCAGCGCGAGCAGGCGCGCGCGCCCGCGAGAAAACAGCGGTACCGCCGCCGGCACCGCAGGCCGTTTGATCGTCAACGGACCCGCCGCAACGAACTTGCGTAAAGCCGGGTCATGCAGGCGCATCGAGCGACGCGCCGCGACAACCGGGGCGAAACGCCGCCACAAATAGTCGGGGGTCGTGTCAGCCTGGTAGGCGACACGAACGTTCAATCTTGTATCTACTTCAGGGCACGATGTACCCTGAGACATGTCAGGCAAGACAAGTCCCTTCGGGGATCGCAACACATCATGAGTTGCGAGCTAGTCACTCGCTTCTCTGACTTCGAAAGCCCTCGGCTCGCCCGCCGGGGGTTTTTCGTTATCCGTGCTGCGTAGATTCAGTTGGACGTATGACCCAGATGTCGGTCCGGGCCAACGCGGCTACGCAGTCAAGGGCAACACCCCTTGGTCTCGCCGTCGGTTAAGTTCGAGCGCGAGGTCCTCGCGGTCGTTCACGATCGCGATGAGGTCGGCCAAGTACTGACCTAAAGACGTCACACCTGCTGAACTCTGTTGTTCTTCGAGCGTCTTGATCAGCTCTAGCGGGATTCGGACAGTCAACGGCTTCCGCTCACCCTTACTGGGCATCGGCATGGCGTGGCCTCCTTCATCTGCATTATCGGTCCCAACCGAGATCCATCCTGATGCAGCATCACGTTCAAACAGGTCTGACACGCCGGGGAAAACTAAAAAAATATTGCGCCGTAAGTAGTCCGACAGCTCGTACTGCCTCACGCTGCAGAGCTACTTCCCAGCGGTGGACCCTGGACAGCGACCCGCTGCAGTGCACCCACTCAGTGCAATCGACCTAGCGGCCCGTTTACTTAGTGGTCGAGTTTTGAAGTCCTTCGGGGGTTGACGCTGAAGAACTTCCCGTGCCAGGTGGTGAGGTGGAACGCGCCTGAGTAGCCGAGGGCTTCAGGGGACGGCCCGAGCACGTTTCTGCGCGGGTGCGAGTTGACCTTCAAGTTGGATGAGGGTCAACAATCGAGTTCATGGACGGTCCCACGGACCTACTGAGCATCAGTGTCTTCGCGCGGCGAGTGGGTCTCGCTCCGAGTGCCCTGCGTTTCTACGACGACTGCCGCGTTCTGCGGCCTGCATGGGTTGACGGGGTGACGGGATACCGCTTCTACAGCCCTGCGCAGGAGGCTCGTGCCGCTCTCCTGCGCGGTCTGCGAGATGCGGGCCTGCCGCTAGCTGAGGTTGCCGTGGTGCTCGACGGGCCCGAACGCGAGGGTCGCGAGGTACTGGAGCGGCACTTGGACAGGATGCGGGACCAGACGCAGACGGCCAAGGCCGCCATCGCGGTCGCTCTTCGTTCCCTCTCGACCGTCGTAGGCATGACGGAAGCTCGAATCGGCGGTGTGGAGTTGGCCAGCGCTGTCCGCCAGGTGGTGCCAGCCGCAGCCTCCGACGCGGAACACCCTGCGCTTGGCTGCGTCCTCATCGAGATCGATGACGGCGAGGTGCGCCTTGTGGCCACCGATCGCTATCGCCTCTCGATGCGTGTCTTGAGACCAGAGGCGCTCGACGGAGGGCCCTGCCGTCTTCTGGTGCACGCGGCCGACCTGATGGAGTTCGGGCAATGGGCAGCGCGAGTCCACCAGGTCACCCTCCAGGTCGGACCAGACGAGACTCGGGCATCCAGTACCTCGCAGTCCTGGGTCCTGGTGACGGTCGATGACCAGTTCCCCGTCTACCGCGAGATGCTCTCGGCCCTGGCCCCGCCCGAATACCGCGTGATCGTGGATCGCCTGGCCCTTCGCGACGCGGTCAACAGCCACGGCGACGCTCCCCGCATCGCTCTGAGCTTCACCGGCGACGAGATGACCATCTCACTTCCCGGTCACTCCAACGCAGCCACTCTGCCCGCGGTCTGCCACGAGGACCTGCCCCAGCGGATCGGCTTCGACCCCGCCGTCCTGGCCCCCGCCCTGGCGGCCAGCGTCGGGCCCGACGTCCTGCTCGAGATCTCCGCCGCAGACCGACCCGTCGTGGTGCGCTCCGCGGACCAGGGCAGCTTTACCACCCTGGTCATGCCGGCCGCCCTGAACACCTCCAGCTGATCCTCCCTCAACACCGCGCCCTCGCCCCTCAGGAGAACCGTGACCGACTCCGAGAACTTCGTGGTGCAACTGTGCGTACCGGCGAAAGCCGAACGCTCACTCAATCGAGACGAACAACGGCTCGACGATCTCGAATTGGTCGAGCTCTCGGACTTTCCCAGAGCGGTGCAGCTCAAAGACCTCTTGAACAAAGTCGCCCGACTACGACGCGAAATCAGGGAGGCCGAGACCAGCCCCGAAGCCCTTGCACGGGACGGGGCCCGAGCCGAACGCGCGGCAGCGAAGGGCCGGCAACAAGGCTGGTCGCTAATGCTCAACCCCACCAAAGCCCTTGTCGAAGACCTCGGCATGGGAAGCGCCGACGATGTGCGAGAGTTCATGCACACGAAAGCTATTGAAGCTCAACATGCCAGTGCGCAGCGCGCAGGAGGATTCGGACAGCTGCAACCGGGCGACACATCCACCAGGCCCGGCAACTTCCTCCGTGCAGTGGAAGATGACCCGGGAACGGCCAAGCCGTGGAAGAGCACCGAGCACGAGGGACCGGAACCAGGTCGCACCAACGAATCTGACAACGGATACGACCTCGACGCTTAGAACCATCTCATGAACACGCTGCGGGCCGTCAAGATTTCTTGACGGCCCGCAGCGTTCGTGGTGTCCGTTCGATCAGAGATCGAAGACCGTACTGTCACGAAGCCGTTTCACGATGAGGCCCGGCAACAAGATCGTATGCCCGTCATAGCAGACGAACTCGTCGAGCACATCACCCTGCGCAGTGCTCTGTGATGTGCGTCTGACAAACGCTACGTCTGCGGTTTCGTCGCACTGCGCACAGTGGACCGTCCTATACCTGCGGACCCGAGTCCCATAGTTGTTGGCCATCATTTGACTCCCTCGACGGTCCCGGCAAAGGCAGCCGACGGGTCGGCACCCAGGTAGCCGATAGGCCCTCCGCTGACGACTTTGATTCTGCTGCTCATGATCTGGCGGACCTGCTCTTGGTACTGGACCGGTACCGCAGGACTGAGCTGAAGGTCCGACATACCGGGGTGACTGCGGTGCAGGAGCGTGCCGCGGTAGTGAAATCGCGGCCGATCTTCTCCGCGACGTACGAGTTCGGCCTCGACGCCGTCGATCTTGTACACGGCGACCGGGAGGCTGGCGATGGTGACCGCGTAGAGCTCGTTGTCGATCACCCGACGCGGGTACGAGCGCCACCACCGAAGACTGGTCTGTTCGAGCTCGCAGTCGGTGTGCTCGGTACTGAACCCGATCCACTTCCGGTCTTCCCCGGGGTAGGCCGGTTTGCGGGCATCCGTTCTCAGGACGGTAAGTTCGCCCTCCTCGGCGACCAGGTAGCTTCGTCGTTCGATTCGTTCGACGACGTCGGAACGGATGGGGAGTGTCAGAACGTGGGCGGCCACGAGTTTGTCGACGGCCCCCATGGCGATGCCCAGGCGCGATGCCGCCTGACTTCGAGTGAGAGTGTCGGGTGCGGGCTCGTGAACGCCCGTCGGCAGCGCGAATTTCGCAAGTGGCATGGTGCAATTCCTTCTGTAGGAGATTCCCCAGATCGGAGCCCGACGTGGCGTCGTGACGGTCGTCCCTGGAGATGGAACTTCAGGCTACAGTGTATTGGATTCTAGACACCAATGGGTGTCTAACCGGGCCTGCTTCCTCGTCGATCACGATGCAGCTGATCAGAGGCCGTGGTCGTTATCGTGCTGGTGTTCGGTGACGACAGGGCCGGGCTGCTGTTCCGGATGCAGTGTCTGCGTATTGGTTCGAGAACGCCCGGGGCCAGGCGTGTCGGAGACCAGGCGCGCGATGCGCTTTTGCGCGTCCGAATCGACTGGTTCGATGCCGGTGACACGGTTGTCGGTGTCGGTGAGCCCTTCGATCGAGGAGGCCTCCACCGTGCGCGCTGTACCGGCGACGGCGCGTACGCGTTGTTCGGCAGCATGACGTTCTCCGGCCAACGTCACTGTCCGCAGACGCCGGCTGCGTTCGGTGATAGCGGTGTCGAGCACGGCGGCGGCGGCGAGGTCGGCGGCGCGGCGGCCCGGATCGGCGGCGCGTGCCGTGATCGCGGGCCATTCACTGGTCTCTGCCCGCACACGCCCGGCCGCATCGCGGACGGCACGTTGGGTGTCTTGGGCCTGGCGGGCGAGGCGTTCTTCCCTTAGTCGTGCCTCGTCGACGGCCGGTTCGATGCTCTTGCGCTCGCGCCGCTTCGCCGTGCCCAGTCGCTCGGTGAGCGCGGAGTGGTTATTGTGTGCTGTCTCGTGTTCTGCCCTGATCCGCCGCAGTTCGGTGGCGAGTTCGCGTGCGGCGGCGATCGCTGCGGCTTGCTCAGTGAGCCGGGCATAGAGCTTCTCGGTGTCTGCCACCACCGTGGGCTCGGTGCGCGATCGTCCGGCGCGGTCGACGAACGCGATCAACTCTGCGTCCGGCACAAGCCGGATCGGGTCCTGCTCCATCTTCTCGAGCAACGCGGCGTCGGCGGTCGAGAGTGCCGGTGGCGAGTCAGGAGCGTGCGCTACGTCCTCCTGCGTAACCTCTTCCTGCGCGACGCTGTCCTGGACGGATACTTCTGTCTGAGTCAATGTCGACGGTGCAGCGGTCGTCGTTGTCATCGCGACACGCCTCGCTGCGTGCTCGGCGCGCAGCAACATGCCGCCGAGGCGGTCCACTTCCTGCTGAAGTTCTGCCAGCGCGGCGAGGTCGATGCTCTCGACCGTTCCGCGGGTGGTGATGACGTCGACGGTGGTGACTTCTCCCCCATCGGCTGCGGCGACGCGCTCGTACTCCGCGGCTGCCTCCTGTGCGCGATTACGGGCGGCGGTAGCGGCGTCGTCGGCGAATCCTGCGCGCCAGATCTCCCAGTCGAGACCGCGCCCGGCGAGCGCACGGGCATCGTCGTCGTCCCCGGCGGCCGCGACGTCGGCTGCGACAGCGGGCCGCACGACGGTGTCGATCCGGTGCCAGAGCGCTTCGGCCTCGAACGCGGTGTCCATCCAGTCCTGGCGGGCATCGAGCATCGCGATCCGGGCGGGGCGTTGCCGATCCGCGCGCTCTGCGAGCTCGTCGAGCATCGCGGCCGCGTTCAGCACAGTGGGGCTGGTGCCGTCGGCGATCTGCGCGCGCAAGCCGCGGTGTTCGGTCTTCGCGGCGTCGAGATCGGCGGTGAGCAGTCGTACTCGTTCGTCTGCGGTGACGCTCGGGTACGGCAACACCAGCACTCGCGCGTGCTCGAGCATCGCCTCGTACGGATCGACGTCGGTGTCCGCGTCAGGCTCGAGGGCATTGGGTTCGGCGGCACCGGGTGTGGTGTCGTCGTTGTAGCCGTCGTATTCCGGCGGCGGCGCGTCGTCGTACTCGACCGGGGCATCGAGTCCGTCGAGGGAGGCGAGGTAGTCGGCGTCGGCCTCGACGGGGATAGACGGCGACGCTGCATCACCGGGCGCAGCGGCTGTGCGGGCGTTGACCGGCGGTGGCCGATTGGCTGGGTCTGCCCACTCGGCCGGCAAGACGTCGGCGCAGGTGTCTGCGGCGACTGCGTCGATCGGGGCGAAGGCTTCTTCGTCCTCGGCGGCGAGAGGTTCGATGTCCGGGCCGACATAGGTGCGGGCGAGGTGGTTCTCGCGCACCAACATTTCCGCACGCCACGTCAATGCGGTGGCGAGTTCGTGGGCGGGGAAGGTGACGCCGTGATCGACCGGGTCGATGCCGCCGTGCAGGAATTCGTACGCGGTGCCGAGCAGCTGCCCCGGTGTCCACATGCTCGGGTCGGCGGCCTCCACGGTCGCCACGAGCGCCGGCCAGGACGGGTCGGACATGACCCGGGCGGCAGCTTTGTCGCCGAGCAGTTCGGTCAACATCGGTGTCCACGACGGTGTGAGCGCCGCGCCGTCTGCGGTGTCGGTGTCGAGAGCGGCAGCGGACAGCTCGCCGGAGAGTCGCCACCACAGGGCGGCGGCGGGTAGCTCGTCGGGCAGGGGCGACGCGGCGAGTGAGTCACGCACGAGGGTGTGCACGTCGATGCCGGCGCGGGCGGCAGCGGAGAGTCGGTCGGCGAGGACCGGGAAGTACGGATCGCGGGCGATGTGGGTGTCGAGTTCGTCGACGAACGCCCGCCACAGCGTCGACGCGGTGTGCGCGCCGCCGAGTACCTTCTCGGCGCGCTTGTCGAGCTTGCGCTGCGCCTTCAGTGATGCGGCAGCGAGTTGCATCGGTCCGGTCGGTCGACGGTCGTCCGGATCGATACCGTGTGCGGCGCGGAAGACCGCGAGATCGCTCAGCAGATCGAAGTTCGGTTCCTCGGCGCCGAAGAACGCTCGCGCCCACAGTTGCGCGGTCGCCGGGCTCCAGGATCGGACGTCGGCGTCGATACGGTCGCGTAATGCGGTGACGGTGTCGGTGCGGGCATCGAGGTACGCACCCCATTCGGCGTCCGCCCGTTTGCCCGCGTCCTCCCCTTTGCCTGCGTCGCCGCGTAGCGCGGAAGGGATCGCTGGGAGCCACGGCAGCGGACCGCGGCCGGAGGAATGGTTACCGCTGGTGTCGAGTCGCCAGTCCAGCACGGCAGCTTTGTCGTCCGCGGTACCCAGCTCGCGGGAGCGAACCGCAGCGCGTAATGCCTCGACGGGGTCGCGTCCATGTGCGCCGACGATCGCCAGGTGTCCGCGCAGGACCGGCCATGCGGACTCGTCGGTCAACCCGGTGACTTCGGCCTCGGCGGCAGCGTCGATCTGCGCCATCTTCTTCGGTCCGAGGAACACCTCCGCCCCGGTCGCCACGGAGTAGTCGTAGGCGTTCGCGAACTGCGCCAAGTGCGCGTGCGGGTCGTCGGCGGCGGTGAGGGTGGAGTGCGCGGACACCTGCGCGCCATCGCGCCGCAGGATCGCCCGGAAGTCGTCGACAGCGGTGGGGGGCAACATGCCGCGTTCGGTCATCGCGGTGTGCAGGTCGCCGTCGGATGCGGTCGCGAGATACATGTGGTTCGCCAGCCGTCCGCGCGTGAGCGCGACGTAGGCGAGCTGGCGGGTTTCCTCACCGGTGGCCACGACGTGGCAGGTGTCGGCGGTCGACCCTTGCGCCGAATGCACCGTTCCGGCGTAGCCGAGTTCGGTCGATGTTTGGACGTAGTCCGGTGCGAGGGTGACGGTGCGGCCGAGTTCGAGATGACGCACCACCAGGGAGCCGTCTTCGCCGACGTCCTCCACGGTCCAGCGGTCACCGTTGCGGACCCAGTCGGTCTTGGAGATGGTGTTGCGGCGATCGTTGGAGCGGGTGCGGACGATGTCCCCGGCGCTCGCCCGTAGCCCGTCGGCGAGCACTGCTTCACACCCGACACCTCCGTCGCCGGCAGTCGCAGTGGTAGTCGCAGCGGCAGCGGCAGCGGCAGCGGCGGCAGCGGCAGCGAGGCGGTCGGTGCGGGCGCGAGTGTTGAGTTCGGCGACGAGCTCGCGTGTCGGGGCGAGTAGCAGTGCGTCCTTACCGGCGGCGCGGTCGGTGGCCCACGCGTTGTACGCGTCGTCGGTGACGGCCGCGATCGAGCCGACGTGCAGCCGGGAGTGGTCGATGTAGAAACCGATCGCGGCGTCGTCGCCGTCGCGCAGTGCGAGTGATGCCGCGCCTTCCGCTGCGCCTGTTGCTGTGTCGCGGAAGCGCACCACCTGTGAGAGCGTGAGCGCTCCGACGCGGTCGTGGATATCGCGCAGCACTCCCCCTGATGCGACGGAGGCGAGTTGTTGATCATCACCGATCAACCGCACCGTTGCGCCGCGCTGTGCGAGTGCGGTGACTGCTTCGTCGAGGTCGAGAGTGCCGGTCATCCCGGCTTCGTCGACGATGACGAGAGTGTTCTCCCCGATCGCGGAATACCACTCGGGAACCGCGACCGATTTTCCGTCGCGGAGCCGCTGAGTGATGTCGACGAACTTCGCCAACGTATCGGTAGTCGTCAAGATATCTTGACGCAAAACTTTGGCGGCGGCAGCGGTCGGCGCGAACCCGACGACATGTCCGCCCGCGTTCTGCCACGACCGCGTCAATGCAGTCATCGCGGTGGTCTTGCCAGTACCGGCAGGGGCGAGTGCGAGCTGAAGTTTCGCACCGGAGGTGGCCATCGCGCGCACCAGTGAGCGTTGTCCTGCGTTGAGTTCGCGCCCGTTCGCAGCAGCTTCGAGGAGCGCCATCTCCACGTGCTCCTCGGCCACTGCAACACCATCACCGCGCTGTGCAAGGGCAACGATGCGCGCCTCGGCATCGAGCACGTCGGTGGTAGTGAACAACGTTGCTTCGTGCCGGGTGTGCACATCGCGGCCATCGCGGCGACGCATCACCTCCGGAGCGAGATCGGCAGCAACATCATCGCCGAGTTCGTCGCCCAACGTGACCGCAAGCTCGGTACTGCACGCGCGGTCGGTGATCGCCTCGACGAGGTCGGTGATGCGATCGGCCGGCGGATTGACAGTGCGCACCCGGCGGATCGCCTCGGCGCGAATGTTGTGCCGCTGGTACCGCGAACGCGCACGGGAGACGACCTCGACAACCTCCGCGGCGGCGTAGTCGATCCACCGCGGATCATCGATGTCCACACTCGCCCGGATGCGCTTGCGACCGGTCACCGCAGCAACCATCTTCGACACCGCGGCCGGTGACCCGAGTACCTCGATCGCCTCGGCCCGCCACCCTCCGCGCTGCTCGGCGTGCGAGAGCGGTTCGTGTTTCGCCTGACGTGTTTCCAACGTCGCGCGCTGCGCGAGACGAATCGCTTCGATGGCCGTCGGCTCGCGGTAATGCTCGACTTGGAACTCACGCGCCAACTCCGCGGTGCGCACAGTGATCGCCGCACTGCGCGAGGACCAACGCTCCGCCAGCCGCGTATCCAACCCGGTGATCTCGCGCACCGGACGTTTACTACGGTCGGCGGATGGACGCTCCGCGAACTCCACCCCGATGCGCTCCCGCAACTGCGCTTCGAGTGCAGTGTTGTACACCTCGGAGGCGGGAACATTGTTGCGATACAGCGCCGCCCCGTCGAGTGCGAGCCACTTGATCGTCCCGTCCGGCAACGTCGTGGAGACCTTGTTGGAGATCGCAACATGGGTGTGCAGGTTCGGATCCCCGGCGCGCGAATCACGGTGCGTGAACGCCGCAGCGATCAACCCGTTCGCGTCGACTTGCGCGACACCGCCGTTGCCGAGTCGGGTGAAACAGGCGTGCTCTTCGAGGTAGTCGAGTGCCGCTGCGATCGCCGACTCGTGCGCTGATTCGATCTCCTGCGAGATCTCCCGCGGCGCAACAGCCCACAACGCCGACACCGATTTGACCGGTGTGAACGTCAAGTCGAAACCGGCGACGGCTTTGGTGTTCTGCCGCCCCGATTTAGCGACCCAACCCGACAGTTCACGCTCATCAGCCGGGCCGCGCCCGTACTCGCGGGCGAACATCTCCGTTGCCACGCGGGTGCGGATCACCGCACGTGCTTCGGGCTCGATCGGTGCGTTCCACTTCTCACCGGCTGCGAGGTTGTGCTCGACGAACGCCTTCGCGCACGCGATGCGGTAATCCGATGCCCCGTTGTCGATCTTGAACGCACGCCCGAGCTTGATCGCCGCCGACGCCGCACGCTCCGCATTCTTCGTCGACGCCCCGCCGGCGAGTTCCGCGGCGAACTTTTCGGCGTACATCGTGTCGGCCTCAGGGTGCAAGCCGTCACCGAACAGCGCCTTCATGTGCGCCTCGGACACCTGCTCCCCCACACCGATCCTCTCGAGCGCTGCAAGACCGGACCCGGTCCAGCGGCCCGGAGACTCCCCTTTTTCGGAGTAATACTCCGCCAGCGAAGCAGCCCCCCGCTCGGTGGAATCTGCCGCTGCAACCTGCCTGGTCAGGTACGTATACCCGTCCCCAGCAGTGAGCTTGTGCAGACCCATCATGGACCGCACCCTACCAGCGAAACCCGCGAAGCGGCCTTAATGCATGAGGTCTGTGGGTTAAGTCGTGGCTTTGGCTGTAAGTCGGTGGCTGTGGGATCGAGTGGGGTTGGGGTCGGGTTTTTGGTTGTCGGATCGGTGATGTGGGGGGAGGTTGTGTCAGGATCTAGAAAATTGAGGGTGGTTGGGGTTAGGGTGGGCGGCATGGCGTCGACTCAGGCTCGGATGACTGCGCGCGCTCGGGCGCGGGCGGCGCAGCAGAAAGTTCTCGTCGACCGCAAGCGCCGCGACGACGCCAACATGACCTCACTGACCGCGTTCTTCACCGCCGCCGAACACATCGACGCCGCGCAACTGGCGATGGCGCGCGCTCTCGATGACATCCGCGGGCGGGAAGGAACACTCACCGCTGCCGCGACATTGGCCGGCATCACAACCGGTGAAGCACGCAAACTCCTCGCACTGCTCAACGACGACACCGACAGCAACTCACAACCAGCAACGACTGTCGCGCACGACGGCGACGACACGGACGGGGAGAAAACATGACTGGAAGCGCTGACCGGTGACTGAATCGGTGGTGCAACTGGCGTTGTTCGGCGGCGACGCCGACATCGCCGCACTCGAACCGATTCGTCGGGTGTGGCGGCCGTTGCAGGTGCCGTTGTCGGCGAAGACGGTGGCACGGTTCTGGACGAAAGTCGTCATCACTCCGACACATTTTTGGTTCCGCTCAGCGGTCAGCAATCCAGATGGGTACGGCAGAAACCGAGCGGAGTTACATCGGATTACGCATTCGACTGTTTGTCACTATCGACCGATGATGCACGCGGGGCAGACACCTCGACTTCATCGTTGCACGCGAACCCCCGCCTGAACAGGCAAAATCAGGGGTTGCTAACAACGCAATAATGATGCATCGTATGCAACATGGTTTCGGCGGCTGATCTACCGGGAGCCAGCCATCTCGTCCTCGCTCCCGGGGTAGCACATCTCGATCCGAAGACGGCCGTTTTCGAGGCGATGCTCGACGGCTGGGCACGCCAACAACGAGCACGGTTCCTCAAGCCCGAAACGATCGCCGGCCGAGAGTTGAAGATCCGGCGCATGACCGAATTCACCAACGACTACCCATGGTCGTGGAGATGCGCCGACGTCGAGGAATTCATCGACACCCGCCGCCACTGCGGACGACGCATCACCGTGGCAACCGCACGACTCTACGAACACACCCTGAGAACATTTCTCGAGTTCGTCACCG
>NZ_JASITC010000023.1:0-25635 GCF_030063405.1 Rhodococcus sp. H29-C3 | reverse complement strand
TGAACCGGGCCAGCGCGTCGATGTCGGTGCCCTTGACGATGTCGCCGTCGTCGGCTGCTTGCAGCGCAATCTCTTTGATGGCGTCGATCCAGTCCAAGTACGGTTTTTCTATCGGACCCTGCATACTCCCGATTTCCATCGTCAAGCGCATGCCGCCTCGCGCGATAGGCTCGGTCACGAGCTGCCGCGCCATCTCTTGCGACACCAGCACCAGCATTTCGACCGCGGTGTCAGACTGAGTGCCCACGAGTCGGGTGCCTTCCATCGCCATGGCGTGTTGCGCTTCGATGACTGCGTGCGCGAGCTCTTCCTTGGACGCGAAGTGGAAATACATCGCACCTTTACTCACACCGGCGTGCTGCAGGATGGTGCCCAGGCTGGCGGAGTAGCCGAACTTTTCGAAGGTCTTGGCAGCTCCCAAGATGGCGGCCTGGCGCGTAAGAACAGCGCGCTCCTGCATGTGGTACCTAACTCTCGTCGATGGGGGTATGGCTCTCAACGATACGTCGAGAGCCACCCAACCAGCGTCGTCGGCACCGACACGCTGTGACTACCTTGGTGGTCGGGGCCAGTGGCTTCATCTGGTCCGCTGTCATGCGGCAATTAGCTGCCGGCGATCATGGCCACGTCATTGGCTTTGTTCGTACTGCCAGCGCGGCAAGAGAGCTCGAGGACGCCGGGATGATCGCCGCGATTGGCGAGATCAACGACATCGGATCCCTGCGAGCGGCCAAGAGCCAGGCCTCGACCGTTATCAGCTGCGTTTCCTACGTAGAAAACGATCAGCAACAATGCTTTCGCGTCAACCAGCAAGGCATGCGGAACGTCACGTCGATCGCATCAGAAGTCAGCGTCGAACGGCTGCTCTATGTCAGTACTGCAGCGGTGTACGGGTCGGGACCGTTTCGGGATCTACCGGTCGATGGAGCGCCCATCCGCCCGCAATCGGTGGCTAGTCGGACACGGGCCGTCGCAGAGCAGTGCGTCCGTGATCTCGGAGGTCTGGTCAATCGACCGCATCTCGTCTACGAGGTCGGCGACAGATGGTTTCTACCAACACTGACAGAAATCGTGACTCGACTGGGGGCAGTCATCGATGACGGAAAGGCGCTGCAGTTGATAGTCGGCGTAGATGACCTCGCGAGCTCTCTACGCCACCTGTCGGTCGAGCAACGATTTCGTTATGGCACAACGCTTCATGTCAATGAGCCTGAACTGGTGAAAGTCATCGACGTTCTCACGCATCATGCGCAGGAGGCGAACTGGAGTCTGCCCCGGACTTCGATCGCCCGGGTCGACGCGCTGAAAGGTAGCCAAGGAGCTGGGACTCAACATCGCGCAAGATAGACATGATCAGCGTCGACCATTGGTTCCGCTCTCGTCTGTACTGGTCGTAGAGCGTCGATCGACCGTGTCCTCGTTATCTATTGAATGGTCCTTGAAACCGAGGGCTGCGATCCCCAGGATTGGTATGACTTCTTGCCCCTGTCATAAATGATCCGGAGGGGTGGTGCCGCCGGGTGTGGTGGCCCCCACGGACCGCTGATGGGCACAAGGCCGCTCATCATGAGCAGGTCTCTTCATAACGTGGGCGTCGGGTGTTGACGCCGGATCGGCGACCGGTGGGACCGGACGAAGGACTCGCTTCATGGACACGAGTTACATCGTGTTTTGCGGCATCGACGTGGGAAATCCGAACATCACGCCGCCGGCCTCGACGCCAAGGCACTCGCCCCAACGACGAGGCTCGTCTGCGAGCAGTATTCGACTGCCCACTACACGGACCGCTGTTGATCATCGTCGACAGCTTGGGCATAGGTTAAGACACGGAAAGTGGACTGGCCGAATCCACCGATTGTCGGAATCTGACATCGAGTCGTTCGTTCATACCTCGATTCCTCCTTGGGGTTGATCTCCGCGCCCAGTTGAATCGGTGTCATTTCTTGCTGTGGTGGGTCTTTCTTTGGTGGGTTAAGCGCCGTAACCACAGAGCGGTTGATAGCAGGATGAGTAGTCCTGGTCCCGCATGCACGGCAACCACCCCGAGATAATGCGGTCCGCCCCAGTCCTGTTCGTACGATTCGGGGCGGGCGGGGTCGACGGTGGCGATCTCCACCACTGCGCGTGCCACGAAGAACACTGCGATCACCGCCAGCAGGACCAGTCCGAACCAGCGCAGCACTGTCACCGCACGAGGTCGCTGCGTCGTCATGGGAGAAGTCGTTCGCGCGGTCGTCGTTGCCGTGTTGCGGCAACGAGGTCGGTGGCGAGCGGTAGCCACGGCAGCAGCAGCGCAGCAAGAAGCACAGCCCTCGGTCCGCTGTCGGGTGCCCAGAGAATGTTGTCGGTCAACTGATGGGTCAGCGCTACCCACTCCACCCCAGCAGAGAGTGCCATCGCCATAGCTATCTGAAGCAGGATTGGGTGAGAGCGAACCTGTTGGCGGGCAGCATTGCCAAGCACGTCGAGCACCACCGCCGACGTCATCGGCTGGGCCTCGAGCAGGGCCCGAAACTCATCGCCGTAGCGACTCCGCCACGATTTTGGATGCAGCGCGAGAAGCAGCGTGATCATGCCGGGGCCAGCCGGGTGCGGCCAGTGTCGACTATTCGAGACCAGGTGGCGATTTGCGCTGTCAGTGCTTCGCGGCCCGACGTGGTGATCTCGTACGGTCGTCGTCGGTCATCCGAAGGCAGTGGGGATATAAGCCCTAGGTCAACCATTTTGGTCAACGCGCCGTATAGAGTTCCCGGACCTAATTGGAGCCCAGTCTGTTCGAGGACGTCGGCGGTGATGGCATAACCGTGCTTGGCCCCTCCGCTGAGGGATAGCAGTACCAGCACTCCTGGCTCACCGAATCGAGCTAGTCCTCGTACATCGCGCCCTTGTTTCGCCATACGATGCATCGTATCGCGAGTGTCAACGGTGAATTGTCGGTGCGCGCTACTACGTGTGCAACGTTGATGGCTCGCTGTGAACCCGTGTCGAGGTGGGCGTTTCTCGAGACTATGTCTGCGGTGGCGTTGTCGGTCGCGACGTGCGTTTGCTCTGATTCCGCTGGCTTTTATATATGCGCGGAAGAGCTCCGTCGAGCACGGTTCGTGTGGGCTGGCCACAGTGATCGATGCATAGTCGTGAGCTGATCCACTGAGCCTGTACGTCTCGAAGGGCACCCGTCCGCGCCGGTAGCCCTGCAAAGAACTCCATTTCGGTGCCGGCGAGCAAGTGCCGGTACTCCGGCTCAACCGTCGGGTTCGCCGGTGGAAATACAACCGGTAGACGAATGGGTCAGGTTGGAAAGAGTCGAACATTTCAGTGGTGAGAATCGCGTCACATTCGAGGTGTTCGGTTCTGAATAGATGCACCATGGTCGACATGTCGGTGTCGGAGAGTGTTGTGAGGGTTGCATCACCACGTGTGCGGCGCAGCCCGTCGGCAACATCGGGACAGGATACGAGCCGTGTATTTGTCCACTTGTGCCGAACAACAACACCTGCCGCTGATACGGGCCTGACGTACCCCCGGTCCGGGGAGCGTCACCGACGATGATCCGCTGCCCGAGGATTGCTGGCGGCACGTCGGCAGTTGCGTTGGTGGCCGATAGCCCCCAGAAACTACGAGTAGATACAGAAGGTGACGATGTGCGGACCCTCGAATGTGAAGTCGACGAAACGTGGATCGATATCAACGACCACATGAACGCCCAGTACTACGGGATCGTGGTCTATCGCGCACACGCCGCGTTCACCGACGCACTAGGTCTGGGCGACGAGTACGTCCGGCAGACGGGGTTCGGGAAGGTCGTCGTGCAGAGCGCAATGACCTACGAACGAGAGGTACGGCGCGGGACATCGCTGGCCGTCGATTCCTGGTTGCTGGGGGTGGATGCCAAACGCCTGCACTTCTTCCACGAAGTGCACACTCTCGGTGACCGAACGCGGGTGGCGGTGTCCGAGCAGTTGGACCTGCACGTTGATCTCGAGACGAGACGAACCACTCCGATGCCCCCCGACGTCCGCACCCGGCTCACGCATTTCGCTGCCGAACAAGGTGAGGCGGGCCGACCCGACGGTGTGGGGCGCACGATTCGCTTTCCGCGGAATTGACCGCGAGAACCAGTGTGGTTGTACGGGAGGGGGATCCGAGCTCTCTCGTGTTTCTTGCGGCCCCCACACTCGCGGCTTGGACGCCCTTCTCGGTCAGTCCTGCGGGATTGCCCACCGGTTGCGGCTACCTGCTTCGTACCGTCGTCGAGCGCGCCCAACAGATCGAGGCAGTTGCCGAGCACACCGTGCGGGGGTTCACCGCAGGGTGTCGACTATCGAAGAGGTTATCCGGCTCGGCGCCACAGCCGCGGCGGTGTTCAGGCATTCGGGTGTCAGGCGACTGTCGGTGGTGAGCTTTCGGTGATGCTGTGCCACAGCTGAATCCGTGAACCAGGCTAGGTCGATGGGTCGGTAGCCGCAACGTCGGCCCTCGTTGAGGGCGGGTCACCACCAGCTGGTGCGACCGCGAGGCGCACGTTGGTCACCCCAACGGGCCTCCTTCGGTTGCCCCGGTTATAGATCCTTCTCATCGGATCTGGCGGATTTCTCGCCCGACCGATTTGCTGACTGAGGCGACACCACCCACGATTCGATGCCGACGCTGCCAAAACCAGACAGCTGCCACTGCAATCACGGCAACGCATCCACCAAAGGTGGGTAGGTCGCAGTGTCCAACCATCCAACCATCCAGCCTTCCGATCGGCCTTGCTGCCGAGCGAATCGGTTACCGCAAGTCCAATCGCGGATCTGTGCTCCGGCTTCCGGATCGAGGTGTCAATTCTGATGCGCGATGGCCGCGTTGATCGCATCGACAACCTTGCGCGGCTCCTCGACACTCAGGTAGAGGCGGTTGAATCGCGGGGTGGACACCTCGACGACCACGACGTCCCTCCCGCCCTTGACGTTCCAGTAGTGCCGCTCGCCGTCCTTACGCCAGGTCCCCACCCACTTATGTCCCGGAAGGCCCAGGCCGGGCGCCCTCACGCCCTTGTACTCCTGAGCAGCGCCTGGGTCATGCGTAGCGCCGCGCACCTGGGATAGCGATACCTCGATACGGCGCACGAATCCCCACAGCTTGTTCAGTCTGCGTGGCTCGACCACGAGCATTCCCCTACTGCGGTCGATCGTCACGTTATTCATTCGTTCCCTTTCATCAGGCCGGCCCGCGCCAGCAGTCGTCTACCGAGTTCGTGTGCCGCCTGATCGCCCCATGCGTCAATTGCTTCGGCGCATATCGCACGCACCTCCTCGTCCCGAGACGCCAATTCACCCAGGGCGACGAGCAGCAGGCCCGACCCGCTGGGTGCCGTGGACGTGACGGCAACGCGCAGGCATGCGAGGAAGAGACCACGTTTGCTGCCGAATGTGGCGTAGAGACTTCCCCGATGGACTCCGGTCACCTGCACGAGACGATCCATCGAACTACCCTCGTACCCGTCGCTGTCGAAGAGGACAGCTGCCGCAGCAACAACCCTGCTCGACTCAAACCTCCTTGGTCTGCCCACAGTTTAAGAATGTACGTTCTAGAACACCCAGTCAATAGCCCGAACCTCGGTCCGAGCGCGGGTGCACTGCGCACCCAGGCCGGTCGCGGATTCCGTGAGGGAATCGACTACCGGACCCGAAGGATCCGCTGGGCAAGATGTTCATCGGCATGCTGGAAGATATCCTCGCGGCCGGTTTTCTGCGGGAAAGCTGGGGCTCAGATCGAAGGGGTGGTCAGACGTGAGCTTCGGTGAGCGGGTGGTGGCATGGCTGCCACAGAGATGGCTGGTGAAAGTACTCGCCCATGCCGAGTTGCTGAAGTTTCTGAGCGTGGGTGCTATTACATTCGTATCCACCATCGTCATTTTTTTTGGTCTCAAATGGACTGTTCTTCCACAAAACCCTGTCACCGCCAACATTCTCGCTGTATTGGTTTCGACGATTCTGTCGTATGTTCTTAATCGCGAGTGGTCGTTCTCCAACCGCGGCAGGCGACCGCAACATCATGAAGCAGCCCTGTTCTTCGGTGTAGCTGGGGTCGGTTTGGCACTCAATCAAGTCCCACTGTGGGTTTCGCGCTACATCCTGGATCTGCGCACCCCCCATGTGTCGTTCATTGCAGAGAATCTTGCTGACTTGGTCAGCGGCACGATTCTGGGCACTTTGATCGCCACCGCGTTCCGGTGGTGGGCGATGAGCAAATTCGTGTTTCTGCACCACCCAACTCAATCGGCTGAAACAGTGGACTCAGAGACTGTGGACTCAGACCTGGACAAGTCTGCGTAGCCACCACCGCAGCGGGCATGCTCTGCGGGCCGGACGAGCAGGGTCACATCGAGTCGAGGGGATGAATCCTTCGACCGGTGTGACTGGCAGGTGGGCATGGGTGGCCGGGCCGGCGGCGAGTATCCAGGAGGGGGTGTTCTCGTCGTGGCGGGGCCGGTAGTGGATGCCCCTGTAGCAACAGCGCAGAGGGCCAATAGTCGAACGATGCCCGGTGCATCCTGACAGCTGACCGTCGGCTGGAACTCGCTGAACTGGTCATTCCCAGAAGAAGCAGCCCGGTGATCAATCCGGAACCGATCGTTGACGGAGCGCCCGCCAGATTAGCTGGCAGGCAGGTGAAGTATTGGCGCCAAATTCGGTGCTTCGGTTGGCGCCCCGGTTTCGGGGTTCATCACCGGACTACCTCTACCGGACGTGGCAGGTCCCCGATAGTCGGACCACGTCGATCTAGAGCCGGTTCTGATTGATGTCAGTCGATCTCGCAGCCGTCCACCGGTTGGTGGATGTGGGTGCATTTCGCAGCGGACTCGGACGGGGTGAGGTAGCCGAGCGACGAGTGGCGGTGCCGGTGGTTGTGGTCGTCCTTGAAGTCCTCGATCACCACTCTCGCTTCGAGCAGACTGGTCCAATGGTTGCGGTTCAGGCATTCCTTCCGTAGTCGGTTGTTGAACGATTCGATGTGCCCGTTGTTCCACGGCGTGCCCGGCGGGATGTACGAGATGCCGATGCGGTTACCGCAGAACTGTTGCAGCACAAGCGAAATGAACTCAGGTCCGTTGTCCATCCGCAACACCAGCGGCGGCCCACCCCACAACGCGAACGCCTTCTCCAGCTCCTCGGTCAACCGCTGAGCCGTGATCGACCGCTCGACGATGTTGAGCACGGACAGCCGGGTGTGCTCGTCGAGCATCGACGCAATCTTGATAGCCTTCCCGTCGACGGTGGAGTCGAACTGAAAGTCAAGTGCCCATACGACTTTCGGAGCATCCGCTTCGATCTGCGGTGTCGAGGAAACTCCCGCACGTTTGCGAGGATGATAGATCCGAACTTGCAAACCTTCTTCCTTCCACAGCCGGTGCACCTTCTTCTTGTTCACCGCGATGCCCGCATCGTGCCTCAGATGCGCCCAGGCGCGACGGAATCCGTGGAGCGGGTGTTTCAGTGCGTAGATACGGAGCGTGGACCGCAGGTCCACATCAGGGTCTGCAGGCGTCTGCGTGATCGGGATGCGCGCGTAAGTGGATCGAGACAGCCCAACTGCTTTGCAGGCCAATCGTTTCGACAGCTTCATCTTCTCGACGAGCATGTCCACGGCGCGGCGCTTGGCAGCTGGGTCTAAAATTTTCCCTTGGCCACCTCCCTCAACGCATCCTTCTCGAGCTCCGCATCCGCGAGCAGACGTTTGAGCCGGCCGTTCTGCTCACGAAGGTCCTTGAGCTCTCTCGCGGCGTCGGTGTCCATGCCGCCGTACTGGCGTCGCCAGTTGTATAACGTCGCCGCGGACACCTCGAGTTCACCGGCGATCTCCTCCTGCGTTTTGCCCGCCGCGGTCAGCTCGTCCGCTCGGCGCAGCTTGCGCACGATGTCCTCCGCAGAGTTCCGTTTCCGTCCAGCCATGATTCTCATCTTCCTATCCGCCCAGGTCATGGGCAACAGGACTCTAAAACAAGATGGCCCCGTTCACCGGGGACACGCCAGACGGTCCATGTCAGCGAGTTCCGGTCAGGCAAGTCGGTTTCAGAAGACGACTGCATTCTCCAGAAGACGACTGCACGCTCGGCGAAAGCATCATCACTCCAGTCGTTCCCTGCCTGACTGCTGAACCCCAAGTCCGGGAATTGATCGGGTGCTCCTATCGGAGCCACCGCGTCGATCAACCGTTGCACGTCGACTGCCGAAGAGACCGGGCGTGAGCGAAGCCGGCACCGGTGTCCTTGGAGATGGACGAAGCAGTGGGCGAATGACAACACATCACTACCCAAGCATGCCGGTGACGTTCACGGGGTGCTGTCAGATGAAGTTGACGCTGACAGGTGCAAGGTTCGGGCAGTTGCCATCATGGTTCGTTCGGCGAGTGCCGGATTGCAGGAAAGGCTGACACCGAGAGTAGGGATCATCTCGAGCAGTGCGGGTGCCCACTGTTGACGGTGTTCGGGGAAGCATCTGTCGAGGAGTTCGAGCATGATCGGTACCGCCGTAGAAGCGCCTGGTGATGCGCCGAGTACCGCTGCGATCGTTCCGTCTTGGGCGGCAACGACTTCGGTTCCGAATTGCAGCACTCCACCTCGGTCGGGGTCCTTCTTGACGATCTGTGCGCGTTGACCGGCTGTGATCATCGACCAGTCCTGTGGGTTCGCCGTGGGAACGAATTCTCGTAGCGCCTTGAGCTTCTTCGACTTGCTCGCTGTGAGTTCGGTGACGAGTAGTCGAACGAGCGCGAGGTTGTCCTTGGCCATCGCGATCAACGGTGTCACGTTGTGTGCGCGGATAGATCTGGGCAGGTCCAGGACCGATCCATTTTTGAGGAACTTCGGGCTCGACCCGGCGTAGGGGCCGAACAGAATCGACCGACTGCCGTCGACCACGCGGGTGTCGAGATGCGGCATCGACATCGGCGGCGCCCCGATCGGGGCCTTCCCGTACACCTTTGCATCGTGCCGATCGGTGACGTCAGGGTTGTCGCATCGCAAGAATCGGCCACTGATAGGTAGCAATGCATACCCGCGGGCGTCGGGGATGCGCGCCTTGTGGAGGAGTTTGAGGGCCCAGCCGCCGGCGCCGACGAACACGAACCGAGCACGTGTCGTGGTTTCCGCCCGGTTATGGCAGTTCCGGATCCGCAATTGCCATGTGCTGTCGGGGTTTTGACGCAGACCGCGCACCTCCTGGTTCAACCCGATGTGAACGCCGGCCGCGCCGAGGTGGTCGAAGAGTTGACGGGTCAACGATCCGAAGTCGACATCGGTGCCGGTGACATCGCGGGTTGCCGCCATGGCCTCGCCGCTCGGGCGGGAGTCGATCAGCAGCGGTGCCCACCGGCGGATCGTGTCGGGGTCGTCGCTGAATTGCATCGAAGCGAACAGCGGATGCTCGGACAGTGCTCGGTAGCGGCGGCGGAGGTAGCCGACGTTGTCGGTTCCCTGCACGAAGGTCATGTGTGGGACGGGGTTGATGAAACTGCCTGGGTTGCCCAGAATCCCGGTTTCGACCAGGTGGGACCACAGTTGTCGACTGACCTGGAACTGTTCGTTGATCGCGATCGCTTTGGTGATGTCGATTGTGCCGTCGGGTCGTTCGCTGGTGTAGTTCAGCTCGCACAATGCTGCGTGTCCGGTGCCGGCATTGTTCCAGGCGTCCGAGGACTCCTCTGCTACACCTGGCAGGCGTTCGTAGACGCGGATCGTCCAATCCGGTTGCAACCGGTGCAGCAACAGTCCCAGCGTTGCGCTCATGATGCCGGCGCCGATCAACACGACATCGCACATGGCTTCGTCGACCGGTCCCTGCTCAGTGGAATTCATTCGCCGCACCCTTCTCGTACTTAGTACAGTTTGGAGGTTAGCACTGCACCTGTACAGCTGTACAATTCGGGGAGTGACATCTCGAACAAGTCCGATCAAGAAACGTCTGACCAAGGATTCCGTGGTCGAAGGCGCGCTGGACGTCGCGCATACTCAGGGATTGGATGGCCTGACGATTCGTCGTCTGGCCGACACACTCGGCGTCTCGCCGATGGCGATCTACTGGCATGTGAAGAACAAGGACGAGCTTCTCGAAGCGATGGGTGATCGAGTGTGCCGCGATCTCGAGCTCACCGTCGATCCGGCCGGCTCCTGGGATGAGCAACTACGCACCCTGCTGACCGACTTCATGCACGTACTGGCTCGCTATCCCGGCGCCGCCCCGATCGTCATGCCGCGCATGCTCTACTCCGACACCGGGCGCCAGCTGATGGAACTCTCACTCGGTCTGCTCCGGTCTGCGGGCTTCACTGTGCAGGAAGCAACCCAGTTGGCACGGCACGGGGTGCGGACCGTCGTCGGACTTGTCAACGAGCCACTGTTCACCGGATCCGTCCTCGAACCCGAACGGCACGCTCAGCTCAACGCCGAATACGACACGATCCGCGAAGGCTTGCCTCCGGACCGGTACCCCAACATTCTCGCAGCGTGGTCGGATCTCTCAGACGACACAGCACACGAGACGTTCAACAAACTGGGCATCGCAACCTACGTCCACGGCGTCGCAGCAATGGCGCGAGACAAGCATGACTGTTGTTGATGGTTCCTGAAAACTAACCCCGACAGGTTCCCGGAAAGGTGACCCCGGGGAAGGCCGGGGAGGAGGCGGTATCTGCGGAGGATTGGGCGGAGATCAGGGTTGCAACCCCGATCCCAGAACTCCTCACAAAACACCGCACCACCAACGACGGACCCGTCTGTGGTTGACGAGCACAGCTACGCGGAAGGGACGAACTCCCGCAGCGCTGCCGCGAACTTTTCGGGCTGGTCCTCCGGGATCAGTGTCCACGAGTCATCGATGTACATCTGACGTGCGTTCGGGAACAGCTCCTCGAGGCGCCGTGCGTGCGCCAGTGGCATCATGCGGTCCTCGGTTGCCCAGATGACGAGCACGGGACGATCGAACGCCGAAAGCCGAGAGGCCCACTTCAGCAATGTCTTCCGCGGAGGGGTACCGGTGCAGAATTTTCGTAGATCGCGACGGATCTCCGCGCTACGCGTCGCCGGGGCGAACCAGTCGTCGAGCACCTCATCGGAGATCCCGGACTTACTGAGACCGCCCCACGCCTGCTTGTTGTGTCGGACGAAGCTCGTGGCCAGCAGCCGCAGAAACAACGTTGTGCCGCCTGGGATTCGGCACAGTACTACTGCTGGCCGGGCGGGCCGTGGGGGGAAGTTGTCGAACGCCTCGCATGACGCGAGCACCAGGCGCCCGACCCGATCGGCTCGATCATCGGACACCATGAATTGCCCGCCGCCCCAGTCGTTGAGTACTAACGTGACGTTGCTGAGGTCGAGCGCTTCGAGGAAATCGGCGAAGATCCTCGCGACGCCTCGTTGGGTAAGATCCGCGTCTGCTCTCATCGGGTTGCGGTGCGCGCCCAACGGTAGCGTCGGCGCGATGCAGCGATACCCCTCGAGCAGCGGGATCACTTTGCGCCACAGAGTCTCGTTCATGAGCAGGCCATGTCCGAATACAAGCACTGGGCCGTCGCTGCCGGTGTCGATGTAGTCGATCGGTCCGGCCGACAGGTCAACATGCGGCATGGATCCTCCACTAGGTAGATCGTTCTAATCATTTGGAAGTTACGCTGGGTGGTCAACGAACACAAGGGAGGTACCGATGGCCAGCGACACTCGGGCACGCATCCTCGACGCGACCGCCGAGTTGTACCGGCGCCAAGGCATGGCCGCGACCGGGCTCAAGCAGATCGCGGCTGCGGCCAACGCTCCGTTCGGGTCGATCTATCACCACTTTCCCGGCGGCAAGGAACAGATCAGTGAAGAGGTCATCTACGCCGAGGGAGTGCGCTACGGCCTGCTCGTGGGCCACCAACTCGCTGTCATCACCGATGTCGCCGATGGAATATATGGAATCTTCGCTTCGGCGGCAGCGCTGTTGGAGGAGCTCGACTACACCGAGGCGTGCTCCATCGAGACCATTGCACTCGAGGTGGCCAGCACGAACGAACGATTGCGTATCGCAACGGCAACGGTGTTCTCCGGCTGGATCGACGCGCTGACGCAGTGGTTTACCAGCACGAGCTTGCCGAACGACGTGTGCCGGAGTCTGGCCCTGAGTTGCCTGACGAGTCTCGAGGGTGCCTTCGTGTTGTGCCGAAGCCTGCGCTCGACAGAACCAATGATCGCCGCGGGCCTGGCTGTGCGTGATCGCACACGCGCGGCCGTTCAATCGAGCTGATCAGCGCCTGGTGGGCGACTCTGCGTGGACATCGCGGCCGTCACATTCGACCCAGCCGGAGAGCGGCTCGTAGTCGGATGCGACGACGCTCGTTTGTATGTGTACCGACTCAAACCCTCAACTCCAGCTCCGAACGCTGGCGGCATCGGTACCTGAGTCGTTGCGGGAATCGTTGCGACTCTGCCGTTCTCATCAGATCTGTTCCGCTTGCGGTTCGACAACCGACGAGCGATCCCGCTGCGCTGGCGCACCTACATTGACAAACTCTGCCGACATGTCCGACTTCCGTCAAAATGCGTTGGCGTGTCCTGTCATTCTTCGGTGCATCTCGACACTAAGGATTGGCCACCGAGGAGCGCCTTTCGCGCATTCAGGCGCGCAGTGTCGTGGGAAATCCCGTCCATCGCAGATGAGGACGGAGGTGGCTCATGTCGTTGAACATGACGACGCTCGGCGGCATCTCGGGCCGGTTCTCGATCACGGTCAGGGCCGCGTTCGCGCTATTGAGCCCGAGCCATCGCACCGCTGGGCCGTTCAGAGCATGACGGATGAGCCACGCGATCGGGTAGGCGTGGGTGACAAGAACTTCGTGAATATCGGCATCACCATCCGGCGGTATAGCGAATCTCGCAGTGAGACTGTCCGCGATCTTGTGCCCTCTTTCCGCTTCGTCAGCGTCGTAGCCGTCGAAGAAAGGCACCCATGATGGCGGGATCTCCTCTGGTGACGGCACGTAGGGCACATGGTCGATCAGCTCGGATGCTTCACCAACAGGGGCGCTGCCGCTGAGGAAGATGTTCAGCTCGCGGGCGGTATCGGCCGCCCGCGGAAGCGGCGAGTGCCATACGGCGTCGATGGGCAGATGTGCTAAGCGCTGGCCGAGTGAACGGGCCTGTTCACGTCCGGTGTCGGTGAGGTTGCCGAACGCGTCGGCGTCGCCGTGGCGTGCGATGTAGAGATGCCTCGTAGCCATGAGTTGTCAGGAGCATCAACGGCGATGCCCCTGCTCTCCTTTCTCTCGGGGGTCAAGGTTCGGGTCAGAGGACGGTGACCGTTCCGGCTGTACCGTTCAGCGTTATCTGCGCGCCGTCCTCGATCTGATTGATGGCGTTGTCGACGCCGAGCACGGCGGGGATGCCGTACTCGCGGGCGATGATCGCGGCGTGCGAGAGCGCACTGCCCGTCTCGGTGACAACGCCGGCCGCGATGGTGAACAGGGGCGTCCAGGCCGGGTCTGTGTACGGGCAGACCACGATGTCGCCTCGGTGGACGGAGGAAAAATCGGAGGGGCCACGTACAATCCGTGCTGCAGCGGTCACCTGTCCATGAGAACCTGGAGTGCCGTACAGCGCCTCCGCCTGGTCGGAGGAGCCGGGAACCCTGCTAGCGGGGAGCGCTGCTGTGATCGGGCGTGCTTGCAGAATCCACACAGTGCCGCCTTCGACGGACCATTCAATGTCCTGCGGCCCGTCGAGCACCGCGGCAATACGACCTCCTACTTCAGTCAAGGCCGCGATCGTGGCATCGTCGAGGGCACGTGCAGATTGCTTGTCGGGCGCGACCAGGCTGCTGGCGACACCGCCGCGCTCGTGATCTAGATCGATACGGGTCTGTTTGCTTCCGACTGCATAGTGGATGGCCCCGTTCGAGGTGACCTCGTAGGTGTCGGGCGTGACCCTTCCGCCCACGACGGCCAGACCCAGGCCCCAGGATGCTTCGATCCGAGTCGGTCCCCCGCACTGCTGCGGCGTGAACATGACCCCCGAAACATCCGCCTCGATCACCGGCTGCACGAGCACCGCGATGCTAGACGCGCGGCGAGACGGGCCACCGGTTCGTGTCCAGTAGTCACCCACTCGTGCAGCGAGGGCCGATTTCCGACACGTCGCTATGGCCTGACATACGTCATCTGCACCGCGAACGCCGATGATGCTCTCGTACTGGCCCGCCGCCGAAGCATCCGCACTGTCCTCGCTGGCCGCCGAGGAGCGCACTGCCACCATCGGGCTGCCCCACTGTTCAAGCTCAAGGGCGACGGCTTCACGAAAGGAGTGCGCGGTCACGGCGTCGGACGGCTGACCACCGTCTACCGCGACGAACCCGTCGGGCACTGGCGCTCCTTCGCGCAGCAACACAGCGAGCACTGCCGCTTTGCCACCGGAGGTCGGCCGGGTCGCTTCTGAGAGCTTCGTCAACATTACTCACCTATCAACATAATATTGACAATGTTTTGTTGATGGTAGCAGGATGGGTGGCATGGAAGCCAAGCACTACGTCGAGCGGCCCAGCAGCGCCGACCACGTGCGGGCTCGGCGAGCGCGCCACGCCGAAAGCCGACTTCTCGACAAGGGCGCAGGCCAGTTGACACCGCGACCGTGGCAGCCCGATCCGGCAACCTCGCCCTCGGCGGTAGATCTGACGCAGTACGCGCTCTGGCGCTCATCCGAGCTGACCCCGGATGAGCTTCTGGGGTCACTGTCGTTGCTCCCGGCGGCTCGCGTCGAGCTCGAAAGCGTGGAAGTTGGCCTACTCTTCGTCGCTCGCAGCGAGGGGCTGACGTGGGCACATATCGCTGAGGCCATGGGATTTCGATCTCCGCAGGCCTGCCAGCAGTACGTGAACCGGCTCAGCGCCAGGCAGGACGGACGAGCATGACGTATAAGTCCGCGCCGGAACTGCTCGTGCTGCATGCCGTGCGTCTCGTGGGTTTCGCTGACAGTGGAGCGGTCGCCGAGCGGGCGGGTACGAGTCACCCCGAAGCTCTGCGGGTGCTGAGTGAGTTGGAGCGTGAGGGCTGGGTGCAGCACGCCGCGTTCGCTGACCTCGATGGCTGGTCGCTCACCGAATCGGGCAAGGCGGAGAACGAGCGACATCTTGCGGCGGAACGCGTAGTTGCTGACCCCACGGGCGCGGTGGCCGCCGTCTACCGCCATTTCCTTCCGCTCAACGCTCGTCTGCTCCGTGCGGTCACAGACTGGCAGATCAAGGCCACCGAAGCAGACAAGTTCGCCCCCAATGACCACGCCGACCTCGTATGGGATGGACGCGTTCTCGATGAACTCACTGCACTCGGCCGGGAACTCACTCCCCTGAACAAACACCTCTTCGAGGTGCTGTCCAGATTTGACGGTTACACGTCCCGGTTCGATCTGGCGCTGGGCAAAGCGAAAGACGGACAACGGGATTGGATCGAGAAGTCAAACTTGGACTCTTGCCACACAGTCTGGTTCCAACTCCATGAAGATCTGGTAGCCACACTCGGCGTCGACCGCTAGAGAAGGCTTTCCGGGCTCCGAATAGCGTGCCTAGCCTAAGGCTAATGGTGCCACACCGCCATAGAGGCAAGGATCCTGACTTCCGAAACTGCAGGCCGTCCACTTAGTTTGTGGTGAGAAAGTATTGCAGCGAGAAGCGGAAGATCGCCAGGGTAGACCTGCGAGAATCAGTCGCCGAAATTCGGTATCTCAGTTCCGCAAGCGCTTAGGACTCGTTTTTGCTGTACTGCAGATAATCTGAGCCTCCGACGTAGAACGTCTGCCCAGATTCGATGTCAGTGGTCGACGCCTGAACGACGACTTGGGCGAACTCCTCGATGGTCGGTAGGACACCGTGGTCGCGGCGCGCCGCCACCGCTTCGGGATTTCGCCGTTCGAGCAGGCGCACAATGATGGTCCCGTCGATCATGTCTCCGGACACAACCGCGAGGTCGATTTGCTGTTGTTGCAGTTCGGGAATGAGACCTCGAAGAGCGTCTTCGCCCGCCCGTTTGCTCAGAGCAATCGGCTCGTAGTCTTCGGGCACAGCTTTCTGGCCGACGAAGTGCGCTTGGTGGCTGGTGACAAACACGATTCGGCTACTCGGTCGCATCAATGGTCGTACGAGTTCTGTCAGTGTCAGCTGTGCGTCGCGGTTCAACCGCATGGCGTAGTCCGGTCCTGCGGCTAACTCCAACCCGCCGGAAGCGTTGAGCACTAACAAATCGAGGTGTCCCAATCGATCTGCGAGCAACGCGACCATTGTCTCGACACTTGCTACGTCGGCGAGGTCTGCTTGAAGAGCTATAGCTTTGCCGCCGGCGGACTCGATCTCATTGACCACCTTGTCAGCTCGAGCCCGCTTTTCTCGGTAGTTGAGAACGACAAGGTAGCCAACAGATGCGAGCTGGAGGGCAACCTCAGCGCCAATCCCGCGCGAAGCGCCAGTTACCAGAGCAATCCGTTTCACCGTTTCCACTGTCATCTATGCCCCGTCATTCGCTTAGCGTCCACGCTTCTGATTCAGAAGTTACTATGATGGTTCGAAATGAGAAGCGCAAATGAGACACCGCCTGATAGGGCAGGCAGCGACGAGGAAGCAGCGGCCGCCCGTAGCGCGATGGATCTTCTGGGCCAGCGTTGGAGCCTGCGCATCGTGTGGGAACTCGAAGCCGGTCAGATGGGGTTTCTAGAACTGCGGAGGCGCATGAACAACTGCTCATCGAGCATGCTGGCCGAGCGACTTCGGCAGCTGCAAGATGCGGGTGTGGTCGAGAAAAATGAGAAGCGTGCTTACGAACTCTCGTTTGTCGGCATTCGGTTGAGCCAGGCGTTGGAACCATTGTGGGACTGGTCCCGGGTCTGGGCTTCTGGTGAGCGGTTCAATCCTTTCCCTCCCGGAGCCCAGCAATGAGCTACCGGCACTTCCCATGTCAGGGCCTGTGGATTAAACGGTATTCCTGGCCTGACACGACTCTGCGGTCGGTAAAGAATTGCGCACGATGTGAATACGTGCATATTGCCAGTATTTACCTTCACCGACGGCGACACACCACGCACGCCCTCCGCGCACCGGTTCGCACTGCTACTCGTGCACGGCGACCTCGGTGACGGAATCGTCGGCGAACACGACTGCGACGAAACCCTGTGTGTCCGCGTCGTGGACGGTCACCTCAAACTCGGAACCCAATCGGCGAACCTCGCACACGCTGTTGCGGTCGGCCGTCACCTCGGACCGACACCGGCAGGCGGCGATCCACGCGGACGCTACGGCCGCGCCGTCGCGATCCGCGACGCACTCAAGGACGGCTACGACGAACCGAGACTGCGGGCTGCGTTCGCCGGCCACAGCTTCGATGCGCAAGCACCACCGACCCTGTTCTGAGGCGGGCGCGCCCCGAGAAGTGTCGGTGGCCCCCGGTAGGGATAGATCCATCAGGCTTCGGGCCGCTGCACCTCACCGGTGAAAGCAGTCCTCACACGAGAAGGACTTTTCGATGACGCTCTCTTCGCTCTTCACCGACGACGTCGGCCCGCTGCCCCTGCTCGCTGTCGCCGGTGCCGGATTCCTGATCTGGTACGTGCCGTACCTCGGCGAGAACGACCCCGGGTGGAAGGGATTCATTGCCAACATCCTGCGCATCGTGTTCGGCGTCGCGTTCCTCGTCGGTCTCGCCGTTGTGTTCTCGGTGTTCATGGCAGCGATGATCGGGCTCATCGCTGCCATGGTGCTCATGCTTCCTCTGTTCCTCGTCGGCGGAGCCAGCGGAATGGCCGACCGCCCCCGCCGTGAATACCGCCGCGACCCGTACGGAAACTACTACTACTACTGACCTCTGGTCTGTCGACTGTTTGTTGTGGCACGATCTGTGCCATGGGGTGGTTGGGGATTTTCAATGCGTCGATTCCAGTGTTCCTCGCGCTGTTCTCGGGTTGGCTTGCGTGGCGGCTCGCACGCAAGACGCCACACGAAAACCTGAAGGCGCTCGTCGAGATCGAGGCCGCTTTGAGCCCGAACATTCAGGACGCCGGGGCAATCAGAAACGCAATAGAGCTGGAACTGAAGCGGCTCGAAAAGTCCACAGTGGCTCATGACTCGAAGTGGCGTGAAGTTCTCTGGTCACGAATTCTCGACAACCTGGCTGCTGTATGTGTCGGCGGTTTCACGGTCGTCAGTTTCGCGGTGGCGATCGTGGTACTCAATCGCGTTGGCCTCGATGGTCAGTCGATGGGTGGAAACCCATCGACGCCTGAGCCGCCGAAGAGCAACAGCGACATCGTATTGGCTGTCATAGGGGTGACGGTTGCAGCTGCACTGGCACTAGCCGGGACGTTTTGGCGCTTCAAACGCGACCGCGCACTCCTTGTAGGAGGCTGACGCCGTCGCAGCCGATGCTCTAGACTCGGCTGCAAGTTCGAGCGTCGATGAGGGTCACGTTCGAGCGCGCCCCACCCGTACCGATTCACCTTGACACTGCGTTCACCGCACTGTCGGTTGTGCTGCTCTGTGAGCGATCGGTGCCCGTCCGGTGGGACTTTATCCGCGCACCGAATTTGGAAGGCCCTCACCATGTCTCGCTCCCCCGCTGTCGACAAAGACACCGCTCTCGCTCAGGCCCGCGCCGCGATCGAGAACCGCACCAAGTACATCGAGTCGCTCTTCGACGCCGCCCAAGCCGCCGCCGATGCACGTGAGAAGGTCGCCGAAGCGGCCCGCGCGGCCGAGCAGGCGAACACCGAGCACGCCGCCGCGTACAAGGAAGCGATCGAGGCCGGATGGACGGCCGCCGAACTCACCGCCCTGCCGCTGCCCGCACCAGCACCAGTGAGCAAGAAGCCATCCAAGACCTCCAAGCGGACGACCGGTCGCGGTACGCCTCGCCGCCGAGTCGGTGCCGAGAACACCACCGGCCCCGATCGCCGACCCGACGACGTCTCGTCGACGGCACCCGGTACGCCGTCCGAACCACAGCCCTCGCCTGCGGACGCGCACTGACTCTTCTGCTTTCGCACCACCTGCGACCGGTACTGGTCGCAAACTCCCCTGCCCCGTGCGCGCTTGACACCTTGTCTCGCGTACGGGCGCAACCAACATCATCCGAAGGACCACTGACTATGAGCCAGCCCGAATTCAACGTCGAAGTAGCCTCCATCGATCAGCACGGCGATCCCGGTTTCGTGCACTACCGCGGCGCGTTCTACACCTCCCGCTCCGCCGGACAGTTCGCCCTCACCCAAGCAGCGGCACCGGCAGACACCTACGAGCTCGACACCGTCTCGGTGGTCATCGACGCAGTCGGCGAGGGAACCTCGCGCCGCGTGATGTCGAGTTCATCGGCAGCCCCGGCGAGCTTGCCGCCGAACTGACCGCGCTCCCGGCCTACGCATACGGTGCGCGGCGCACCGTCATCCCCGCACCACGCGCAGTGACCGCCGCCGTTGCCGCTGTCGTCGAAGCGTCGCCGCCGCTTCCCGATTCGGCGGTCGACGGTCGACGGTCACGGTCGACGGTCGACGGTCCCGACGCTGTCGCGGTTCTCGAAGTGGAGGTGTATTCCACCCGACCGGTCCCGATCCCGAACTCGCGCACCGAGGTCGGCTCGTACACACCCGAGGACGCGCACCGCATCGCCGAACAGCTCGCGGCAGATCTCGGCGGCACGATCGAACCGATGCGCAACGACACCGTCCTGCGCGTGACCCACGCAGCGGACGTCTCGGACACCGATCGCATCGCCGCCGAGCGGTCCGTGCAGGCGCGAAACCTGCGCGCGAACCTCTTCGTCCTCGACCCGGTCGCCGACGCAGAACACATCACCGCACTCGCAGCCGACCTCGACGAGCTGCGGGCACGGTCGAGGCCGGCCGGCCGTCCGGACGACACTGCGAATGCGACTGTGTCCGCTTCGGTATCGACGTCACCCGTGACGCACGCGGTCGAGGCCGAGCGCGTGAACGCGGCCGCGCGGGTTGGTCACTCCCCAACCGGGGCGTGCGTCCGGATCGACGCGAGCGGCCTCGTCCACGCCGGCACGCCGCCGCCCGTGGCGTACACCTCAGCGATATCGAGTGCGGCCGATCACGGACTCGGATGACCCTGATCGGCACTCGTCGCTGACACGATCGCGCATACGAGAACGGCACCCACACAGCAAGTGTGGGTGCCGTTCTCATGAGAAACCTCCCCGTGCGGGGGGTGGAAGGTGTGCTCTCAGGCCGCACTGTACAGGTCCAACCCCACGGCCCATGCGGTGGCGGTGCGATGTTCGGCTTCGGTCATCTCGTCGGAGTGTAGGTAGTCCCATTCTTGGAGCGCCTCGACGGCGAGGAGGTCGGCACCGACGCGCACGCACCAGTACAGGTAGTCCGCAGGCGGTGATAGGACACTGCTCGATACGTCAAGATGTGTTGGCGATTGGCTTGCTTGTGTGCTCTGCTCCATCGCGCTCTGGGCGGTGTCGGCGGCGGTCATCGTTCACCGCGAAATGTGTTGAGCCGGTTCCATAGTGCGCGTTGAGTGCGCCCGTGCTCGACCATGTGATCGAACAGATATTCCTCGGGTAGCTCCTCGGCTCCCTGAGCCGGACACCCAACAGATCGTGGTCTTCCTCCCCGCCGATCACCAAACCGTGCAAACCGTCAGCGAACTACGAAACGCTCGACCAAGAATCCAGGCTGTCTGACACCTCGAGTATCAGTCGAACCACGAGGGTCTTCGCGCTCGAAGCATCTCCAAGATGCCGGCCTACATAGCATGAACGACGCCGTCAATGATGTTGCTGCGGGACAGGTCTCGTCTGCTACTTGCCTGCGGACGCCGTGAGAATCGGTGGATCAAGGATAAGGGCGGCGTACCGATTGGCGGCGAGAACGGTATCGACGTCGGCTCGGTAGGTTCGCTGCTCGGCAGCGAGGGTGGTCTCGATATCGGCAGCCACGGGACCGAGCACCCACTCGTCGGGAGACCGGCCACAGCCTGCGCGAAGCGGGCGCGCTGCACTTCGTGGTCGCGGACATGGCCGAGGATCCCGACGTACCAGGACAATTCCTCGTCCAGACGGGTGGCGTCGGCCGGGTCGAAGGCGTCGGCGAACACCCGCAGGGTGCTGCGGAGCCGCCGGATCGCCACACGTGTGGCATGGACCGGATCATCGCCGCGCCGCAGCGCGGCATCGCCGTCTTGGATGGCACTGATTTGCTCACGCACATAGGCGACGACGGGTGCTACGCCCGCATCTGGAGCTGATCGCGAAGATTTTGTCGATGTCGTCATCGGTATGGATGCCCCGAGTGCGTGCCGATCGAAACCATCACAGTCGATCCGTCCACCCGATGATCGATCCGCGGGTGTAGTTGGCTCGGTACCCATCGGTTCCGTGCCAGAGGTGAGTCCCGTTCAGGGCATTTGTTTAGTGTTCACTTTCCGGTTGCCCTACGGTTGCTTGCGGCGAGTGCCACGGTCGACGGGCCGGGTGATACTGCAGTCATGCCACCGACACCCGACACCCGACACGAGCGCTAGCGGATGCTCGCGTTCGCTGTCCAGTGGTTGCCCTACGGCGGCGACGCCGAGGACATCATGGTCGCGTTCGGGATCCCGCCGGAGACGTATTTCCGCAGGCTCCGGCACCTGCTGGCCGACCCAGGGCAGCCGGTTGACCTCGACGCCCGGACCGTGGACGCGTTGTTGCATGTGTGCCGTCGACGCCTCGAACACAGCGCAGCATCCGTCGGCCGACCACAGGTCGGGCAATGACCACCACGAGCGCAGTGGGCGCTGCCACGGGATCGGCGCAGTTCATCACACATTCACCTGGAACGGGACACTCTGCACGTTTCGATGACCGGAAGATGAACGCACCCAGCACGACGCCGACGTCACCGACCGCATCCCGAAGGCAGCCCGACAGCTCCGATCATGCGCAAGCACAGGTTTTCGCTGCGATGCTGACCGTCGAGATCGACGCCGTCTCAGCGCTCGTCGACGAAGCCGAACAACTCGCCCACAAAGCCGGGCGTATCGGCCAGGGCACCGCCCGGCTTTGGCACAACGAAGAAGCCCGGTCGCAGCGAAAAATGTTGTACGAGCTGCACCGCCAACTCGGCGCCCTCCACACGCGGTTTCCCGATATCTCGGGTAGGGCACCGGCGGCACGACCCCGAGACAGCGCAAGACCCCTGTTGACCTAGCCCCGAGCAGAGCGGATCGTTGAAATCATGACTACCACCACCGAACACGAGCACATCGATTCCGTCCGCGATCGCCTCGGAGCCCTGTTTCCCGATGTGCCGGCATCGGTCATCGACGAGACCATCGCCGCCGAGCACGCCCGCTTCGAGGGCAACTCCATCCGCGACTTCGTCCCGTTGTTCGTCGAGCGCAAAGCCCGTAAAGCCCTCCAGGCCCACTAGCGGCCCGCGACCTTTCGCAGAAGGCCCCGCCGGTTCAGACCGAAGGAACACACCCTGGTGAAGCGCCGAACACTGCCCGTGCTCGGCAGCATGATGAGCTTCATCGAAGCGGGCTCCGGTCCACTCGTGCTCTTCCTGCACGGCAATCCCACCTCGTCCTACCTGTGGCGCAACATCGCGCCCGCGGTCGCAGCACACGGTTACCGAGCGATCGCGGTCGATCTGATCGGCATGGGAGCCTCAGGCGCGTCCGATCGAGGCTATCGGTTGATCGATCACCTCGCCTACCTCGAAACTTTCCTCGACGAGCTCGCCGTCAAGCGGCTCACGCTTGTCGGTCACGACTGGGGAGGCGTCCTGGCACTCGCCCTCGCTCGGTCACGACCCGATCAGGTGCGTGGGGTTTCGATCCTCGAGGCACACATCCACCCGATCGACAGTTGGTCGGATCTCCCCGGGCCGGATCGGGAGATGTTCTCGAGACTCAGAGCTGAGGGTTCAGGAGAACAGACGGTCCTCGAGGAGAACTTCTTTGTCGAAGTCGTCCTCCCCTCCGGAATCGTTCGCAGCCTGACCCGCGAGGATCACGATCGTTACCGAGCACCCTTCCCCGATCCCGCATCTCGCGCGCCCATTCTGCAGTGGGTGCGCGAGATCCCCATCGCGGGTAATCCGTCTGACGTCGCCGACGTGATCCGCGAAAACCTCGATGTCTTCCGTGACCCCGCTCTGCCCACGCTCCTCATACACGGAACGCCGGGCGCCATCATCGGCACCGCCGAGCTCGCATGGTGCTCCGCTCATGGCCAGAGCATGACGTTCGCAGCCGTCGGAGCCGGAACTCACTTCCTTCCCGAAGATCGCCCGGGCGAGATCGTGAGCGCTCTCGCAAGTTGGCTCACCGCCGCCTCCTAGGCGCATCGAGAAGGGAAGAGCGCGAAACACCAGTCCCTGCGGACCTCTGTCGTCGCGCGACGGAGTTAGGTCCAGGCAGCTCAAGGGGAGATGCTGCATAGTCGCCGTTGCGAAGGACATGGAAGCCCTCAAGATATGGCACCTGCTGACCCACTGAGCCAGCCCGTCATTCGGGCGAGAACTTGCCTGACGGAGATCACGACGGCAACCCTGTGAGAGACCCGTGAGCCGGACTCGGCCTGAGCGCGCCACAGAGCACATCCAGAGATCGCAAATTCGCGTCTTGACCTCGCGGTTGACTGCCCCCGCTTAGTCCGGATAAGGACGCACGCAGGCGTATTCGCAATCACTGATGGGCACATGCCCGGGCTGGATCTGGCAATCTCCTCTCGCCCCATAGCTCTCGGCGGCATCGAAGCAGGCAGAGGGAAGTTGCGGTCGATCACCATCGAAACCACCGTCCACGGCCGCGGAATCACCCAGCGCACAGGCCGCCACACCCTCGATGCCCCGACCTTTGGGGAGAAGGGCCTGCGCTGGTCGTCTGTCGACGAGGCCGGCGCGTTAACAGATGGAGGAACCATGCGGGGATTGGCGGCGGCGCAGTGACAGAGCTGTACGGGAACTGGCCCACCACCTTCGAGCCGCCCACACGCCGCATCGTCGACCCGCCGCTGCCGGTCCTGGTCTCCGTGTCGATGACAATCGCAGGAGCTGGCGGCACGTTCGGCGACGGCACTGCACTCAAGGTTCGTGCCGAAGGTCTCTAGCCACCGCAGTGTTGTTGTTGCACTCGTCGCGCTGCGCCAGCGACGTGGGTAGTCAGCTCGGACTGGCGGTGAGCCACGCTTCGATATCGTCGAGCGCCGCACTCGCGATTGGCGTCGGATGGCTTGTGAACCCGTGCGGCGCTTCGGGGAAGAGGCGAAGATCCACGTCGACGCCGTGTGCGATGAGCCGTGCGGCCATCGCCAGGTTGTCGTGAAGCAGAATGTCTTTGTCTCCGACGATCATCAGGACCGGTGGCAGTTGTTCCAAGTTTGCGTAGATCGGCGATAGGTCTGGGTGAGTGCGGTCAGGGGCGGTTCCTGCGTATGCCTTCAGGAAGTACTCGTCGGAGATCAGCCGCCCAGCGGGCGTTCGTGCGCTGAGGTCGTACGTTCCGAATTGCAGCACCACGGTGTCGACTGCGGAGATCCCACGATCACGCAAACGGACAAGCGTGGTCGCTGCCAGAGTGGCGCCGGCCGAGTTGCCCATGACCGAGAATTTCGCGGCGCCGAATCGTTCGGAGGCGTGTTCGGCGAGCCAGAGTGCCGCTGTCTCGCAGTCGTCGGGTGCAGCCGGCTACGGGTGTTCCGGGGCAAGTCGGTAGTCCACACTCGCAACTGTCACGCCGACTGCGTCGGCGAGCTTGCGGTTGCGAATGTCGCTGCCGGCGGCCGACCCCATGTAGAAACCGCCGCCGTGAATTTCGAGGAGGACACCCGTCGACGGTCTGTTTGCCGGGGCACGGGGACGCTGCGTCCGTTAGCTGTGACCAGCTCCTGAACGGGCGGCGGCTCCGCTGAAGCAGGGCCAGCGAGTTCGGCTCGGACAGCGCGTAGTTCCTCGTGGCTGGATGGGCCACGGCCGGGTGTTCGATTTGCGTAGAAGGCGCGAGAGCCTTCCGCGAGGGGATGCAGTTGGGGGTCGATCAGGGTGGAGAGTCCAAGTTTCATCGAGTCGAAACAGTACAAGGGAGACGTACCGTCCGGGCTCTCGCCGTGCACACAAGCCCGCAAGGGTTCCGATCTTGACAAATTTCGGATGCTCGGTGAGTAGACGAGGTGCGCCCGAACGATGTGCCGGTTTACTGCGTACGCGAGGCGTCGGGGGCATCTGACCGATGCTCGAAATGGAGGCGTCTGGCGTTGCACCATTCGACCCGCTTCAGCAACAGTGACGGACAGGCGAGAGATCCGAAGGTCTTGCTATGGACGTCAAGGTCCAAGGAACTTTGCATGCGTGGGCGAAAACCACTTCTCTGCACTAGTCAATCTCTGAACGTCGTCGATTAGACGAGTGGACGGTTCGGCCAACAGGGGAGTCGCAATTCTGTGGCCATTGGGTTGACTGCAGACCAAACAGGGTTTTTCATACGCTCAGCCCATTCTTCGTACGATTTGTTCGGCATACCGGTAGGCAAACGGTGGGCGGTGTCACGTAGCTTAGCGCTGCTCTTTCGGGACATAACAACCTGTTGCAGGCAGGTTTTGACTACGACCGGATCAGATCGAGAATAGCCGCGACCA
>NZ_JASITC010000022.1:0-29938 GCF_030063405.1 Rhodococcus sp. H29-C3 | reverse complement strand
CCGGGGCACAGGCTTCGCAGTCTCGTAGGGACGATCCGACGGATCATCCCGGTGAACTGGGCAAGTCGAATAGCCGTCACCTAACCGTCGGCAAAGCGACTTGACATTTTCCTTGTGTCCACATAATTGAATCCGACCTGATCAGGTCCAGGACAAGGGATGCAATCGCGGCGGCTGGCGCGGCGGGCAGGATGAAGGGGCGTCCACACACGCTCACCCCAGAGGAGCGCGCCTACCTGCTCCGGATGTACGAAACACGGCGATTCAAGATCGAAACACTGTGTAAGAACAACGGTTTGAAGAGATCCGCGCTTTACAAAAACCTTCAACTCGCCAGAGCTGAACGAGACTCACTCACCGAATCGGCCGAGTAAGTGCACTCCACTTCTGAACTCGTGCAGTCGTCTTCTGAAACTGGCATCCGACGCGGCGGCACACGCCGCCCACGACGTATGCAGGCAGTACGACCGAGAACGACTCCACCTCGAATCATCCTGACACCGGCTCGCCCCGACCAGAGAGCCCCGGCAGTGCTGTCACACCGCCGGGGCCGGTCGATCACAGAGATAGGACCTGCGATCAATGAACAACGCTAATACCCCCGACCTCGACGCCACCAGCGAGGACACTCTCGACATCCACCCCCGCGTGTTGACCGGCGCACTGATCACCGGCCTGGCCATTGCCCTCGTCGTCGGCGCGGCCTCGTTCAAACTGTCCTTCTCCACCCTCCTCGACCTCGCCGTCATGGCCGGCATCCACCCCGGCGACGCATGGGTCATCCCCGTCGCCCTCGACGGACCGATCCTCGCCGCCGCCGTCATCCGGATCGCCCTCTCGCAGCACACCGACGACGCCACCAAACGAGGCCGGCGACTTGTCGTGGCCGTGCTGACCGTCTCGGCGATCCTGTCCATCGCGGGCAACGCCTACCACGCCGTGCTGACCGCCACGGTCCTCAACGCAGCTGTCGCAGCAGCAATAGCAGCATTAGCGCCAGCGATGGTCCTCACGATGAGCGAGATCGTCGCCGTCGTCCTGCGCGCACCACGCCGCCGCCGGACCACGATCGACACTGTCGGTACTCCCGACGATGTCCCCGAACCGGATCAGACAGAAGGCCCGATCGACCGTGTCGAGGCCGACCAGCACAGTGCGAGAGCAGTATCGAGTCTTGCAGGGGTAGACGAAGACCTGGACAACGGCCTGCTCAAGCCCGCCGTATGGACCAGTGTCAACCTCTACCTGGCGCACCCCGACTGGTCGCTGAGCGACATCGCCCGCCACCTCGAGCTGCACACCTCGACGGTGTCGCGGCACATCAAGACCTGGACCCAGGTGCAGCAGAACATCGCCAGTCAACGCAGCACCGCCGCCCCCTCCGTCGTCGCGCAGGCGCGCGACGCCGAGCCCGGGCACGACGAGAGCACCGGGGACATCGAGGCAGGCTCGCACTATCTCGACGACGAATACGCCCAGGTGGGTACCGACCGTGACTACGTGGGTGCGAGTCGATGACGAGCCAGCAGCGGGCAGTGAGAACACGCGCAGATCTCTTGGCAGGAGCTGCAACAGAATTCGCTCGCCACGGATACGTAGCATCGTCGATCAATCGCATCCTCGACCACACCACGTGCACCAAAGGCTCGATGTACTTCCACTTCGCCTCCAAGCGCGAGATGGCCGAGGCGGTCCTCGATACCGCTGCCGCCCTCTATGCCGCGATCGCGGAACGCTGGAGCACCGCAGACGGTATAGATCCGCTCGATGCGATCAGGGCAATGGTCGACGATGCCGCGCAGGCCTTCACCGAAGAAGTGTCGCTGCGCGCCGAGGCCCGGTTGAGTGCGGAACCGGAATTCAGCGCCCGTCGGCCATTCGCAGCATGGGACGCAGCAGTATCGGTCCTCGCCGGCAGAGCCGCCGAATCGAGTTGGTTCAGAGAGGGTTTCACCGCAGAGAAATTCGTTCGTGTTCTGGCGGCACCGCTGGCCGGGCACCGATTGCTGGCGCACATCGCCCTCACCGGAGTCGCCGTGTCGATCCGGAGTGGCTACCGAGAGTCGCTCGAGACCGTTCTCGCCGCCGCAACCACCGCGAATGCCGGCGCAGCAGAGGTTAGTGCCGACACCGCGGTGCTCACGTTCGAGACGATCGACGTTGCGGCATCCGTGCGGCGAGCCACACCGAATGTCCGCCCCGCTCAGGTGTGAACGAGGGGTGGACACCGTCGCCGAGCCAAGTCGAGTAGCCCCGATCCGGCGACGGCACAGGCCACCGGTTCATCGTCCGAACGAGGACCGGGTGGTCATGATCGACATCGACCGGCGTCCTGGCCGACCTGTCGGCGCACGAGGCGATATGGCCGACGAGGAGATACCCCCAGCCCCAACGACCTCAAAGGCTGATCACTTTGCGAGACCGCCCATATCTGTACTAATACGCGCGCGCGTGCAGTTGAGTCCGCACTCGATCTCGCGCCGTCTGACCTCTGTTTGTGACAGCGTCAGCGCGCCATGTCCCCTCGGTTGCAGATCCAACTAACCGGTTAGTTGCCGCTCCAGAGGCTGTACGGCGAATCTCGACTGAGATCGCAAGCGTCGGCGATCGCGCCACAAGTTAGGGCACCGAATTTGAATGCGGTGTATGTTTCGTAGCAGTGTGTCCCAGTTTCGTTGCATCGACGTTGCATGGCTAGTTGCATTGATTGGTGTGAGGCCGCAAGAGACATGTCGGACATCTGACGGTGCACCCTTGGACTTTCTGGTTCAATGGTGTCCATGAACGTAGAAGAGAACGCCACCGTGGGTGGTGAGAACGAGGCAGCCTCGGTGGCCGACTCTGACGCTGCTGCCGCTGCTGTCGAAACTTTCGGTGATGAACCGGCAACGCCGGCGGAGACTCGTTCGGAGATTGCGCGGTTCGCTCCGCGTGGTTACCTGCAGGTCCGTCACATCCTCGTGCAGAGGCCCGAAGCTCCCCGCCCGAGCATCGTCGGCCGCGCCGTTTCCGAGCGAAAACACCGTGCGCTGGTCCTCTACCTGCTGCTGCTGAATTGCTGGCCATGGTTGCAAAGCAGCAGAGAGCCGCTCACCGCTGGTGCGTGGATCCGGGCACTGACGTGGGAAGAGCAGGGTGTCAGAGCGCTGACCTGGTCGCCGTCCACTCTCTCTCGCTCGTGGGCGGACCTGCAGGACATGGGCCTCATCAAACGCGGACGTAGCGGGAAACTGCTCGGAGTGCAGCCTCGGCGCGAAGATGGCGCGGAGGACTACTCGGCACCCGCCGGCCGCCGAGATCGAATGTCGAAGTACTTCACCCTGCCCCACTCGTTCTGGAACGACGGTCATTTCGCGAAACTGACCTTGCCAGGCCTTGCCGCGCTGCTCATCGTCGCCAAGGAGACCAGCAATCAGCCCGAGATGTGGGTGCGCTTCCAAGATGGACCGGGTTGGTACGGGATCTCAGCGAAGTCACTGCAGAACGGTCTACGTGATCTCGAGAGGCACGGACTACTGCATCGCCGAATCGAGACAATTAAGGCTCCGCTGTCCAAAACCGGCTCTACCAGCAGGATCTGGTACTCGCTGACCGGCGACTTTGGGTTGGAGGCACGCAAGGCGGCCCAGGCGAACGCCGACAAAGCGCGTAAGCGGAAGAAGAAGACTGCGGTCGAACCGTCGGCAAAAGTGAAGAAGCGGCCCGGCGGCAAGAAGAAGAAGCGGTTGCCGGTCGTCTCCGCACCAGCCCCGGCACAGGTGTCGTCATGACGACACCTGTGGAGGAAACAGAAAATCCCCCACCGGTCATGCCGGGTGGGGGAGATTCTAAGTTCGCCAGCGACCGTCACAAAAGCGACTCCGCTGCATCCGTACGCGACATTATCACAGATAAAGAGAAAAGTGTGAAGCCCTCAGCAGGTTCGATCCTCCACCATCTGCACATTGCGCGACTGAGTGCATACCGGTCAAAGTGCGACGGGTCGGACGAGGCCACACTCGAGCTGTACCTGTGGAACCTTGAGCTCTCCGCCGCCGTGCACCAGGTACTCGCGTTCACCGAAGTAGTTCTCCGGAACGCGATCGATGGCAGTCTGCGAGCGTGGAACGCGGCCGAGCCGCCCAACACCGTCGACGGCGCGATCGTCAACTACACCGATGACTGGTTGCTCGAACCCGCTGCCCCTCTGTCGAAGTTGACGGAAAAGACCCGATCAGAGGCAAACAAGTGGGCGGGGAGGGCCCGCCAGAAGAGGAAACCCAACCACACACGGTTCCGGGCACCCGTCGACCACAACGACCTGCTCGTCCAAGTATCCCTCGGGGCATGGAACAACCTGCTACCCATCAAGAGCCCCAAGGCTGACACCTACCACCCGCGCAAGTATCTGTGGGAGAACGCCATCATCAACGCCTTCCCGAACCTGTCGAACGATCCGAACGGACTCGGCACCGCCGCCCGCGTCGGAAACCTCCTCGACCTTCGCAACCGGGTCTCCCATATGGAGCCGCTTCTCGACGTTTCCATCGACCAGCTGTACAACGACGTCCTGCAGCTCCTCGACAGCATCGATCCGGCACTCAAACCATGGATGAAGCGATACAGCCGGATGGTCTCCGTCTATCGCCAACGTCCCTGAGCGCGCAGTGCGGTGGTGATCAGTCGAGCTGGGCGAATCGAAGGTCGACGATCAGGTCCCGCAACGATTCTGGGTCTGGGCAGTATGTCTTTCTTAAAGTCTGCCCAGGTCGGCCACTCGAACAGTGAATCGGGGAGCTTGGTGGTAACCCACTGAACGCCGTCGAAATATGCAAACCCGGCATTCTCCTATCCGCGCTGGTGCGTCCAGGCGGGACTCTCGCTCTCGTCACTTTCGTCAAACCATCAGCGCGCGAAGCCCCGTATTGCTTCGCCACATGGGTCTCCACCGCGGTTGTCAAACGGTGGCGGGGCAGTTGGAGCTCACTCACCGAATCGGCCGAGTAAGTGCACTCCACTCCTGAACTCGTGCAGTCGTCTTCCGAAACGGACATCGTCATCGAGGTAAAAGAACCGTTCCAGCTCAACACGGGACAACGCCCGAAACCGGCCATAACCGCCCCCATCGGTCATGCCGACATGAAATCACCTGTAGGCCCATACCGCTGGATGTTCAGCGTTTAGCGCCGGATTGGGCAGATTTGCTCCTCGACCCCCGCAACGGAGACATCGACACCGCGCGGCGCGAGCTGCTGTCTCTGTGGCGGGAAGTCGGCGCGGCCGGGCTATGGGCTGTTCGGCTCGCTGGCCGGGTCGGCCAGCGCATGATCGGGATGGCCCCCGGAACCCGCTGACCGAGCCCGCAAAGCAGGCGGAATGAGCTCGGTCTTCTCGTTCACCACCGCCGCTTGGTGGAGGACCCGCTGCACCGTCGCCGCTGTGCGGATCTCGCCGTTCTGCTCCAACGCGCGGGTGGCGACGGCTGAGATCTCGAACGGCACCTCCGGCCGCATCATTCGCGGTTCGACGACCGCACCTGTGGCATCGAGCTCTGCCGCCTTCATCCCGCTCACGGGCCGGGCCCGACCGGACTCGTCCACCGGGACGAGCGGCCATCGGGCAGTGATCAGTGCGTAGAGCATGGCGCCGAGCCCGCGCACGTCCGAGCTCTGATCGGCGTCGGCGAGGGTCGCCGGGAACGCAAGAACGGCGTTGCCACTGCTGCTGATCCGCACGCGATCGGGGTGGTCGATCGAGAGGGCGTCGCCACGGCGGTGCGCAGCTTCGGCGGCTGCCGCGAGGGCCTTGATGGCGTTGGCGGCCCCGGCCGGCGAGGGGACGGTGTCGGCCATTTCCCGTAGTGAACGTCCTGGTGTCCACTCGGCGATGACGATGCCACCTGAACTGCCGCGAATCACATCGAGCACCCGGGCGAGGCCAGGTGAGGAGATCCGGCCGAGCCGCAGGGTGCGGGATAGGATCGCCTGCGGTCTTTTGGGGCTGTCTCCGGCGCGCTGGTCGGCATCGACGAAGGTTAACGCGACCTCGCGGTCGAGATTGACGTCATGTGCCTGCCAAAACTTGAGACCGTGGGCGGCCCCGTGCGGGGCCAGCAGTCGGTAGCGCCCGCCGACAACCGATGCGCCGGGTATGAGCTTCGGTCCGCGGAAACCAGCCGGTCGGGCGAGTGCGTCGGTCTGAGGTTGCTCGGTCCTGTCCAACGCAGCACGACCATCAGCAGGTGGGACCACTTGCTGCCTACGCTGGTCGACCTCGGCCGACGTCCAGCCGGTCGCGTCGTCGGTCACTTCACCTATATCGGCCGCGAACCGGCGTGCAGGTGTCCCCGACTGGCGTCCCCCCCGCGGCATCGGGGACCATCGTGCGTTAGGGACCTGCGGATAAAGGTTTAATGGACCAGGATACGGGAGCGGTCCAGGACCGGTCCTGGGTGTGAGAGTTGGATCGGTAGCGGACCCGGCCGGCGGCAACAGCCTCGTCGCGGCCTCGGGTACGGCGTCGGTGACCGTTACCGGGTCCAGCGAGGACGCGGGTCTGCCTCGCAGGCGCCGGATGATCTTGAGGATCGCGACCGTCACCATCAACACCTCGGGGATCCGCCCGTACCAGAGGATGCCGAAGGTGATGCCCATCATCACCACGCCGCCGATCGCCACCCTCAGCAGCGGACCGATCGGCCCGAACATCTCGGTCAGAGCGTCGAGTCCGGCGAGCCGGTCCAACGCCACCATTGCGGCGCCGCCCGCGGCGGACGAGAGGATCACCATCCAAATGGTCTTGCCGACGTTGACCATCCGGAGGTCGCCGAGGCTGCGATGCAGCAGCCAGCCACCGATGCACGCCCCGACGACGAAGCCCAGGCCGTTCGCGACACCGAGCCACAACACCACCTGTTGATCGCTGGAGGCCACCACCGGCGCCAAAGCGGACAGTCCGATCTTCACACAGGTGATGCCGAGGATGATCCACGTGGGCGTCCAAGCCTGTTCGCGGGCGTAGAAGACCCGTAGATGGATGAGCACCAGCGCGTACGGGATGAGGGTGAACGCGGACCAACTGACGGCCTCGCCGAGCCGGGCGGCATCGGAGGCAAAGTTGCCGAAACCGAAGAGGGCCTCACCGACCCATGGGCCGGCGAAGGTCAGGAACACCACGATCGGGACCAACGAGACGAGTGTCAGCCGGGTGGCGACGGACAGATCGTCGACGACGGCGGGAGTGTCGCCCTGGGCGGCCTTGCGGCTCAGGCGCGGCATGATCGCGGTCAGGACGGTGACGCCGAGGATGCCGTACGGCAACTGGAGCAGCATCCAGGCCTGGGAGTAGATCGTCGGACCGGTGTCGTCGGCGTGCGCGGAGATCCTAGTCGCGAACGCCAGCCCGATCTGGCTGATCATCACGTAGACCACGATGGCCGCGGCCATCCCGCCGAATGTCTTTAGCCGGTCGTCAATGCCCCACAGCGGACGCAAGTCCACCTGCTCGCGGTGCAGTGCCGGCACCAGCGCCATCACCTGGGTGATCACTCCGGCGGTAATACCGAGGCCGAGGATCAGGATGTGTGGATCGCTCATCTGCACCGGGTCGAGAGTAATTTCGCCGGGCACCAGGAAGTACAGGGAGAAGATGCCGAGGACCACCAGGTTGTTGCACACCGGCGCCCAGGCTCCGGGTTTGAAGTTCTGGCGGGTATTGAGGATCGCAGTGAGGAGCCCGGAGAGGCCGTAGAACAGGATCGCCGGCAGCACCAGATACGACAGTGCGGTAGTCAACGGACTGCTGACCTGGGCATCTTCGGGGATGAGGATGCGGCTGAGCAGCGGCGCGCTGAGCGTGGCGACAACCGTGACGCAGAACAACATGGTGAAGGCGACGGTGAAGAGTCGTCGGACGAAGGACGTCCCGCCGTCGGGATCTTCGAGTTCGGCGCGCACCAGGACGGGAACGACGATCGCGGTCAGCACTGCGCCGAGAACCAGTTCAGAGATCATGTTCGGCAGGAGCGAGGCGGCGGTGAACGAACTGGTTACCGCGCCGCCGAGGATCGCGACCATCACGATCTGTTTGAAGAAACCGGTAATGCGGCTGACCAAGGTGGCGACCGCGATCGCCCCGGTGGTCGCGAGCAGGCTCTTGTGTCTACGCGGTGGCGGACCGTCCGAAGGTGGTCCATCCGTCGGCGTGGGTTCGTCGGGGCTGCGGTCTGCGGAGTAGTCGTCGTCGGTGATGCGCGGCATCAGGACGGTGAGCGAGTCGTCGGGCAGCGGACCGCCGTCGGGTGAAGGCGGGGACGGATAGCTGCGTACGTCACGCGACGAACTCCGCGGCGGCAGCGGTCGGTGCTCCCACGGCGCCCGCCGCTGCGGCGTCGACCGCCGGAACACCGGCACCGCGGCCAGTCGGTTACGAGAGCCGTCGCCCTGGTATGAGACGTGCTTCTCCGTCGTCATGGCTCCTACCTTCATCGGCTGGGTGAGGCTGGCCTTTGAAGTGATGTCACAGAACGCCCGGACAGCACCACCAGTAATGCACCTGCGCACGCAGTGATGATCACCAACGCTTGACCATACGCTTTGGAGCGGACGTCAATCATGGGTAGACCACTTCAAGCGCTACTGATCGAGCGCAGTCAACGACAGATCGATGGCCAGGTTCTGGGTGTGGTCACCTCGTTGCGGACGGTGATGGTGCGGTTACTGCAACTCGACGCCATCGACGCCATCGACGGCATTCTCGCTGGCATACGTTGATGCTGATCGGTAAATTGTTGAGTGAGAAACAGCAGCAGTGCATCCTGCTCGGGCGCGGTAGCCTGCCCCGCAGGGAAGGGGTGAATACCGACTGGGGGTCATAGACTGGGCTGTTGCGCGGTGATTCGATGCGGGCGCTCTGTTCCGGATCTGCTTAGTGACCGCCACATCCTCGTCGGACACTTCGCCGCCGAGGAACCGCGATCGCCGCCGCTATCGTCCCCGAAAGCTTTACCGGAATCAATGGTCATCGAACCTCAACCGGCGGAACCCGATCCGGTGGACGAGGCGACCGTCGTGCGTGAAACTCACTAGTCCTACCTGGCCCGCCTATCGCGCCGCAGAGCACCACGTAAAAGATCTGCTTCACCGGAGTTGTGTGGGCGCGATCCGGTGGGTACAGCTCGATAGCGCTTCGGCCGTCGGTGCCGCTGACCATCCGCCCGATCACTCTGTGGGTGGACTCAGGTTCTCTGTTTCACTCACCACGAAGCCAGCCTTCGAAAGTCGAAGCGGCACACCCCTACGGATATTCTGTCACCGCGGGGGCGCATCTCGAACTACACGCGCCGCAACCGCTTGAAGATGACGAAGAACGCGCCATGTTCGAGCCACATCGCCGCCGCACTGACTCGCCGCGGCGAACCGAAACCCCATCGTTGAGCTATGAACCCGAGCATTGCCGTTCGACGTCAGTCTCGCCAACACATTCCAACGGCTTCGGAACACAATACTGACCCACTTAGGCAAAAACACCACCGGCAGAAATATTTAGGCTGGGGCGGGAATCCTCGATCCTTATCGGGGACGAGGATTCCCGCTACAAGCTAGGCCACGCCAGGCCGGCGTTGGCAGGCAGGGCCGTGACGTTGAACTGGTCGTCGATATCAGACCGCACCCGAGGCGCATCTGTGTCTACGGTGTCCGCAAGATCAAGGCCGAGAACAATTGACCTCGCTTCCAGCGAACGCGGGGCGAGATCGGCGCTAGCACGGCCCCTGGACTGCGTATGCGTACCTGACTACCGAGTACGGTCCCAGTTGCGAATTCTGCCATGGAGCCATGCATGTGAAGTAATAGCCCCCTCCCGCATCGTTTACACGGATGAGCTGCCTGTTACCGCCGCAGTGGTTGTACCAGGAGAAAACTGTCCCGAGCCAGTTCGATTGCGTATACCAGCCGCATTGAGCTGTCGCGGCATTTGGAGTTGGTGCAGGACTTGGATCTGGCGCAGCGTTTGCAGCACCGCCTCCTACGGTCAGAGCGGCTACGGCCGCCGCCCCCACAATGGCGCTGGATAGTGCACGTCTAAGCATGTCAATCCTCTCCCTTGCGACTGTGACACCTGTTTCCGGTGTCGTCTGGACTCTTCCCAAAACGGACAATATCGCCGTACCGACCGTCACGTATGTAAAACGAAAAAATCAGTTTTGGCTTTGGGTCTGGGGCTGCACCGTCTACGGAGTTAGACCCGTTACGGGCGTTCGGCAGCTCTCACCCGACCGGATCGCCCATGTCGTGGCCTAGATGCTCGGTCAATTCCGCTTTCAGACCGCGATCGAGAGCGAGCTTGATACGCCGCCGGTTGTAGAAGATCTCGAGCGCTCCACCGCTGCGCAGGTTTCGATCGCACTCCACGAATACGACAACGACTCCGTGCCGCAGTAGCTCCGCGCCATCGCTGCAGGCAAGGACGTACCCGTACCGAACGAGCAGTAGCCACCGCCGCTGATCTCGAGGGTGACGAATTCTGCGTCACCAAACTCGACCGACTGTCCTGCCTTGCAGCCAGCGGCGTGGCACTATCAATCGACGGCAAGGTCTACGACCCCGCCAACCCAATGGGCAAGATGTTCATCGGAATGCTCGGCCTGATTGCCGAATTCGGCCTCATCCGAGCACTGCCCGCGGCCGCAGCGGTCGGCAAGATGAAAGGCAGGCCGCACACCCTCACACACGAAGAACGTGCACACCTGCTTCAGGTGTACGAGACACGGAAGTTCAAGATCGAAACACTCTGCAAGAGCACCGGATTACAACGATCCGCCCTCTACAACAACCTCACCCTCGCGCGGGAAGTGACGCGACCTCGTCAAACAGCGCACAATAGCCAGCCTCGCCGCAGCCCGAGCCCGCGGCCGCATCGGCAGACAACCACCGAAAATCGACGCAGCCAAAGCCCGCCAAATCACCCGCATGCTCGGGGGTTGAGGGCCAGATGGCCGGAATCCGGCGCTAGGCAGAATATCGACTGGCCAGCGAGGAGATGGCAGCCATTCGAGTGGTGAACGTAGAAACGACCCTGTCGGTGGGCCAGTGGTTCGATTCCGTTGAGGCAGGGGGTCTCGTCATCCCTTCGGGGCACCGGTCGAGGGAGGTCCCCGCTGCATTTCGGGGCCTCCCGCATCGCAGCATCACTGACACCGTCCCGATTTGAGCTGTATATGTTGTGCCACAACCTGTTTCGGTGGCTGTGCGCGATGGGGTCAGCCCATTTCTGCGAAATCCGGCGCTAAGGAGTTACCGCAGATAATCGCCTATTATCTGCGGTAACCTTGAAGGCGACCAGGCGCTACACACCTCCATGGGCAGGGCGGCTCTGTAAATTATCTGCGATAGCGCCACCAGGTTCGGTCCTCATTTTGCTTAGCGCCGGTTTTCGGTCATCTGGCCCTCACCCCCTCATACGGCAGGAACTGACTGTGGTTTCTCATCCGATGTGGCGGAGACCCGTCGGGTGGGACCTGAGGTTCGCCACTTACCTTCGTCCGCAGCGTCGTTGATTCTTCTCATCGAACTTGGCGGATTTCTGGACGCGTGCGGCGTGGTAGCTGATTCGCACGGCGTTGTTGTCCCTGCGTCAGTGAATGACCGGGGGCGTCTCTGCCAGGTGTAGCAACTGCGCCGCCACCCCGCCGCCACATTCACTGGGAATCCGCCACATACGGCAGGAACTGACACTGACACCTGTTTCCGTTTCCGAAACGTAATGAAATGAAACGTAATGAAATGATATGGTTTTGGTATGACCGCAGCCGAGCCGCCCCGTAAGCCAGGCCGACCCAAGATTCACGCCACACCGGCCGATCGAGTGCGGGCACACCGCGAAAGGGCCGCACAGAAGGCCGCCGCCATCTCCGATCCCGCCGGCGTCGATGCCGCCGACACCGCAACTCCAGAACTTGCTGTTGCGTCCCTCGCTGCCGTTCTACCTGCGCTCGAAGCGCAGTTCGGACACCTCAACTCCCTGGTGCGGCGGGTCGAATCCGCGATCGGCACCGTCTCGGACCCCACAGCCCTCGACCAACGCCTCGAGCTCATGCGCGCCGAAACAGCACGCACTGTCTCCGCTGCCGAAGAACGCACAGCAACAGCCGAAGCCGCAGCGCACGCCGCGACCATGCGCGCGAACGCCCTCGACGCCGAGAACGACCAATTGCGTGTCGACGCAGCCGAAGCATGGGAACAGACCGACGCCGCCGAGAAGGCCGCAGCCGTCGCCCGTACCAAGATCGACGAGCAGAAGGGAGCGCACCAACAGGCCCTGGGCGAGCTCGACGCGCGTCAGCGACGCGAGATCGGCGCACTCCAGGACAACCACGACTCCATCGTGGCCTCGCTCAACACCAGCCACCGCGAGACGGTCGACCGCTACGACGAGAAGACCCGGCGACTGGACGCCGAGGTAGCCGAGTTGCGCACCGAAACGAAAACCCTGCGCACGGATCTCGCCACCGAGCGAGCCGCGCACCAAGACGACAACCGCAGCCACGTAACAACACTTGCCCAGCAGCGCACCGATGCGACAAAACGCGAAGCCGAACTACGCCGTGACTACACCGAACGACTCGACGAACAGAAGGCGATCGCCACCGACCTACGCGAAGAAATCGCACTGCAACGAGCCGAACTCGATCGACTCCGCGGCCTCGAAGAAGATCGCCGAGACATCTGAGCGGCTCCACTGTCCGGACACCTGACACCGGGTGCAGTTGTCAGTTATTCCTGACGAATTGACCGCAGCGCTTGAAAGTTGCAACTCCAGGTGGGGCGGCACGGGAGTCGTTGCCCGCCTTGACATTACAGCGGAACGCTGTATAGTTAAGGTATGGGAGAAACCGAGAACACATTGACCGCCGTCACCGCCGCGTACAAAGATGTCCGATCGGATCATGGATTGGGAGTGTCGATCCGGCGCGGCAACAGGGAAGTCGAGTACCTGGACGCGACCGATATCGAAGAGCACGCACCGATGGACTGGACACCGGACGAAGCCACCCAGTTGCTTCGTGAAAGGGGTTATGGCGTCGTCGGGGAGTGGACGGACATCGATCACACCGGCGGCGACGATCCCACCTGGAAAGTCGAGATTCTGTCCGAACCTCAGTGCTCTCGTCTGCACTGCTACTGCAACTGAATCGACATTGCTCGTCGAGGACCGGGCAGCTGATATCTGCCCGGTCCTCACCGCCGATCACACCACACCAGGGGAGAACAGCACCGATGACCACCACCGCCACCGCATCCACCGCCCCCGGCTACACACTCGTCGAGGCCGACCCCACCACCCTCGACGTCGCCGAGAACGTCCGCGACGGTGTCGTCATCACCGACGACCCCGACTTCATTGCCTCCATCGCCGCTCACGGTGTCCAGCAGGCTGTCTCGGCGGTCCGCCGCGCCGACGGAACCCTGGTTTTACATGATGGTCAGCGCAGGGCGTTCCCTGGAAACTAGCCGTGTTGTCTGGCGGGATGTTGCGCCCGAATTAGCCCTTGATGCCATTGTTGAGCTGTGGCGCAGACCAGCGCACCACAACCCGTGGGCTGCGAGATCGACTGACATCAATCACACCGTGGCTCTAGACAGTATGAGGGTGCCCACGTAAGTGGGGCCGAAGGCCTCGAGCTGCAAAAAGGACGTGGGTTGCCAGGTGTGTATTCACACTGGTAGAGCCACATTGCAGATCTCAGGAGGCCTCCGGTGATTACTCAGGGTACAAGTGTCGGTTTGGATGTTCACGCGCGATCGGTGGTCGCACACGCGATCGACGAGGACACCGGGGCGGTGACCAGGGACCGGTTGACCCCGGACTATCCGTCGATCATCGCGTGGTTGACGGTGTTGACCTCTCCGGTTCGAGTCGCGTACGAAGCGGGCCCGACGGGTTTCGGTTTGGCGCGGGCCATCATCGCAGCGAGGATGGAGTGCATTGTTGCCGCGCCGTCGAAGTTGCAACGGCCGGTCGGTGACCGGGTGAAGACCGATGCCAAGGACGCCGCGCATCTGGCGAAGCTGCTGCGACTCAGTGAGCTGGCTGCGGTGACCGTCCCAGCCGCCGGTACCGAGGCGGCTCGAGATCTCGTTCGCGCCCGTGACGATGCCCGGGGCGATTTGATGCGAGCCCGCCATCGACTCTCGAAACTGCTTCTTCGGCAAGGGATCATCTACTCCGGCGGGTCCGCGTGGACAGGCAAGCACGAGTTGTGGTTGCGCCGGCTGAGTTTCGACGCGCCGGCATTGCAGGCGGCGTTCGACAACGACTTCGATGCGGTGCTCTCAGTCGGTGGTCGCCGTGATCGCTTGGACGAGAAAATCATCGGCATGGCGGCGTCGGAGCCGTGGGCGCCGGTGGTGACCCGGTTGATGTGTCTGCGGGGAATATCAACACTGACTGCCTTCGGATTGGCCGTCGAGATCGGCGACTGGTCCCGGTTCACCGGATCCACGATCGGCGCGTACACCGGTTTGGTGCCCAGTGAGTATTCCTCGGGCGCTTCACGATCACAGGGACCGATCACCAAGACCGGCAACACCCATGTACGCAGATTGCTCGTCGAGGCGGCGTGGCATCACCGACGCGCATACAACAACCCCAGCCGTGACATGAGGGTGCGGTGGGCCGACGCGGGACCGGTCGCGGCGGCGCGTGGCCACGCAGGCAACAGTCGGCTGCATCGTCGCTGGAACACCTTCGATGCGCGGAGGAAGAATGCCTGCGTAGCCAACGTAGCAATCGCCCGCGAACTGTCCGGGTGGTGTTGGTCGCTGGCCACACTCGATCAAAGCTGAATTTACGACCCTCCATTCGAAGGAGGGACACCAGACCGTGATCGTGGTGTCGTCGAGCCGACGGGCCACCCGTGTGCGGTGACGGATCTACGGCTGTTCTATGTGCCGCAACATGTTTCAACAGCATGAAGCGACGCACGACTCTAGACCAGTAGCAAACGCCACCGATGTCGAACACTGCCCAGCGGTACCCAACCCGCGTATATCAGTCCGACACCACCGTCGAGAACTCGACTGCCCCGGCACGACCGCGCCACGATCACGCCACAAAAGGAAGGTCACCCCGACCGTGAGCCCCAACCACGCGGGGTGACCTTCCCGTGCGCCCACTTGACAGTTACCTACATATCAGAACGCGGTGGTCCTACTATCGGGGACCTGCCACTGTGACCCACTGAACGATGAACACTGAGTGGGCGTGTTTCGGATTCGATCATCCTCGTCTAATCAGGAGTCTCTGTCGCGGAGACGATTTGGGCGATATGGCAGGGCGCGTAGACCTTAGCTGTCCCCGTTATCGCAGCAACGTCGGGTGCGGTCCTCGGTGCCGTCGCCGATCTCGTCTTCGGGGCCCGTGGCCCAAATTTCCAGCAGATACGTTTCTTCCGTTCGATCGACATCGGCCAACACTCCGCACCCGATCGACCTCAATGACGTAGAGCATCAGGTCATTACCCAGCGCTTGACTCACTGCTGGATAGCGCGCAGCATCTTTACGATCAACATTTTTAGATCCGCCGAGTAGTTAGAGAGTCAATGACGATGGCCTCCTCAGTTCCTGCCGCACCAGCAACTGCCCTTGCCGGCAAAGCGGAAGGGGATCCCGAACTGCAGGACCTTCGAGGCACCACGCAGAAGATGACTCGCATTCGTCGAATCATCGCAACTAAGACCCTGGACGCACTGCGGGCTACCGCACAGCAGACCCAGCAATGCGAGGTTGACCTCACTAGGGTCGCAACCCTGAGATCGCGTGCTAAGGAAGCGTTCGCCGAAAGAGAAGGTGTGAAGCTGACCTTCCTGCCATTTTTTGCGAAAGCGGCAGTCGAAGCGCTGGGCGTGCATCCGAACATCAACGCCTCTTACGATTCGGCGACTGGGGACATTACGTACCAATCACACGTCCACCTGAGCATTGCGGTGGACTCCGAGCAGGGATTGCTTTCACCCGTCATCCACAACGCCGACAATCTGTCATTTGCCGGGCTAGCCCGAGCCATCGCCGACGTCGCCAACCGTGCCCGCACAGGTGGCCTGAAGCCAGATGAGATGGGAGGCAGCACATTCACAATCACAAATATCGGTAGCGCGGGCGCGTTGTTTGACACACCGATCCTGCTGCCGCCCCAATTGGCAATGCTCGGTACAGGTGCAGTCGTCAAACGGCCCGTTGTGATCGCCAGCGACGGCAACGAGTTCATCGGAATCCGTTCAATGGCATTTCTACCGCTGACTTTCGATCGTCAACTGGTCGACGGAGACGATGCGGGCCACTTCATGAATACCATTAAACGTAGGCTTGAAGAAGCCGCATTCGAGGAAGATTTGGGTCTGCACTAGAAGAATATTCACTGGCGATTTACCGGCTCGGCGGAGTCTCGAAATTCGGTCTTGGGACGCCTCTGGACGGCACCGCCTCCGTCTCAGGGCCTGGGAGGAGCGGGTCTGCGCGGTGGAGGCTGGTTCGGCCGCCTAGACTGACCGCAGAACGATGAAAGGGCTACTCGACATACAGAGCCGTCCTCGATCGGATGCCCGCCGCTACAGCTGGTCGCTGACGCAGGCGGACGCATTACCTTTAGACGCCGGTCGACGCTGCAAATTTCTTGAGTCCGTAGCGTCACAGCGACCTTGCTGGTTCCTGAAGTGCGCCCCTCGACAACTGTGCATAGCGATGACGACGTTCCTCATCGAACACCCCAAAGCCCGGTTCCTCGTCGACCCGTCGATGTGCGCCGACGTTCATGACTTCGTAACAATATGCGCACAAGGGCGTTGATCGGCTCGGCGATGGTGGGATGCTCTGTCACTCGCGGATACCGGGTTGGATCGGGATGAACTCGCGTAACGCCGCTGCGAATTTTTCGGGTTGGTCTTCGGGGATCAATGTCCACGAGTCGTCGATGAGCACCTGACGCGCGTCGGAGAACAGCTTCAGGAGCCGGTGTGCGTGGGCCAAGGGCATCATCCGGTCTTCGGTCGCCCAGACGACCAGTACCGGCCTGTCGAAACGCGACATCTGAGAGGCCCACGTGCGCAGAGTCTTTCGTCGCGGAGTTCCAGTGCTGAACTTGCGAAGGTCACGGCGTATCTCTGCGTTGCGCGTTGCCGGCGCAAAGCACTCGTCGAGCACCTCGTCGGGTATGCCGTACTTGCTCAGCCCGCCCCACGCGAGCTTGTTGTGGCGCACGAACTTCGTGGACAGAAGTCGTAGGAACAGGGCGGTGCCGCCGGGAAGCCGACAGAGTGCGACGGCCGGGCGGGCGGGCAGCGGTGGGAAGTTGTCGAACGCTTCGCATGACGCGAGAACCAGACGTCCGACCCGATCCGCACGGCCGTCGGACACGATGAATTGCCCGCCGCCTGCGTCGTTGAGCACCACGGTCACATCGGTGAGGTCGAGCGCGTCGAGGAAATCCGCAAGGATCCTTGCGATGCCTCGCTGTGTCAGGTCGGCGTCCGCTCGCATCGGGCTGCGGTGCGCGCCCAAAGGCAGAGTCGGTGCGATACAGCGATACCCACCGAGTAGCGGAGTGACCTTGCGCCACTGACTTTCGTTCATAAGCAGACCATGTCCGAACACCAGTACCGGGCCGTCGCCGCCGGTGTCGAGGTAGTCGATCGGTCCGGCCGGCAGGTCAACACGCAGCATGGCATCCTCGCTAGATAGATCGTTCTAGTGAATCCGAAGGTACAGTGGGTGATCTTTGGACGCAAGGGAGGTATCGATGGCAACGGACACTCGCTCCCGCATCCTCGACGCGACTGCCGAGCTGTACCGGCGTCAAGGGATGGCCGCAACCGGACTCAAGCAGATCGCTGCAGCAGCCAATGCCCCGTTCGGTTCGATCTATCACCATTTTCCCGGCGGCAAGGAACAGATCAGCGAAGAAGTCATTCACGCCGAGGGGGTGCGTTACGGCCTGCTCGTGGCCGGGCAGCTGGCTGCGGTCACCGACATCGTCGAGGGGATACCGGACATCTTCGCGTCAGCGGCCGCCAGGTTGGTCGAGCTCGACTACACCGAAGCGTGCTCTATCGAAACCATTGCACTCGAGGTGGCCAGTACCAACGAACGCTTGCGTCTGGCAACGGAAGTCGTGTTCACCGGCTGGATCGACGGTCTCACGCAGTGGTTCGCCGACACCGGTCTACCGAACGATGAGTGCCGGAGTCTGGCCATGTGCTGCTTGACGAGTCTCGAGGGCGCATTCGTGCTGTGCCGCAGCCTGCGGTCCACCGAACCCATGATCGCCGCAGGCCTGGCCGTCCAATCTCGCACGCGAGCCGCACTACACGCGAGCGGCGGACGACCGGCTGTTCGAACTACTTCAGCCATTCGCCGCGAGTGACGCCCCGCCGAAGATCATGAGTTTGTGCGGGTCCGGGAACGGCGCGAATCCAACCTTCCGGTAGAGCGCGTGTGCGTTCTCGGTTGTGAGCCGCACGCGCTTAAACCTGAATGCACCGATGAACTGGTTGACGCGTTGTGAGTTCCGTTGCAAGACTGGGACGTGGATGTAGGTGTGGGTGATCATCCGACCTCGATGTCGGGTTGTTCCACTGTGTTTTTCATCTTGTGGGTGGGCAGGGAAGAATGCGTTAGGACAGAATCGGTTCATTCTGGCCAAAAATGCTGCTGAACAGCCTTTTCCATGACTGTTCCCATGTCCAGTTCGATGGGAGGTGCAGCGTTCGTTTCCGGGCAGAGGATGCGACTCTCGCGGGTACCGTCACGATTTTGTCGCGGATGGTGGCGGTGGTTGCTTTCGCCAGGGTCGGGTCACCGGTCAGAGTTGCGGCGGCGCGGGTGAGATTGAAAGCTATCACCGCACAGACCAGCCAGGCAGCGTTCGCTGCATGACGCCCTGAGGGCAGATGGGCGAGGGCGCTGCCCTTGAGGTCGGCGTGGACTTGTTCGATGATCGCATGGCCGCGGTGAAGTTTGTCGGCGGCGACGGTACCGAGTTCGGCGGGGTCGGTGGTGGTGAAGAACGCGTGGAATCGCCAAAACGTCGAAGAGTTGCCGTTGGCCTTGGTCTTTTTTTTGGGCGCAGGTCCGGGATTTGCCGCACGATCAGCCGGCCGGGAACGTGGTGGGCCTTCTTCTGGGAGGCGAATGCGGTGAACGGTATTTCGGCGACTTTGGCGGTGGAGATCCAGTGCTGGGTGTCCTCGTCGAAGAGTGCGTTCGTGTATTCGATGGCCGTCCAGGCATCGTCGGTGATGGTGGCGATGGCTGCCCGGGTCACCGAGTTGAGGCCGGTGGTGATCGAGACGTCAGCGCCGCCACGCAGAGCAGCTCCGATGCTCGGATATCCGTAATTTGCTGAGTCGGCGCGTACCACTGGCTTCGACAATGCTTGTGCTGCTGTGTTTGTCGGTGTCGGTGCCGTGTCTGCTACGGCCCGGAGTCGTTCCACTGTTGCGAGGGTGTCGGCGATCATCCGTTTCGCGCCACGCGCGGACCCGCACGATCCTTTGCGGAGGCGTTGGCCGGTGATCACCGGGGCGGCAGTGGTGGTGCTGACTGTGGTGATCAGCGAATTCAGGCCCCGGACCCCGGAGTAGCCGTATCCGGAACCTTGTTTGCTGTGACCGTGCACTTCGATGATGGTGTCATCAATGTCGATGAGTACTCGTTCGGTGCTCAAGCCCGCGAGCACCGGAGTCTGTTCGGCTAGCGAGTGCAACAAGCGGGATCCGACGGCATCGAGTTGTCGGACGTGCCCGGAAGTGAACTTTCGCAGAAACGAACCCAGCGTCGAGGGTGCTTAGGGGGCAGTCGAAGAGGATGCCCATCGCTCCGTGGCGGATCCGGTGGAGGTCGGTGATGGAGTCGGCGCCGGCGATCATGCCCCCGACCAGCGATCCGATCTTGCGGCCGGCGTTGGATCCTTTGTCGGTCGGCACCGATAGATGCTGATCGGCGAGGGTGAGGAGTCCGGATTGTTCGGCCAACGCCATGATCGGAACCAGCCCGCCACACGACACGAGATTCGGGTCGTCGAAGCGTGCCGCGGTGACGGGATGGGTGTGAGATAGTTGCATCTGCGAGATGCCCTTCGTCGTGGCCGAATTGTTTCTGTGAGAAGTTCAATTCTTTCACCACTACAGGTCATTTCGCGTATGGTGCGCGTTCAGCTGTCACCAAATCGGTGTATCCAGGTTAAGGTTCGAGGTGTTCGATGAGTCGCGGGGGGCTGGGGCGGCTTGACCGGTGCGGCGATTGCTGGGGTGGGTCGCGGCGGAGATTGTCGTTCTCGACGGTTAGTACGTGCAGCGCCCGAGCGAACGTCTCGCTGGTCAGGCGGTAGCGGTCGCGTTCGTCTCGTAGTGTCTGGTTGTACTGCTCCAGGTCGGCGATCTGTTCGCGGAGCCTGACCTCATTATCGGGGATGCGGTTGTGGTTCTCTCGCTGCGCGTAGAACAGGTCCTTGAGGTCGGTATGTCTGTGCGTCAGCTTGTTTCGCTTGACCCCGGCTTCCTGCGCGAGGCTGACAATGTCGAGCTTGCCTGATGAGCGCAGCGGTGTTCCTGCGAACAATCGTTGCATGGCAGCGGTGATAGCACGCCGGTCGTCCTCATCGGTCACCGTCAGACTCCTCGTGGTCGGTGGGGCGGGTCCGCTCATGCTGCTCGACAAGTTTGTTCAGGTGCGTTGCTCGTTGGCCGAGGCGTTCACGCAGTGGCATCGGGGTTGCCGGCTCGACGATTTCGTCGCGGAGGCGGGCGATCTCGCCGCGCAGTGCGGCGATGTGGGCATCGGTACGCGCGACGTTCGCGCAGGCCGGATCGCACCGGTCAATCGCCGGTGTCTTCAACGTGCCGGGCAGTGGGTCACGGCTGGGGTGGCAGAGCGATTTGGCGGGGTCGTAGTTGCAGGTGAGGAACGACTCGGGGTTGTCATAGACAAGGAACTTTGGGGCGTCGAGCAGCGCCTTTGCCTGCTTGGGAGTCAAGAACATGCCCTCGAACCGGAGCTGGGCTTCGGTGGCGGCGCTGATCAGCCGGCGGGCGGCAGGTCCGGAGACGTGTTCGCCGCGGTGGAGGCGATCGGCAACGATGTCGAGGTAGTCGGCCATCGCTCGTGCGGTTTCGATGTCGAGGATGCGGCGTAGTCCGTCGCGGGCTCGTCCGGCGTAGCCGTCGGTGACCGTGGACGGGCGCAGGTGCCCGTACTGCAGGGCCAGAGCGACGCGCCCACCGGGCAGGCGGGCGATGTGCCAGGCCAGGGTGCGTCGGAAGCGGTTCACGCGAACCGGGCCGTGCGGATCGTCGGGGATGGATTCGGCGGGGCGGGTGCGGGCGGAATAGTCGTTGAGCCATGCGGTGAAGGCCACGATCCGGGCGTTGGCGCCCTGACAGGTCAGTGCTTCTCCGCTCCGCTTGCGCGAACCCGACGTCGGCGCGGCCCAGGCAGTTTTCGCGGGAAAGAGTAACGGTCCGTCCGCCATTCGCTCCAACACACGTACCGCGCGGACCACCGGCGGGATCACAGTCCACGGCCTGTCTCGGGGAAGCCCACCCATCACATGTTTGCCGTCACTGTCGCGGGCGCCTTTGAAGTAGTTGCCGTGGAGCTGGTAGCCGCGGGGGCCGGTGCCGTCGGTCCCGGGTTCTGGGCAACACCCGACTCGCAGTTCGAGTGCTTCGCCCGGCCTCATCCCGGTTAGGTACAAGATGATGATCAGGCATGCCGTGGACAGTCGGTGCATGAGCCGCGGGGCGTCGTGAAAGTTGATGTGTTCCATCCACGCTCGCCCGTCCAGGCGCCCCTGGATGGGACATCGCAGCGGTGACTGGTCCGCCACGGGTAGGTGTGATCCGTAGGTTCGAACGGCGTAGCTGGCCTGCTCTTTGCTGGCGTGTGCGCGGCCAGCGAGGTGAGAGACCGCGAGCACGGGGTGCCCGTCGTGGATGCGGCCGGGCAGCGGCCGATTCTCGACTGCGTACTGTTCGACCAGCTTCCGCAGCGTGGCCGATGCGGTGGGGTTGGCGTGGGGCGTGATCTGTCTCATGAGTGTTTGGTGTTCGAGCCAGGCGGTGAGGATGTCGTCGGCGAAGTCGTCGACGAACCGCATCGCCCAGATCAGCAGCGGCGACATCACCGCCGGATGAATGGGGTGCGTGCCGTTTTCGTTGGCGGTGTTAGTCCGCGGCAGGTAGTCCCGCATGCTTTCGGCGTGCCACGGCGGCTTCGGAATGCGGTCGCCGGGCGGCAGATGTGACGCGAACGCCCACAGCAAAGTTACGGCGGCGAGGCGATTGACCGCCGTCGAGGTGGAGATATTGAGACGCCCGACCTCGACGGCGTAGTCGGTGAGGTCGTCGACGGTCAGTGCCTCGAGTTCGGTGATATTGCGGGCGAGTAGCCACTGTGCGAGTTGGCACCATTGGCCGACAACGTTGCGCATCGAGGCCGGGTGCGGCCACTTTCGTCTGCGGGCAGTTCGGCTCCCCAACAGCGCGTCGGGGGTCGGAAGGTTGACCAACGCCCACCCGGCGCGTCGAAACGACTCCCGCAACGGCAGCGGGAACAGCTGCCAGTTCAGACAATCGTGCACCTGGTGGTCATTGGTGTTCAACGGCGAAAGATCCCACCGCAGGTCGCCGAACCGGGACACAGCCTCACCGCCGTAGGTCTCGGGCAGTCGATGCGGCTCGAGGTACGGATCGGCGTCGCGCGCCCGCCGGGGCCGGGGTGCGTCGGTTGCCGAGGCGTGAGCGGTGGTCATGCGTCCAATGTCCTGCGCAGCAGCCGGTCGATGGTGGTGCGGTCCGAATCAGTGATCCGGGCGCGGACCTCGGATCGTTCGGCTGCAGTCGTATGGGTCTCCAAAAGCACCGAGATCCGGGCAAAGTGCTGCTGCCAGTGCCGATCCCACATAGCGGTGTCCAGGACGGCGTGCAGTTCGTTTAGCCCGTCGTGCAGGTGGACCAGGCGTGGCAGGTGCCGGCGGGTGGCGACCGCGTTCGGGCATGCCAAGCACAGCAGGAATGACGCGGTGCACGGCAGGCCTGGATCGTTGTGCGGGCTGTGGGTGAAATCGGTGCAGGCCGCGGTGGCGGTGTCGAGGTCGCCGCGCGCAATGGCTGCGGCGAGGGCGGGATCGTCGGATAACTCGACCAGTGCCTGGGCGTCGTTGCCGAGGACGAGCCGCATCGCACCCACCAGGTGGGCGTGTTCGGCGGCGTCGGTGAGTCCCCGGGCGATCGTCTCGCCGGCGTCGTGTTGGCTGGCTGGATCTCGCAGCATGTAGACCGTGTCGTGGACCTGTTGGGTGTTTTGGGACGGTTCTTTGCGGATCAGCACCTGCACGGTGCGCCGCAATCGTCGTAGGCTCACCGATTCGACGGTTCCGACCTTCACACTCTTGCTGATGCCGAATCCGAATTCCTGACCGCGGCGCGACGGGCACGCGGTGCGGTAGACCAACAACCGGTCAGTGGGTTGTCCCAGCACTGCCAGCGCCTCTCGGGCTGGTTCGGTGGCTTCGACGACGCGGTGCAGCAATCGTCCCGGACTGCCCGGACCGTTGTCGAGGAGGTTGGAGCTGGTGTGCCGCAGCCGCACCGGGCGACGCGGCTTGTCGAGCTGGACGGTGTAGACATCGACGTCGTCGGCGAGGGCCGGGGCGTGCGCCTGCGGGACCTGCATCCGGTGCAACACAGACTTGTTCCACGACTCGCTGGCCACCAGCAAGATCGCCGCCGCGAATACTTCACTGCGGCTCAGGAACAGCCTGCCCCACGTCTTTTCCGGTGCCAGCCCGCCGAGGACAGCGGTATGGCGGCGCGAGGGTCGCCGACAGCCGCTGACGTGTTCGAGCAACGGCACCTCACCCGTGCGGGCCACACAATCGAGGGCTTCACCGATCAACCAATCATTGCTTGCCGCCGTGAACTCGCCTGCCCGCCAGCGACGTAGGTGTTCGCGGTTGTCCCGGATTCTAATTACGGCGCTGTTGAACACGGTCGCGGCGGCCGAGCGGATACGCAGATACTCCTGATAGGTGTAGGCGATCTCTGTCGGAGGTGGTGCGGGCTCGATGCGCCGATCAATGACCTCGCGTGTCTCGGGGGCAAGCGCGGGTGCCTGCAAGAGCAGCGATCGGAGCGCGATCAGGTGGTGGCGAGTTCCAGCGGACGGAGGAAGAGACATCCGCCAGGACACCCACACAGCGGGGGTGATCTGTCCGATCCACGCCGGCGGTTGTTCCAAAACAGCCAATCCGCGCAGCAGCAGCCGAACACTTAGATAGCCGCCATAGCAGGTATCCCACGAACGCCACTGGCCTGACGGCCCAATCTTGCGGTCGAACGCCGCTGCGAACTGTTGCCGCAACTGCAGGCTGCCCGGCAGCGGTGTGAAGTCGAAAACACCTGCGTTGGTTCCGTCTTCGGACCACAGAGTCGCCACCAGGCCGGTGCTGTCCAACGAGGCCGGCCGTCGATACTGCGCGTCGGGCAGCGCCGCCGTGCCCTGATGCCGGCCCGCCACGCTAGCGCTCCTTCTCGTCGCCGGGTCCGGTATCGACGACCCGGTCTGTGGCCGCGGCGACTCGCGCGAGCACCTCGCTCAGGTCGTCGCTGCCATCCAAAATCATTCCCAGGCGCAGACCGTTGAGCGGCTCGAGATAGATATCGCGGGTTGTCTGCTCACTCCGATGACCAAGCAGGTCTTTGACCAAAGTGAACGCATTCCCGTAGACGCTGCGCAGGTGATCGCGATCGTCCTTGTCCAGGCCATACCGGGAATCGAGGCCACGCTGCAGTGTGACCAGCATCTTCAGTGCGAAGGAGTGCCGGCAGCTGTGCGGAGTGATGCCGATCGGCTTTCCCCACCGCAGGCACCGGGCATTGGCTGCTGCGAACACCGCGTCCCAGGATCGGTAGTCCATCGGCAAGCCGCCATCGGTGAGCCACAACTGCAAGGGCTCGAGCCCCTCATCGCCGTGCACGAACAGGCGCCGCCGCTGACGCTCGTCGATCGCGGTGACGGGGAACTCGCCGCGGCGCCCCAACCCGTCTTCCCACGCCAGTCGGCGCTGTCCCGCGGCCACCTTGGTCACGATCAGCTTTCCCGCTAGCCGCTCGTATCGACCCGCCCGCTGCGCACGGCCGATCGCCTGACGTCGGGTCGTGGCGATGTAGCCGGCGATCGAGCCTAGCGTTGCCGCGGGAACGTAAAAACTGCGTTCACGACGTTTCGCGATCGCCGCGGCCACCGATCCCTCGCAATAGACTTGTCCGGTCATCGGGACCGGAACTTCGACGGTGAGCAAGCAACCGCCCTCCCGCAGACGAAGTCCGCTGTCGAACAACAGATCCGCGAAGGCAGCGTTGCGGCCATCGTTGCGGCCCCGCCAGCCCGGCTCCGGCAGACCATCACCGGAGTAGCCGCGCAACCCAATGTCGCGCCACAGCCGGTAGGTGCGAGGGGTTACCCATTTGACGTTGGCGACCCGAACGTCCTTCGGTCGATTGGCGGCCACCTCGACCATAGTGCCGTCACGGCGGCGCACGGTGTGTGTCGCCACCGGGCTACGCTCCACCGCGCCGGAGACCACAGCCCAGTCGAACAGCAACCTGAACGCGGCGAGCTCCCGAGCCCACTTGGCTCCACCGACCGGCCGCGGGTTGTCCGCCGACCGGCGTCGCCACGCTGCGTAGTCGTCGATGTCGTCGTAATCGGCTTGATCCCAGTACTTTCCGCGTCGCCACAGGAAGGTGAAGAACAGTCGATAGTCCTTCACATACGACTGTCGTGTTCCCTCAGCGAGAAACGCAAACCGGGACCGACGAAAGAACCTCGCCAGCCGCGGATCGACCCGACCGGCGGGGTCGATCAAGATCGGCGTGGCCTCTTCGACACCCAGCGCCCGTTCGCGGGCATCGACATTCACCCACCCATCGAGCATGTCGTCGAACCCGACCGGCACGTCGACACCACGAGTGGTCCAGTACAACCACCACTCGGAGCAGTTCGACGTGCTATCGGAAACAGCGTCCGCAGAGGGCACTTTTCGAACGTAACCCCGGCAAGAGTGATATCGACCCGCAACACGCCCAGACCTTCGAGGGAACGTACCCTCGCTGCTCGCGAGGCAGGCCTCGCCACGATCCCCGTCCTGGTGCGGGAGGAGAGCGCCGACGAGCGCGCAGCGGGCATCGAACGGATCACCGCGCAGGTCGTGGCCAACGATCACCGCGAAGACCTCACCAAAAGCCAACGCGCCGCCGCAGTCGCCGGACTCTTCGATCTGGGGCTCAACGCCTCACAAGTCGCCACCGCACTGCACGTCCGCAAGGACTACGCCGACAAGGCCGGTCGGGCAGGACGCTCCGAACGCGCCCGACGCCAGCTCGACGACCACCAGCTCACCCTCGAAGGAGCTGCGCTGCTCGCGGACCTCGAAGACGCCGCCCAAGGGCAGCCGTGGGTCACCGACGCCATCGACAAGGTCATCGAGCGCGGATACGGCATCGAGTACCAGCTGAGAAACCTCGAACGCCGTATAGACGAACGAGCAGAGGCAAGCGCCGCCGCCGCCGAGTACACCGCACGCGGATTCACCCTGCTGCACGACGAACCGTCCACCAAGGCAGGGGACTGGTTCTCCCTGGCGGATCTGCGCAGCGGCGACCAAGACGCGGTCCCGGCCGATGTTCCCGAGCAAACGCCGCACCTGTGGCATGTCTACGTGTGCGCTAGCGGATCGGTGTGGGTCGACAAGAAGACCCGCAATCAAGTCGACGAGGACGACATCGACTTCGACACCGAGGGCGACGAAGAAGCCGAAGCCGAAGAAGGGACGGTGCACGCCGACATGGTCGAGGAGACCCCCGTCTGGAGCTACGAATTCTTCCTGCGCCACGATCACCGCGCCGAGACCGGACTGACCCTTGCCCCCGAACTCGCAGCACGTATCGCCGGCGGCGATACCGAGGGTGCGGATGGGCTCTCGCCATCGCAGCGAGCAGCGGCACAAGCGGAAGCCGAACGTATCGAGACCCAACGCGAAGAGCGACGCAAGGTCAAGGCCCTCAACCGAGCTGGAGCCACCGCCACTGAAGTGCGACGCACTTTTCTCACAGGCTTGTTGGCCGGTAAGGCGGCCCCGAAGAACGCCACCAAGTTCATCGTCGTCGTCCTGGCCGCCCATGGTGATGTGTTCACCGAATCCAAGTGCGCCGAACGCTACAGCGACATCATGGGCTCACCGCTGCGCGAAGCCGCACGGAAGGTCGAGACCGCCACCGCCACTCGCGCCGAGGTTCTACTGCTGGCCCGCGTGCTCACCGCCTTCGAGGCCCGACTCACCGGTCCCCAGGACGCCAAGGACTACTGGCGGTTTTCCTCCAAGCACTATCGCGGAATGGTCGGCATCGACACCTACCTGACCTTCCTCGCCGACTGCGGCCACATTCTCACTGCTGTGGAACAAGCCGCGGTAGGCAACATCACCCCCGATGCTGCGTACGAGAGCATGTCCGACGACTGACAGGTGAATTGGCAAGGCCCCGAACATCCCAGTGATGTTCGGGGCCTTTCTCAGTTGTCCAGCAGGTCAGTTCGTGAAGATCGCATCTCGGTACTGTCCCGGGCTGACTTCGAGAACGAGGTCAGTGGGATCGGCGACTTCGAATGCAATCGTGAACTGGCTCTCGCGGGAGGGGAGCAGAATGTGACCCGCGTTTCGCATCGTCGATGTGTTGCCTCGCGCCCGCGCGGGGTCAGGAATCGTTGACGAACGGGACGTGCGATATGTCAGTTGCGTAAGTCCGTGCGAGCGCCCCGACCTGGGCGCTCGGCGATCCATTTCTCGATTTCCTCGGCCGCGTACAACGGCTCACGTCCTTGGTAACGCACCGGTTTCGGGGCCTGGTCACGTGCGACGTAGGACCGCCACGTCGAGGCTTTGATGGGCTTGGGTAGCTTGTGCTCGATCAGCGCCAGCACCTCGGGCAATGACAGTTCTTCAGCCATCACGGCCTCCGGTGGGCAGTGCGATTCTTGGAGTCGACATACCTCGACCATACAGCCCTACGCTGTAAAAAAACCACCGATCTCTTGACGTTACAGCGTAACGCTGTATAGTAAACGTATGTCCACGACGCGCACCGAATCGACCGACTCCCTCTGGCAGGGAGAGCTTTTCACCGCATGTGCACTACCCGGCTGCCTCGCCCCGGTTGCCATACCTGGCGACGTATGCACCACCTGCCGGACCGCCTTCGGTGGGATGCTCCGCACGAACGACAGGCACGTAGGCGATCCGGCCCAGATCGTTGCCGAACTCGATGCCCGCGATGCCGGCGTGCTCGCGCAGTACCGCGCCCGTGCTGCAAACACTGCTGCACCAGAACAAGATTCGACCCCGAAACGAGGCCAGGTGTGCTGGCTCTGCGAAGAACGCAGAACGTGCACGCCCGAAAAGGCGGGCTGGGAATGCGCCCGCTGCCGCGACACCGTCCTCGCCTGAACTTCCGAACCAGATCCGACTCAGCCAGGAGACCCGAGAATGTCGATCCGCATCACCCGAACCGCCGCGCCCCACACCGGCGCAGGTCTACCGCCGATCACCGACAACATCAGCGTTGTAGACGCCGCCCCCGCCTTGGTGTTCGTGCGTATTTATCGAGCCGCGTACTCGATCGACGCAACTGTTGCACCCGGCTCCATCGACGCCGGCATCTATCCGTCCCCGGACGGTGCCCCGTGGTCGCAACGCGGCATCACACCGGGGGAGAAGTACCTGGACGCACCGCACGTACAGCACCACGATCCCGTGCGCGAGTGCGCGTGCTCGCAGCAGGCATGGGCGCTCGCGCTGCCCGGTAGCCGCTACCGAATGCAGTTCGAAACCTACGACGCCGGATTCATCATCACCTGGACCTTGGAGCACCTGTGACCACCACCCTCGCCGCGAACGCCATAGCTCATCGCGCACTCAAAGGAGTTGGTATGAAGCTTGTTTCGCTCGACCCGCACTTCAAAGGCGCAATCGCCGAGATCCTCGGCTACCGCATTGCCCCCGCCGGCCGGGTGGAGGTCACCGCCATCATCGACTCGCCCGGTGCCTGGTACAGCTGCGCCTACCCGGTCGTGCTCGACGCCGACCAGGTGCGCCTGCTCCTGACCGTGCAGTCCATCTCCCCATCCTCGATCCACCGCGCCGGAAAGGCCCACCGATGACGACCGCCTCGACCACACTTGCTCGCGTATCGACGTCCATCCTCGCCGACGACAGTCCGCCCGGGACCGAGGGAGTAGCGCAGATCCTCTCGTTTCTGGTGTGGGGAGGATAGAAACCACCACACGCAAACAGCTCACCAGCTGAAACCCGCACATCAGGTGGGTGCGACCGAGAGTATCCGTCGTACCCACCTGGCATCATCACAGTCACTACGACGCCAAATCGCAGGGGGAAACAACCGTCATGAACATCATCTCCGCACGAGCACAACGAAACCGAGCACGACAGAACCTGCTCGACAATCCCACCGACGAAACCGTCGATGCCTACAAAACCGCCGAACAGACCTACCAGGAGCAACTGCCGATACTCGACGTACTGCGGGCTCTGCTGTGCCTGATCGTCGGCGGCGTAACATTCTTCGCCGGCATCTTCGATGATTACACCCTGGCAACAGTGGTCGGGCTATGCCTCATCGCGCTCGCCATGCTGGCTGCTCAGGATTTCCGACGGACGCAAGATCGCGGTTACGAACGCACTCGCGACCGCATCGCCGCCACACTAAGCCTGAATGCACCGATGCGCTGACTCGCTCGGTCTGAATCGTGTTGCGTGGTATCGGGTGGGGTGTGGGCGTGATTGTTCGGCCGATCTCGGGTATCGACTTGTTCCACTGTGGTTTTCGTCTCGTGG